>NZBC01000193.1 GCA_002687715.1 Planctomycetota bacterium | reverse complement strand
GGAGAGTCCAGGTCCTCTCGGTGGATCAGCCGGGTCTCCCGCGAAGGATAATCCCACCCTCGAAGAGACGCTGAAACGGTACAGGAGGTCCGCGCTCCCACGAGACGGGACTACTTCTCCATGTCGAGTTCGATGACGACCTTGGCGACCGTGCCGTCGAACGGGTGTGCGGTTTGATAGCGGCCGACCGGACCCTTGAGGTCGCGGGCGACCTGGAGGCCGTCGGCGGGCATGGCGACGAGGCCGCGACCGGCGTCGCCGCGGGCGACCTGCTGGTCACCGGCGGTGATGGTGATCTTCCCGGAGCGGCGCAGGCGGACCTGGATGCGATTGCTCGTCAGCGGTTGCTTCGACTTGATCTCGGTGAGGCGGCCACCGTGGCGGGTGGAGAACACCGGGCGTCCGTCCTCGAGATGGAGTGACCAGCCGTGGCTGCTGCCGCCCTGGGCGACGAGGACGCCGCTGCGGCCGGGCTTGGTGATGTCGACGGTGATGGTGAAGCCGCGGTCCTTGACGTACGGGGCGCGGTTCCGCGGGAGATCGGCGGTGGGGCCGAGGTCGAAGCGTCGCTGTGTGGAGAAGCTCGGACGAGACTCCCGGCGTTGCGGATTCACGGGGAGGACGTGACAACGCTCGGCCCACCGGTGCCACAGGGCGGCCATCGACTGCGTGCGTTCGGCGTTCGTCTTCGCGAGGTCCGTGGTCTCGGTGCGGTTGGCCTCGAGGTCGTACAGCTCCCAGGGGCCGCGTGCGCCGCGGGCGACGAGCTTCCAGCGGCCCTGTCGGACGGCGCGGTTGCCTTCGTGCTCCCAGAACAGGGCGCGGTTGTTCAGGCGGTCGCCGACGAAGGTCGGCACCAGGCTCAAGCCCTCCATCGGGCGGACCTCCGCGTCGCCGCGGCGCTTGGGGTAGGTGGCGTTCGCGAGGTCGACGCACGTTGCCATGAGATCGATGAGGTGCGTGGGCTGTGCCTCGAGTTGACCGGACCGGTGGACGCGCCTCGGCCAATGCGCGATCAGCGGCGCCGCGATGCCGCCCTCGTGGACCCAGTGCTTGTACATGCGGAACGGGGTGTTGGATGCGTTGGCCCAGCCCTTGCCGTACGCAATGTAGGTGTCGGCGGGGCCGGGCATGACCCCGTGCCCCGTGCGGACGGTACGACCGTCGCGGGTCACGCGCGGTTGCATCGCGCGCTGGAGCTCGTCCTTGCCCATGGGTCGGAGTGGCGCGGGTCGCTTCGGGTCGGGTTTCACCGGCCCGCGGCTCCCGTATTCCTCGGCGCAACCGCCGTTGTCGGCGAGGAAGAGGATCAGCGTGTCGTTCAGCCGGCCCGACTTCCGCAGCGCGTCCACGATGCGGCCGATACCCTGGTCCATGCGATCGACCATCGCCGCGTAGACCTCCATCCGGCGAACATGCCAGGGCTTGTCCTTCGTGTCCGACCACGCGGGGACGCCGCGATCGCGATCGGTCAGCGGCCACCTCGGGTCGATGAGACCGAGCTTCTTCTGGCGCGCCCAGCGTCGTTGGCGAATCGTGTCCCAGCCGTCGTCGTAGACGCCGTCGTACCTCGCGATGTCCTCCGGCAACGCGTGCAGCGGCCAGTGCGGCGCGGTGTACGTGACGTAGAGGAACAGCGGGTCGTCCGCTCGCTTCGCAGCATGCTGCTCGATCGACTTCACTGCTTCGGTGCTGATCGCGTCGGTGTAGTAGAACCCGTCGTCCGGCGTGATCTGCGTGTTGTCTCGCGTGAGCGAATTGGGGTCGTAGAACGATCCGGCACCGTGAATGGTCCCGAAGAAGCGGTCGAATCCCCGTTGACGGGGCCAGTTGTGCTTCGGACCGTCCGGGCTGACGTGCGGCGTGACGTGCCACTTGCCGGACATGTACGTGCCGTACCCCGCGGGCTTCAGCACCTCCGCGATGGTGACGCAGTGCGCATTCAGGTCGCCGCGATACCCGTCGTGACCGCGGTCACTCATCATGTGGCCGATGCCGGCTTGATGTGCGTAGAGACCCGTCAGCAACGTCGCGCGCGTCGGGCAGCAGCGGCTGGTGTTGTAGAACTGGGTGTATCGCAGGCCGGCCTTCGCCAGCGCGTCGAGGTTGGGCGTCTTGATCTCGCTGCCGTAGCAACCAATGTCGGACCAACCCATGTCGTCCGCCATGATGACGACGATGTCGGGTCGTCGTGGCTTCCGCGGTGCGACGACGACCTTCTCGATGGCAACCGTCTCTCCGGCCACCAGGAGTCGGAAGTCGCTGCCGCCGTTTTGGCGGTTGGCGAATCGCGCACCGTTGAGATGGAAGATGTGGCGCGTTCTGGGCGTTCGACCATCTGATCCCGCGATCGTCGCCGAGGTGTACGCACCCTCGACCGGCGCTGCCGAGTCGAAGCCGTCGAATTCGCAGCGGAGCCGGCACGGGGACGCTGTCGTCACGACCAGCTCGTAGCGGTCACCGGGGGCGGGGCGATTGAAGCGCCACCGGTCGCCGATCTGGAAGTACACGTAGCGCACGCCGGCGCTCGGCTTGCCGTTGGATACCAGGCGCTTCTCGCGACGCACGACCGGTCCATCTGCCCACGGGCGTTCGCGGAGCCCTGATTGGGTTTCCTGCGCGTAGTCCATCCGGACCCGGGGCGTCCCCCCCGCGACTTCGCTGCCCCAGCTCAAGTCGGCGCGCGGTGTCGGGTCCCGGTGCTTCAGCGCGATCTCCGGGCCCGGAGGCGCGCCGGAGCGCAGGCGATCCGACCAGGTGCGCGTGAGGTCGAGATAGCGGCGTCCAGTCGCGAGCGTCTGGCAGATCTCCGTGCCTTCGTGCAGCTCGTTCCACGTCTCCAGGAGCACGAGCTCCGGCCGGTGAGCGAGGGTCGCGCGCCACGCGTGTTCGTAGAACCGACCGTGCTCACGCTCGCGGATCGGCGTGAAGCGGCCGGGAACGGGACGGTCGTCGTATCCGGGACCGATCTGCGCGACGCCGGGGAACAGGCTCGGTCCGTTGAGGGCGGCCCCCCACTGCGTCCGGCGGTCCTGTCCGACCTCGCCCCAGCTCGCGTCGGCGACCAGGAACGGCGTCTCACCCGGGAACCGCTTCGCGAACGCTTCCCGGAGGTGGCGCCCGAGGTCCTCGTCCCAGCGTTCGGCGAATCCGCTCGAGTAGAGAACGACCAGTGGGCGTCCGTGGATCCGGCCCCAGAGCTTCTCGGGGATCATCTCGAAGAACCCGACCACCGTGCCGCAGAACAGAGCCTGCCCGCGCGGGGTGGTCAGGTCGGCGCGGCTCGCCATCGGCGTGGTTCGCCGCACGCGGTTGTGCAGTGTCGATGTGTCGTAGAAGAGGCCGATCTTCACCCCGCCCGGTTCCTGCGCCAACGCCGCTTTCACCATCGGCGGGATGCCGTCGTTCGTCCAGCGAAGTCCCTTCGGAAGCCTCGTCGACGGGAACCCCCAGTAGACCGGAAGCGCGATGTCGATCCCCGCGGCCCGCATGTCGGCGAGCTGTCGCGCGTGCCACTCGGGTTTTCCGTAGTCGACCGACTCCGGGTCCGGCACAGGGTGGGTGTGCCCCTCGGAGTGGTGGTCACCGACACGCGGGAAGTGCTGGTCCGGCCAGCGGTACCAGTAGAAGTAGTGGGTGGCGACGACGGGCGTCGTCTGAGCGGCGCCGAGGCCCGCGATGAGGAGCAGGAGGGCGGCTATCCGGAGCATGGCGGCAGCGTACCTGATCGGTGCACGTGCCGTAGAATGCGCGCTCCAGTCAGGGAGGTCGAGCATGCGTTGTATCTGCGTTCTCGTGGTCTTGATTCCGGTCGTCGTTGCGCAGGAAACGCGGGATCTTCCGGCGCCCGTCTGCGCGGCGATCGCCAAGGCTGCTGAAGCGGAACGAAAGACCAAGGCGATTCCCGCGATCACGGTCGCCGTGGGGAGGAACGGCAAGGTCCGGTACGCTGGCGCGTTCGGTCTCCTGGATCTCGAGAACGACGTCAAGGCAACTCCGAATACCCGGTTCCGTACCGCGTCCATCGCGAAGTCGATGACGGCGGTCGCCGTCATGCAGCTCGCCGAAAAGGGCAAGCTCGACCTCGATGCCGACATCCGCGACTACGTTCCGCAGTGGCCGCAGAAGAAGTGGAAGATGACGGCGCGCCAGCTCCTCGCGCACCTGGGTGGCGTCCGCCACTACCAGCGTCCTGGCGAGTCCAGCGGAACGAAGTTCTACACCACGCTCGGCTCGACGCTCGAGCTCTTCCAGGACGATCCGCTCGTCGCCGAACCGGGTACGCGCTTCAGCTACACGACCTACGGGTATACGCTGCTCGGGCTGGCCGTCGAGAAGGCGTCGGGGCAGCTCTTCCAGAGCTACATGGGCAACCAGGTGTGGTCGCCGGCGGAGATGAAGTACACCCTCCCCGATGTGCACCACCTCGTGATCAAGAACCGCGCCCGCGGCTACACCAAGCTGGACCGGCGTCGCTGGATGCTCCTTCCGGAGTTCGCGAAGAAGATCTACAAGCCGGGCATGATCTTCAACGCCGATCTCCACGACACGACCATGAAGGTCCCCGGTGGCGGGTTCCTCTCCACGTCGCCGGACCTCGTGCGCTTCGGGCTTTCGATGCTCAGCGACAAGCTCGTTTCCCGCAAGACCCGCGAGGCGATATGGACCCGTCAGAAGACCGCGAGCGGCGAGGAGATCCGATACGGGCTCGGCTGGAATGTCGGCGTCGCGAGCGGACAACGTCTCATCGCGCACAGTGGCAGTCAGTCCGGGACGTCGACCTATCTGGCGATCATGCCGGACTCGGGGCTCGTGGTTGCGTGCATGTCGAACCTGACCGGCATTGGGATGCGCGACCTCACGGGTACGGTCATGAAGGCCGTTCTTGCGGGGGGATGAGATGAGCGAAGCGAAGGAGAGGGACGAGAGCAAGCGGCCGCGTTGGCTTCGCCGCCTGCTGACGCGCTTCGCGGTCCTGGCCCTGGCGTTGTTCGTCGTCGCGGTCGCGGCGGAGATCGGTCTGCGGATGGTGGACGAGTTCCCGCCCGTGGTGCGGACCTACGTGGGGGAGCACGAGGATCGCGAGAGCGAGCGTTTCGTGCCCGACGAGCAGATCGGTTGGCGTATGAAGGGCGACGTGCGCTTCACGGCGACCACCGAAGGCCGCAAAGTCCTCTACGTTGCGGACCGCGACGGTTTTCGCGTTGGAACGACACCCGACCGATACGCGGCCGTCCGGAAGCACTCCGTTGCGATCGTCGGCGACTCCTTCGTGTGGGGCTTCGGTGTGCCCTACCAGAAGACGCTCCCAGCCCTTCTGCAGCGCCTCAATGCCCGCGTCCGGGTCCGCACCTTCGGCCTGCCCGGGTTCGGCCTCGACCAGATCGCTCTCTGCCTCGAGGACCGCGCACTTCCGTGGAAGGCGAAGCTCGTCATCGTCGGCCTGGTTCTCGACGACTTCGATCGGTCCTTCGATGCGTTTCGTCGTACCGAGGGCTTCAACAAGCCGTGTTTCGTAATGGACGCCGGGCGCCTGCGCCGCCGGACCGCCGATGACCGCCCTGGCGCCCTCGGCGACTGGCTCCAGAACCGGTCACGGCTGTACGGAATCGGCGTTCGCGCCCGCCGGACCCTGGCGCGACGCCACGGCACCGGACAGTGGTGGGCGCTGAACGCCGCGTTGCTCGACCGGATGATCAAGGCGGGTAAGGACGCGGGCGTTCCGCTGGTGTTCGTCCACATTCCGGCCAGCACCGGCGAGGCGTTCCCCGCGCTGATCGAGCACCTCGAGGCCGCAGGCCAGCCCCTCATCGATCTGCGCGACGCGCCCAACCTCGGGTCGTTCTTCTTCAAGATCGACGGCCACCTCAACGATCGCGGTCACGAGATGATGGCCGTGTACCTGAGCGAGTGGCTCTTGTATCACCACCGGGAGCTGTACCGATGATCGTCTGTAACGATGATCGTCATCTTCTCCGCTTCCGCCCGCGGCGGATGACGAGGTCCCTGAGCCCCGCCTCCGGCACGTCGATGAATACGGATCGGCGTCGTAGGTCTCGCCGTCGCTGATCTGGAGACGATGGCGGCCCGGGGAAGATCCGCCCTCCGAAGGAAAGAGGGGCTGTCTCACCACCTACCGAGGGGCTCACCTCGTCCGCCGTTTCGAGAGCTCCGTGGCCGAACCGACCGTCACGTCACGGTTTTTCGTGCCGAGTTCGGCTGGCGACCTCTGTTTTCGATTGAAAGCCAACGGGGATTCCGTTCTGATCAGAGGGCCGTTGAGATGGAGTTCGCGCCGAGCTCCGAAGCGTTCCCTCGCCTCAACCCCCCAAACCTGGACGCCGTTTGAAGATGACCCTGACGGGCCGACGCTGCGCCTTCAAACTCCTGACGCTGCCGATCCTGGCCGCGACGCTCTGGTCGCAGCCCATCACCGTGACTTCGTTGACCGGCCGTTTCGCGACGTTTCCGCCGTTGATGGAGGAGGCACGGCTCGTCTCGAGTGTCGACCCGACCGGCGGGAACAACGACGGGTTCATCGGGGGGCACGTCCTCACGCTCCCCGGCTACAGCGCAAACGACAAGCACTGGCCGTACACCGAGTCATCACGCTGGGTCATCTTCCATGAGAAGGGCCCGGGGACGCTCACCCTGTTCTACAAGACGTTCCTCTCGCAGACGACGTCCGCGTTCAGCTTCGAGAACGAAGACTACGACTACGACATCTTCATCGACGATCTGAGCACGCCGGCCATGACCATCAACGTGGTCGATATCTTCAACGGCACCACAGCCCCGTTCGAAGGGCCACTGGTGTGGGATGCGGCCGGCGGCTTCAACTCCCACGCGACCCTCAGCTGGGACAACGAGATCAAGATCTCGGGGCACCGCTGGTCGAACGGCACGCCGACATTCGACGCGCCGCGGTTCTTCAAGTGCGCATTCGTGAAGGGGAGTGACGGCCCCAGTGGCGCGGACTGGGCGGAGAAGCTCGGTCTGCAGGGCGACTATCCGCACGACTCCCAACCGTTGAATTGGCAGGGGCCCGTTGCCGCGGACTTCATCCCAGGAGGCGAAGTCCAGGTCACCCGGATCAAGGGCGCGGGCGCTTTCTTCGGCATGCGGTTCGTCGTGAGCTCGGCCGAAGCATGGCGCGATCTCTGGATCGAGACGCGTTGGGACGGCGAAGCCAGCCCGTCCCTGGCGGTGCCGCTCGGCATGTTCTGCGGTGCGTCGTATCCCGTGTATCCGATCAACGCGGTCTTCTTCGGCATGGACGGAGATCGCACGGGCTGGAACTGGTTCCCGCAGCCGTTCCGGAGTTCGGCAGACGTGCGCATCGTGAACACCGGGGAGACCCAACATTCCGTCGCCGTCCAGTGGTCGGCCACCCCCGGCGACTATCCGGAGCCGTTCGGCCACCTTTGTGCGCAGGCCAAGGAGGAGAGGCCCACCACGACTGGCGTGGACTACCGGGCGCTCGACGTCTCTGGACGTCGCGGGCGCGTGGCGGCGGTCGTCCTCGAGACGATGATCGATCGGAGTGATCCGTCCGGCATGAGCCCCAACAACCCGAATGACCGGCAGGATCATCTGGAAGGGGACGGCCGGGAGTTCGTCGACGGTATCCTGCACCCGATGCAGGACTCGGCGACCGAGGTGTTCTTCGGCTGGGCCTGGTACGGCGGCCGATCCGACCGGCGATTCTCCAGAGCCACGATCGGCAACTCGGAGCAGATCTCCATCAGCAGCCCGTTCCGCGGTAATGCCCGATCGATGTACCGCGTCTTCGCCGTGGATCGGCGAGCGTTCCATCGCGACTACCGCATCCGGTTCGAGCACGGGCCGGAGAACGATGCGGACGGTTGGTACCGATCGGCGGTGTTCTTCTACGGCGGTGATCCCGGCCGCCCTGCCATGGAGCTCGTGGACGTCATCGACGCTGGCGAGAGTGGTTCCGAAGCCTGGCATGGCTACTCCGTCAACGGGGCCCCGGCCGCTCCGGTTTCGCTCACGGATCACTACATGGGCGACACGTCGTCTGCGGAGTTCTACGAGCGCGGCTACCTCGTGAACCAGGGTTCAATCGAGTACACGGCGCACGTCCCGCCGGACAATGAGGGAGTGCGGCTCGTCGTGCGTTTCGACTGGGGAATGGAAGAAGGCCCCAAGGAGGCGGAGGTTCAGGTCGACGGCGTCGACGCGGGATCGCTCTTCGAATCCGGCTCCAACGTCTACAACCGCTACACCGATGTCACACTGAACGTCGATCCGGCCCTCACGCGCGGCAAGTCGGTGATCCAGGTGCGCATCCTCCCCAAGAACGGCGTGCTCTGGTGCGACCTGCAGACTCGCGTCATGGCGTTTCGCACGCCCGATCGCCGCGAACGCCGCTTCGGGAAATCCACGTCGCTCTACGGACCGATCACCATCGGGCGCTGTGGCGTGCCGGGGCTGCGGGAGTTCCTCTACGCCACGAACCTGCCTCCTGCGGCGACCGGCACGCTGTATCTCAGCGAGCAGCCCGAGTTCAGCGGCGTCTTCAGCAACGGCGCCGTGATGTACCTCGGCCTGAACTCACCGAAGACCACCGCCCTCTCGATCAGGGTCGACTCGTCGGGCACGGTCTTCGTGCCGGCCAGCAGTGTTCCCGCGACCCTCACCTCCGGCACCTGGTACGCCCAATTCGTCGTGACGGACATGGGCACGACCTACGCCAGCCGCGCCCTCGAGGTCCAGCGTTAGCCAAGATCGGTTCTCCCGGGAGCGCGGACGGTCCGCGCTGGCGGCGAAGCCGGGGCCGGGGCCCAAGACGGAGGAGGTCCGTGCTCCCCGGGCTTCAGATCAGAACGTCGGCGCCTTGTCCCCGTGGCGGTGACGCTCTTCTTCGATCTCGGTGAGGCGTTCGACCGTGATGTCGCCGGTGGGATACTCGCCGGTGAAGCACGCGTTGCAGAACGACTCGAGCTTGCCGTTGCCGGCGCGCGCCGCTTCGTTCATGGAGCTGCGGTCGAGGTAGAGGAGGTGATCGACGCCAAGGAACGTGGCGATCTCGTCGACGGTGCGGTCAGCGGCTACGAACTCGCGCTTGCTCGCCATGTCGATGCCGTAGGGACAGGGTGCGACCAGGGGCGGGCTCGTGACGCCGAAGTAGACGTTGGTGGCTCCGCAGTCCCGGGCCATCTGCACGATCCGGCGCGACGTATTGCCGCGCACGATGGAGTCGTCGACCAGGAGGATGCTCTTGTCCTTGAACTCGAGCGGAATCGGATTGAGTTTGCGGCGGATCGAAGACCGGCGCTCGGTCTGGTTGGGCATGATGAAGGTCCGGCCGATGTACCGGTTCTTCACCAGACCCTCGCGGTAGGGGACCCCGAGGACGCTGGCCATTTCCATAGCCGCGTCGCGTGAGGAGTCGGGGATCGGGATGACGGCGTCGGGCAGGGGCGCCCCGCCGGCCACCCATTGCCGGGCGAGGGCCGCTCCGAAGCGCTTGCGGGTCTTGTAGACCGACACGTCGTCGAGGAACGAATCGGGGCGCGAGAAATACACCCACTCGAAGATGCAGGGGCGATGGGGCTCGTCGGCGATCTTGCGGTGATGGACGTTGCGATCCTGGTCGACGTACAGCACTTCCCCGGGGCCGATGTCCAGCGTGCGGGAGTAGCCGTTGACGTCCAGGACGACGCTCTCCGACGCACACGCGTACGACGTCCCCTCATCGCCCTGGCGCTCTCCGAAACAGATCGGTTTGATGCCGTACGGGTCGCGGAACGCGACGAGCCCGTGGTCTGCGATCGTCGCAACGACGCTGTAGGCTCCTCGGACGCGCTTGTAGACCTCGCTGACCGCATCGAAGACGTCCTCGGCCTCGATGTCGCCCTTCGTCTTCAGCCGGGTCGCCAGGAGGTCCTGGAATACCCAAAGGAGCACCTCCAGATCGCAGCTCGAGTTGAGGCGGGTGCGGTGGTTCAGCCCCTGCACCAGGTCCTGGAAGTTGGTCACGTTTCCGTTGTGGGCCATGGCGACCCCCAGGGGATACGTGTGGTGGAAGGGTTGGGCGTCTTCGTCCTCACCCGCACCGACGGTGGGGTAGCGCACGTGCCCGAGCCCCAGGTTTCCCTGGAGGCGGCTCATGTTGCGCTCGTTGAACACCTCGATGACGAGTCCCATCCCCTTCTTGACGTGGAACGCGTCTGTGAAGGTGATGATCCCCGCGGCGTCCTGACCCCGGTGCTGAACCGCGATCAGTCCCTCGTAGATCTCGCCGGCCACGTGCGACCCCTCGGGGCCGAAGATACCGATGAACCCGCACATTGAGGGCAAGGTAGGTGTTGCGAGAGGTCACAGCAAGCATCGAGTCGAGACACGGGCGCCTGGTCGCGTCACAATGGCCGCGCGATGCCATCCATCGAACGCTATCTCGCCCGCATCGGCGTCTCCGCCCATGGCCTCGAGATCGATTACCCCAGTCTGGCTCGGCTGCATCGCCAGCACCTGTACACGATCCCGTTCGAGAACCTGGACATCATCGACGGTCGGCCGCTGTCCCTGGACCTCGAGGCCCTGGCCGACAAGATCCTGGATCGACGGCGGGGCGGCTTCTGCTACGAGCTCAACGGCTTCTTCGCGTGGCTGCTGGAGTCTTCGGGCTTCTCGGTCGATCGTCTCTCGGCCCGAGTGGTCCGTCCGGACACCGGGGAGATCGGCCCGCCGCGGGATCACCTCTGCCTGAGGGTCGTCGCCGACGGCCGGCCCTGGCTGTGTGACGTGGGTTTCGGCCGCGCGTTCTTGGAGCCTCTGCCGCTCGACGGGAAAGGGCCGATCGTGAATATGGACGGCGGCGTCTTCTGGCTGCTCCCGGTTGACGGCGAGCTCCTCCTGAGGCGGGCGGTGGGCGACGATGAGCCCGTCGACCTCTACCGCATCGATCCGACGCCTCGGACCCTGTCGGACTTCGAGGCGATGTTCCGCTGGCACCAGACCGACCCGGACTCGCCGTTCCCCCACGGCCCCATCGCGACCCGTGCCCGCCCCGACGGTCGGGACTCCGCTCGCGCGCTGAAGGTCACCGTGGAGACCGGAGGGACGAAGGAGGAGCGGGAGCTGGGTTCCGTGGACGAGGTGCGGGCGTGGATCCGAACGACGTTGGGGCTCTGACCTGCCCGCCTGCTCCTGTGGCCATGATCGACGGCGCGCGACGCCCGGTCGATAATGGGGCCATGGCCGGGCTGATCGACGAGATCGGGCACGATCACGGACGGTTGAGGCCGCCCATCGTGGTCCTCCTCTTTGCCCTCCTCTGCGCGGGGACGGGGCTGATAGACCTGCTCTGGCCGGTTCCGTTCCCGACTCTGCTGGGGTGGGAGGCGCGGGAGTGGCGTGAGCGTGAGGATTCGGCGCGGTGGCGGGACGGCACGACGATGCGCCTGTGGGAGACGTACTTCAACCGGACGTCCCGCGTCCGCAAGGTCGTGCTCCCGCCGTGGTCGATGCTGCGGTACCGGTTTGCGAGGGACGCGGGGGACCGGGTCGTCGCGGGGAACGACGGGTTCCTGTTCATGCGGAGCTACGTGGCCTGGCCAGAGGACGATCCGCGTGCGCTCGTTCCGCTTCCCGCGGCTCTCGTCACCTCCGTCGTCCGGCGGCTGGAGGCGCACGGGACCGAGGTGTTGCTGGTGCCCCTGCCGGGCAAGAGCGCGGCCCTGCCCGACCACCTGCCGGCGGGCGTCGACCCGAGGCTCGACGTTCACACCGCGCTCCTCGGCCGGCTCGGCGAGACCGGCGCCGAGGTTCTCGACCTGCTGGCGGTCCTGCGGGGTGAAGACGGAGAGATCCTGTTCTGCCGCACCGACTCCCACTGGAACTGGGAGGGCGCGCGCCGTGCGGCGGAGGCGATCGCCCATGCGTTGGGGACGCGGGTTCCGGACGGGGATCGCATCTCACAGCTGAAGACGGTGCGCGAGATGATCGATGGCGGCGACTGTCTGGACCTCATGGGCATCGACGTCGGGCGCTTACAGGCCGAAGGCGCCTATCAGGACTGGATGACGCGTCTGGGTGACCTCCGTCGGCTCGACTTCCGCGTCGCGGTCGGGCCGGACGGCGTTCCGCTCGTGGCGGCGCGGGTCGTACGCCGGCCTGCGAAGGCGTTACATGTCGGCACGAGTTTCTCCGCGTGGCCCGGGTTCGAGAGCATGCTCCTCCATGCGACTGGCGGATCGACGGACGTCCATGCCGACAAGGGTGGGTGGACCACGGGCGCCTTGAAGCAAGCGCTTGCGCGTGGACGTGCGATGCCACCCCGGTTGTCGTGGGAGTTCCCGCTGCACCGGCTGTTCACCACGGCGCGGCCGTTCGACGGGTTCCCGGCGCTGTTCCTTGCCCTGCCGGATACCGGCCTGGTTCTGCTCCCGATTCCGCGCGGCGGACCGTGGTTCGCGCCGAACTCGCGGCTGAAGCCCGGACGCCACCGCCTGAAGTCGTGGACCGCTGGATGGGTGACGACGGACCGGCTCGTCGTGCCGGGCGACGGCATCCTGTCGGTGCGTCTGTCGGGCAAGGTGGTCGGCGGGATCGCGCTGGTCCAGATCAAGCTGGGCGATCACCACTACGTCGCGCGCTGGAAGCCCGGGGTCTCCTCGATCACGCTTCCGCTGGTTGCCGGGCGGGCATCCGGCCGGATCCGGGTCTCGATGCGCGCGGTCCGGGGGGTCGTCGACCTCGAGCTGAGCTCGATGGACCTCGTCTGCGACCTCGATCAGTCGCGCGCCGTGAACGCCACGGTGTCGCCCGTGGGAACTACGGACGGAGGCTGGAGGCAGACGGCGACGTTCGCGGACCCGCTCCTCGCGGAGCGGAGCTGTTTGGTGATCCAGCCGCGGCGGCGGACGGGAGAGCTGCGGTCGTATGACGTGCGCTGCATCACCGCGTCGGGACGGATCCTGACCCGGCCCACGAGTTTCGGTCCGCGCTCGGACCTCGTTCTTGTCGACCTCGCGTCCCTGGCTGGCGAAACGCTGCGATCGATCGAGGTCCTGGGAAGGGGCCCGGCTCCGGACGGGTTCTTCGAGGGGGCGGCGGTAGTACCCGGAAAACACGCGGAAAGGGACTGAGCATGTCGACCTCTTCGGTGGTACCGGTGACGGGACGGCGTCCCGGCCCGTGGCGGCGTTTCAAGGGCCGGGTGGCTCGGTGCTGGTGGGGGATCGTGCCCGAGACCCGCGCCCGCTTGACGATCTCCATCGCGGGACTCCTCGCCGCGACTGCGGCGGGGGGAGCGCTTGGATGGACGCTGCTGAGCGGTGAAGGCGAGTGGGTCGACGTCGCCTTCGGCGCGGCGGTCGTGTTCTTGTTGTCGTTGTTGGTCTGGCCGGGGTTGATGCTGGGGGTCTGGCTCCTACACCGGCTCACGGACGTGTTCGGACGAATCGGCTTGGGGGCGCTCCTCGCGCTCGGGTTCGTGTTGACCTACGTCGGGGTGTCGCCGCGGATGGCGATGATCAGCGCGGCGGTGGTCAGCGTCGTGACCGCGCTCGTGTCGGGCGCTCTCGGAGCGTCGACCGGTGGAGGCATGCGTCGCGCCGGTGCCCTCAAGAAGGCGTGGCTGCTGCTCTGCTTCCTCGGCGGACTCGGGGGCGGCGGCTGGGTCGCGTGGTGGACCGTCTGCGAGACCGGCACCGACGACCATGTCGTGGTGGTCGCCACCATCGACCTGGCATCGCTGCCGGCCCCGTTGACGGCGGACGATCCCGGCGCTCGCGGGTCGTTCGAGGTCGAGCGCTTTGCCTACGGCTGGGGCAAGGATCGACATCGCGAGGAGTTCGGCGAAGGCGTTCGGTACCGGACCGAGACCGTCAACGCGAAACCGTTCTTCAAGTGGTCGAAGGGGTGGAAGGGCGTGATGCGCACGCGATTCTGGGGCATCGAGCATGCGGGCGAGATCCCGCTGAACGCCCAGGTCTGGATGCCGAAGGGCGAGGGACCGTTCCCGATCGTCCTGTGCGTCCACGGCAACCACCACATGGCGGACTGGTCCGACCCGGGGTACGCCTATCTCGGCGAGCTGATCGCGAGCCGCGGGATGATCTTCTGCTCGGTCGACGAGAACTTCCTGAACGGCAGCCGGGTCGCGGGTGGCTTCCGTGGCGAGAACGATGCGCGCGGGTGGGTGCTCCTGCAACACCTCGGGCAGTGGCGCCGGTGGAACGCGGATGAGAATCACCCGCTGCGCGGCCGCGCCGATCTCGATCGGGTCGGGCTCATCGGCCACTCGCGTGGCGGCGAGGCGGGGGGGCATGCGGCACTGTTCAACCGGCTGAAGCGATGGCCCGACGATGCCTCCGTGAAGTTCGAGTTCGGATTCGGCATCCGCGGCATCGTCGCGATCGCGCCGAGCGACGCGCAGTACAAACCGGCCGATCGACCGGGCGTGCCGAAGGACGTGAACCTGCTCTGCCTCCACGGTGGTCACGATGCCGACGTGTCGAGCTTCGTCGGCGATCGGCTGTTCCGCCGGCTCGAGCTGAGCCCGGACAGTGGGTGCTTCAAGGCGAGCGCGTGGATCTACCGTGCCAACCACGGCCAGTTCAACACGACCTGGGGCGACTCCGACCGCAGCCTGCCCGGTGCGCTCCTTCTCAACCGCAAGGCGCTGATGTCCGGCGAAGATCAACGCCGCTGTGCCCGCACCTACATCGGTGCGTTCCTCGCGACGGTCCTTCAGGACCGCACCGAGTGGCGTCCGATGTTCCGGGACGCCCGCGTCGCCCGCGATTGGCTCCCGGACACCCCGATCATCACCCGCTACGAGGACGCCACCTTCCACGAGATCGCCGGCTTCGAAGAGGACTTCGACGTCACGACCGCGACCGTCGCCGGCAGCGTGGTCGAGACCAACCGCCTCGTGGTGTGGCGGGAGGGCGACATCCCGCACCGAAGCTCATCGAAGCGCCTCGACACCGGCGTCTGGATCGGCTGGAACCCCGACGAGGAGGACCCGGCGCCCGCCGAGGACGCCCCCCCGCCCTCGTACACCATCCGCCTCCCCGACCCGCTCCCCGATGACCTGAAGCCCTCCGCCAATGGCCGTCTCGTGCTGCACGTGTGCGCATCGAAGGACAAGCCGAAGCCCAAGGACTACTCCAACGAAGAAGACGAGAAGGACGAGAACGACGAGTCGGAAAAGGCGAAGGACACCGACCGGAACGCCGACATCGATTTCACCGTCGAGGTCACCGACGCCGCCGGTGCCGTCGCCCGGGTCCCCGTGAGCCGCTTCGCCCGCATCTACCCGCCGTTGCTGTCGAGAATGACCCGCCTCGCGCTCACCGAAGAACGCTACAAGAACTTCGAACCCGTGCTCCAGACCGTGGAGATCCCGTTCTCCGCGCTGCGGGAAGCGACGCCCACCCTCGACGTAGCGGCGCTGAGCACGATCCGCTTCGTTCTCGATCTCACCCCGAAGGCCGTGATCATCCTCGACCGCGTCGGGCTCACTCGCGACTAGTCCAGGGAGCGCGAGCGCGGACCTGGGTATCCGCCGGGAGCGCGGACCTCCAGGTCCGCTCTGGGTCCGGATCCGAGCTGCGTCACCGCGGATCGCTGTTCGCCGGCGGCCGGGGAGCCGATCGCCACCCCGCGTTGTTGAGGAAGTCGGATGCCGCCGTGCCGGGAGGGACGATGGCATCGAGCTGTTCCTCGATGTCGTTGGGAAGCTGCGCGTCGATGATGGACAACGCGAGTTCGAGGTGGGCCAGGGTGCGGGGGCCGATGATGGCGGCGGTGACGCCGGGGCGGTTCTTGACCCAGGTCAGGGCGAGACGGGCGGGGTCGAGGTCGTGGGCCTCCGCAACCTGCGCGATGCGGCGGGCGGCGTCGAGGGCGTGGTCGGTGACCCGCTCCTCGTAGACGCCGCGCAGGCGGGCGACGCGCGAGCCTTCGGGGGGTGCACCGGTCCGGTCGTAGCGTCCGGCGAGCATGCCCATGGCGAGGGGCGACCACGTGAGCAGCCCGAGCCCGTGGCGGTGGGCGAAGGGGACGAGCTCGTTCTCGATCCGGCGATCGAGGAGGTGGTAGGGGGGTTGTTCGGTGACGTAGCGGGCCCAGCCGTGGCGGTCGCTGATCGCGATGGCTTCCATCACCATCCAGGCGGGGAAGGTCGAGCAGCCGACGTAGCGGACCTTGCCCGACGTCACGAGGTCGTCGAGGGCGCGTAGCGTCTCGTCCTGCGGGACGTCGAGATCGGGGCGGTGGATCTGGTAGAGGTCGATCCAGTCCGTGCCGAGGCGTTGAAGCGACGCTTCGACGGCTCTCAGCAGGTGACGCCGCGAATTCCCGCGGTCGTTCGGGTCCTCGGACATCGGGAAGTGAGCCTTCGTCGCGAGGACGACGCGACCACGCCGGCCAGCGGCGAGCGCCCTCCCGACGACGCGCTCGCTCTCACCGCGTCCGTACATGTCTGCCGTATCGACGATGTTGATTCCCGCGTCGAGGGCGGCGTGGATGATCCGGATCGAGTCGGCCTCGGGGGTGGGGTCGCCGAAGTTCATCGCGCCCAGGCAGAGGGGCGAGATGCGGAGTCCGGTGCGGCCGAGGAGGCGGTGTTCCATGTGGCCGATCCTACTCCGTGACCTCTGTTAGCATGCCGCAACCCCCCCCGTTGGATACGAAGCGACCCCCGTTGGATACGAGCGAGCCTCGTTCATACAAGAGAGGAGCAGCATGGCTGGCGACCCGCCGATTGCAACTCCCGCGGACCGTCACTACGAGCGCACTCGCCACGTCTGGGCTCACCGCAACGCGGATTCCGGACGCGTTCGCATCGGTATCGATGCGCTCGCGCTCGAGTCGCTCGGGGAGCTCGCGTACGTTGCGTTGCGGGCGACCGGGAGCTCCGTTGCCCGGGGGGAGTCGGTCGGCACGCTGGAAGCAGCGAAGATGACCAGCGACATCGCGACTCCGATCGCGGGGAAGATCGTCGCGCGCAACGACGTCGTGCTCGGCGATCCGCTCGCAGTGAATCGTGAACCCTACGGCGGGGGCTGGCTGCTCGAGCTGGAGCCGTCCGCTTGGGAGGACGACGCAGCCGAGCTCGTCACCGGCTCCGACGTCGCCGAGTGGGCGGCGGGGGAAGCCGCCCGCATCGCGGCGGAGGGGCGGCTGGACTGATGTGGCGATTGTTGCAGGATGACGGCGCATCTGCGGCTGGCGGGCTCGCCGGCGACGAGATGCTCGCTACGCGGGTCGGTGCGCTGGCCTCGCCGCCGGTGCTGCGGTTGTACACCTACCGGCCCCACGCGGCGTTGGTCGGCCGGTTTCAAGATGTGCGCCAGGAGGTGTGCGTCGACTGGTGCATCGAGAACGACATCGACATCGGCCGGCGTCCCACCGGCGGCGGCGCCATCATCATGGGGCCCGACCAGCTCGGCGTCGCTCTCGCGCTGCCTCGTCGCAGCGAGGGGTTCGATGGGGGAGCGCGCGCGCGGATGGCCCGGTTCTCGGACGGGATCGTCCGCGGGCTCTCCGCACTCGGCGTCGCCGCGGAGTTTCAGGGCAAGAACGACCTCGGCGTCCGCGGCCGCAAGATCGCCGGGCTCGGTCTGCACCGCGCTCCGTCCGGCAGCCTGCTCTTTCACGCGTCGATCCTGGTGGACCTCGATGTGGCGCTCATGAGCCGCGTGCTGCGGCTGCCGCTTCCTGCGGAGACCGACGCGGATCGCGACGCGATCGCGCTCCGGACGACGACGGTGCGGACGGAGGCCGGCTCCCGGGTTCCGATGGACGCCGTTCGCCACGAGATCGCCTGCGGGTTCGCGGTCGCGTTCGGAGTCGACCTCGAGTCGTCAGAGTGCGATTCGGAGGAACGCGACCTTGCTGCTCTTCTCGAGCAGGAGAAGTACCGTCGTGACGCATGGGTGTGGCAGCGCACGGCGGTTCCAGACGCCACGGGTGCGGCGCGCACCAAGACGGGGGGGGGCGACCTGGAGGTTCGGGTGCGTCTGGCCGGGGGCATGATCAAAGCGGTGGCCATCGAAGGGGACTTCTTCGCGACCGATGCCGCGGTGACTGCGGTGGAGTCCGGCCTGCGCTGGCACCCCACGAAGACGGACGCGATCCGACACACGGTTCGATCCCTGTGGACCGAGTCCAGGGATGCGACCGTCCTCGCCGACGAGCTGGCGACGGCGGTGCTCCGGGCGATCGCGAACGCTCACCACGCCGTCGACCCCTACGGGTGCTTCGTGACACCGGAGACCGCTCGTGGATGACGTCGTGTCGCTGCCCGTGGTCGATCCCGCTTGCATGGACATCCGCCGCGCGCACTTTCCCGATGACATCCGGCTTCACGCGCCGGGGCTCAAGGGCTACCGCACGTCGGAGTACCGGGGCCATGACGCCAAGGAGTTCGTGTCGATCAACGTCACCGGGATGTCCTGCGCGCTTTCGTGCGACCACTGCAAGATGCAGGTGTTGCGCGGCATGGACGATCTGTCCCAGTTCGACGGATCGCTCTTCCAGCTCTGCGAGCGCCTCGCGGCCCGCGGCGCGAGAGGGGTGTTGATCTCGGGCGGCGCCGACGCGGTGGGGCGCGTCCCGTTGCTCGCTCACGTGCCCGATCTCGTGCGCGTGCGGCGTGAGCTCGGCCTCGTGATCCGGGTCCACCCTGGCCTGCCCGACGAGACGACGTCGGCGGGCCTCGCCGAGGTCGGCATCGAGGGCGCGATGGTCGACATCATCGGCCACGAGGACACCATCCGCGACGTGTATCACCTCGACACGCCCGTCGAGGAGTACGCGGCGGTCCTCGAGCGCCTCGAGCGGCACGCGGTGCCTACGGTGCCCCACATCATCCTCGGCCTCCACTACGGCCGCATGCTCGGTGAGGAGCGCGCGCTCGCGATGATCGAGCGGCATTCGCCCAAGCTGCTGGTGCTCGTCGTGCTGATGCCGCTCAACGGTACGTCGATGGCGAACGTCCAGCCGCCGTCGCTGGAGGAGATCGGAGCGTTCTTCGCGCGGTCGCGGCGCGCGCTGCCGCGGACGCCGATCATGCTCGGTTGCGCCCGCCCCCTCGGGGAGATCAAGGCGCACATCGATCGGCTCGCCATCGACGCGGGCCTGAACGGCATCGCCTACCCGGCCGACGGCATCGTCGGTTACGCCGAATCCCGTGGGCTCCGTCCCACCTTCATCAACGCGTGTTGCGGGGTGACCTGGTGAGCGTCCAAGAAGAGGTCCAGATCTCGCCGGACTGGGTCCGGATCAGCATGGCCGCCGCGATCGAGCTCGGGCTCAAGCCCGGGCGCATCTCCGGATGCAACTGCGGCTGCATCAACCTGCTCCAGAACTACCCGGAGGGCTGCTATGCCAACTGCTCCTACTGCGGGCTGGCGCGCGAGCGCCCCGGTGCCGCGGAGGACAACACGTTCATCCGGGTGGCGTGGCCGCTGTTCGAGACGGATCGTGTCGCCGATCGGATCGCCGAAAAAGACGTCGGTGGCGGCGTCGGCCGCGTGTGCATCGCCCAGGTCCAGGACGCGCGCGCTTACGACGACCTCGTGGACATGACCCGCCGGGTTCGCCGCCGGGCGACCGAGGTCCCGATCTCGGCGCTGGTCAGTGCGCCGACGTTGACCGAGGAACGGCTCCAGGTCATCAAGGACGCTGGCGCCGACATCATCGGCATCGGCCTCGACGCGGCGTCGGAGGAGATCTTCCACGCCAACCGGGGCCGCGGAGTGCGTGGCCCGCACCGCTGGGACCAGCACTGGGACATCGCGCGCGCCGCGCGCCGGATGTACGGTGCCTGGAAGGTCAACTTCCACGTCATCGTCGGGCTCGGCGAGACCGACCAGGACCTCGTGACCCTCTTCCACGATCTCAAGGCCGAGCAGATCTGCGGGTACATCTTCTCGTTCAACCCCGAGCCCGGCACCGCGATGGCCGGCCACTCGCGTGCCCCCATCCACCGGTTGCGTCGAGTTCAACTCGCGAAGCACCTGATCGAGAACGATGACCTCGCCCGCGATGCGATCACGTTCGACGGGGAGGGGGCCATCACGCACCTCGAGGCTGCAGACGGCCTCGTGCGGTCGGTCACGGACAGCGGCACGCCCTTCATGACCGACGGCTGCCCCGACCGCGCGGGCGTCGTGGCCTGCAACCGTCCCTACGGGTCCTACCGTCCCGGGGAGGAGTATCGCGACTACCCGTTCCAGCCGTCCGCCGACGATCTGGCGACGATCCAAGACGAGATGAAACTACAAGAGGTCCAACATGGTGGCTTCCCGGTTTGACACCTGGCTGGAGGACCCGCTGCTGCGGCGGCTGTGGACGGCCGTGCGCGAAGCGGGGCCGATCCGGTCGGTCGCGGTCGACCTGACCGACACCTGCAACATCCGTTGTGAGGGGTGCTACTTCTTCGCGGAGGGAATGGACCAGGTGTCCGCCGCGGGAGCGGCCGGAGTCGATGGGTTCATCGATCGAGAACGGACTCGCGGGACCAACTTCGTCACCGTGGTCGGCGGTGAGCCGAGCCTCGCGCTCGATCGCCTCTCTAAGCTCTATGGAGCGTTCCGGCTCAGCGTCGCGACCAATGGAGTCGTCCCGATCCCGCGACATGGGTTCGAAGAGCTGCCCATCGGTGTCTCGGTGTGGGGTGACACGGTGACCGACCGTGCACTCCGAGGAGGCGGACGCCGCGACCTGTTCGCGGCCGCGCTCGACAACTACCGGAACGACCCGCGGGCGTTCTGGTACTACACCGTCGCGCCGGGGCACGCCACCCAGGTCGAGTCCGTCGTCGAACGCTGCGTCGACAACGGCAACCGCGTGCTCTTCAACTTCTACGGCGATCTGGAGGCCCGTGGTGGCGACCTCGACTACCGCCGCGGTTTCGGCGACGTGCGGGACGCGATCGACTGCGCGATCGACCGGCACCCGGGCGCGGTCCTCATGACGTCTCGGCTCGCCGACGTCGTCTCGAGCGGACGGCTGTTCGACGAGCGGTGGGGGCACGCGGTCTGTACCAGCATCACGCCGGATCACGCGGCCAACGCCGACCGCATCACGAATGGCCGGCCGTACAACCCGCACTTCCGCGCCTTCCACGCCGACCTCGAAACCACGCGTCGGTGTTGCACGGGAGTGGAGCGCGGGTGCGACTCCTGCTTTGATACCTGGCAGCACTTCTCGTGGGTGATGCTCAATCTCAAGAAGCACCTTCGCTCCGAGGAGGACTTCACGGAGTGGCTCGCCACGACGTACCTCTTCTATTTCATCAACCGGCTGGTGGACTTGGACGACGAGGCGTCGCTCCTCGAGGAGATCCACCGCCGCACGCGCCGCCGCAAGCCCGCGGCGGTCTGACCCACGAAGGAACCGTCATGGAAGTCACCCCCGACGTCTCCATCGACTGCAAGAACATGTTGTGCCCGATGCCGGTCGTGAAGACCCGAAAGGCGATCAAGGGGATGGAGATCGGCCAGATCCTGCAGATGATCGCGACCGATCCCGGCGTCGTGCCCGACATGAGCGCCTGGGAGAAGCAGACCCGGCACGAGATCGTCTACCAGGACGAGATCGAGGGTGGCGTGTTCCGGTTCCAGATCAAGAAGACGCACTGATTTGCACCCGACCCGGATGTCATCTTCAGGTCCGATCCGTCTGATCGAAGCGGGAGCCACCTCCGCTTTGCGGTCCCAGACGATCTACCACGGGCTCGCGTACGCGCGGACGCCCCGTACGCCCGATACCGTCGTCCTGCTGACGCCGGCCGAGCCGTACGTGTGCATCGGGTTTCACCAGGACCTCGAGCGGGAGGTCGACACGGCGTGGTGCGGAGACCGTGGCTTGCCGGTGCTCCGGCGTGAGACGGGCGGGGGCGCGGTGTACCTCGATTCCGACCAGCTCTTCGTACAATGGGTCATGGCGGGGGAGAGCCTGCCGGCGCGGGTGGATCGTCGGTTCGAGCTGTTCGCGCGGCCGCTGGTCGCGACCTACCGTGACTTTGGAGTGGCGGCGGAGTTTCGGCCGGTGAACGACGTCCACGTGGACGGGCGCAAGATCGTCGGCACCGGTGCGGCTCACATTGGAGAGGCCGAGGTCCTTGTCGGCAACCTCATCTTCGACTTCGACACCGGGGTCATGACCCGCGTGCTCCGGACGCCGTCGGAGGCATTTCGTGAGCAGGTGCGCCAGAGCCTCGATGCCTACATGACGTCGATACGCAGGGAAACCGGATCGTCGCCGGACCGGGGCGCCGTCGCCGCGGCCTACGCGCGGCATTGCGCCACGGCTCTCGGTCGCGACCTCGAGCCGGGAACGCTCACCGCGGAGGAAGAGCGGGCCATCGATCTGGTCGACCAGCGCTTCACCTCTAGCGAGTTTCGGACCCGGGCGGGAGGCCGACCCTGGCGCGGGGTCAAGATCCACGAGGACGTCCACGTGGCCGAGTCGGTGTATGGTCATCCGGACGGCGACGTCCGGATCACCGCGCGATTGCGGCGCGGCTTCATCGACGCCGTGGCCTTCACGCGCAATGACCATGGTCAGTTCGACGGATTGCAGCCCTTGATCGACGGGCTGCGCGAGATCCCACTCGATCATCTGGCCGTCAGCCGAGTCGTTCGCGCCCGCCATCCGGCGGGTGACGCTCTGACCCCCGGCGAGGTCGACGGCTGGGTGTCCGCCGTCCTCGACCTCGACCCCAACCGAGAAGCAACCCGATGATGGACGACCCAGAAGGCAAGAAGATCCTCGTCATCCAGACCCACGGCATCGAGACGCCGCGACGGACCTACTCGCCGCTTTTCTACGCGATGGCTGCGGCCGCCATGGAGATGGACGTCACGGTCTGGTTCACGATGGACGGCACGAGCCAGTTGAAGAAGGGTGTTGCCGAGACCATCCAGCTCGACACGACGAGCGACGTCACGCTCAAGACCATGCTCGAGCAAACCCAGGACGCCGAAGTGAAGCTCCGGGTCTGCCAGCAGAGCCTCGCTCTGTTCGACATGACGCTGGAGGACGTGATCGACGGGGTCGAGATCCTGGGTGCGACGAGCATCATCGACCTTGCGCTGGACGCCGACCACACCATGTACTTCTGATCCCCGGGCGCAGGTCCCGGTCACCGGTCCCGTATCGCCAACTCTGCTGGTCCCTTAGGATGGCCCATCCATGTCTGACCACCCCGAAGTCCGAGGCTGTTTCCTCCCGCTGCACCTGCACTACAACGTGCATGAGAACACCTGGGTCGAGGTGAACGACGATGGCACGGTGACGATCGGGATGACCGACATTGCCCAGAACCTCGCCGGTCCGTTGCTCCATGCGAAGCCCAAGAAGGTCGGCGCAGTGCGGAAGAAGGGCAAGCCGCTCGCGACGGTCGAGAGCAGCAAGTGGGTCGGGCCGGTCAAGTCGCCGATGACGGGGGAGATCGTCGCGGTCAACGAGGCGCTCCTCAGCGACGCCACCATCATCAATCGCAGCCCCTACAAGGCCGGCTGGATCGTGAAGATGAAGCCGGAGAACGCGGACACGGAGCTCGCGGAGCTACACACGGGGCAGGCCGCGGTTGATGCCTACAAGACGCGCATCGAGGCGGAGGACATCAAGGCCTGTGAGCACGTCGAGGGGTTCGAAGCGTGAGCGCCCAGCCTCCCGCTACACCGGGCCGGCTCGATCTCTCGGGCCGCCAGTACGCGCATGTCGACTACGACGAGAAGGAGCGCCTCTTCGAGGAGGTGAAGGGCGACCTCCGCTTCGACGAGTACCTCTACGGGTGCTACGAGTGCGGCATCTGTGTCGCGTCGTGTCCGTCGGCGCGGTTCTACGACTTCTCGCCCCGGAAGATCGCGCAGACGATGGCGCGCGAAGACGTCGACCTCTTCTACGTCTTCCTGAACGACAGCGTCTGGGACTGTTCGCAGTGCTTCTCCTGCGACGTCTGCCCGCGCAAGAACTCGCCCGGCGGCGTCATCACCGTGATGCGCGAGGTCGCGGTAAAGAACGGCCTCGCGAGCGCCGCGGAAGCGCTCGAGGGCTACGGACGCGTGGTCTACAAGATCATGTCGACCGGGACGCAGGTGTCGCCCGACATGCTGTCGGCGAATGCGTTTCCGGATTGGGGGCCGCACGTCGAGGAGATCGCCAAGAACCTCGACGTCTGGCGCCGGGCGCTGCCGCCCGAGACGATGCACACCACGGAGACCTCCTGGCAGGTCGACGACAAGACGATCATCGAGCTCTACCTCATCTGGCACATGACCGGCGTCATGGACATGATCAAGGAGGTCGACGAAGGCCTCTTCATGATCCTCCAGGACGTGATGGAGGAGAAGCTCGAGGACGCGGGATACGACGTGTCCTTCGACTGAGCCCTTCGAGGCGGAGCAACCTCGTGATTCCTCACAGCGCGCTGTTCAACAAGGCCAAGGACCGGAACTACGTCGCCGACCCGGCGCAGGCTCCGACCGAGGACTATCACGACATCGTCGATGAGCTCGAGAAGGAGGGCGAGTGGATCGTCCACCGCGTTCCCGACCCTGCCATCGAGGTGAAGAACAAGTACAACCGCACCAAGAAGATCCCCGTCGAGAAGACGTGGCATCACAAGAGCTGCGGCCAGTGCGGCCACATCCCCGGCTACTCGACGGCCGTGTTCTGGATCAACCGCCAGCTCGGGTTGGACCACCACGACCCGTCCGACCAGACCTCGTGCACGGCGTGGAACTACTACGCGTCGGCGACGTCGAACGCGGCCGCGCAGGCCGCGGTCGCGATGCGCAACTTCGCCGCCGCGCACGAGACGGGTTACTACCCGATCATCCACTGCGCCACGAGCTTCGGCCACTACAAGGAGACGCGGCAGCAGCTCATCCACAACCCCGAGCTGCGCCGCCAGGTGAAGAAGATCCTCGAGAAGCTCGGCAAGAAGCTGATCATGCCCGAGGAGATCGTCCACTACAGCGAGTGGGTGCACGCGATGCGGGATCGTATCGCCGAGAGGCAGGTCGTCGACATGTCGGGCCTGCGCGCGACGATCCATCCCGCGTGCCACTACCACAAGCTCATCGGCGAGGACGCGATCTACGCGCCCGAGGTGTACGGCGCGCAGCGCAGCGCGATCATCACGTCGTTGCTGCAGACGCTGGGGATCGACGTCCGCGACTACTCCACGTGGTACGACTGCTGCGGCTTCGGCTTCCGCCACATCCTCGTCTCGCGGGACTTCTCGCGGTCGTTCGCGGTGCAGCGCAAGATCGAGGTGATGAAGGAGGAGGCCGATCCGGATATCCTCATCAGCCACGACACGGGCTGCGTGACGACTCTGGATCAGAGCCAGTTCGCGGGGAGGGCCCACGACCGCAACGTCGGGTTGCCGGTCATGTCGGACTCCCAGCTCGCCGCGCTCGCCATGGGCGCCCACCCGTACAAGGTGCTCCAGCTCCACTGGCACAGCACGGACAACAAGCCGTTCCTCGAGAAGCTCGGTATCGACCACCGACGAGCGTGGGCCGAGTTCGAGGCGGTGACGGACGAGATCCGGTCCGGCAAGAGGGAGTATCTGACCTGGGAGGATTGTGATGTCTGAGCGTCCGGTGCTGGTCATCGGTGGCGGTCCGGCCGGGATGGAGGCCGCGAAGGGGATCGCAGAGATCGGCTACAAGGCCGTCCTCGTCGAGAAGCGCAACGTGCTCGGCGGCACGCCCGAGCTCGCGAACTACGCCGCGCTGACCCCCGACTTTCGCGACGCCGGCGAAGCGATGGCCGAGATGGCCGCTGCGGTCGACGGGGACCCGAACGTCGAAGTCGTGCTCGGGTCGACGGTCACCGCTTCGGCGGGATCGGCGGGCGACTTCAAGGTCACGGTCAAGAACTCGAGGGAGGCGCGAGAGCTCGACGTCGGCGCGGTCGTGATCGCGACGGGGTTCCAGCACTTCGACCCGGGCCGCGAGACCCAGCAGTACGGCTACTACGAGTACGACGACGTGCTGACCCTCGTCGATCTCGAGAAGATGCTGAAGGCGGGCAAGGTCGTGCGTCCGTCCAACGGTGAGCCGCCGAAGCGCCTGTGCTTCATCCAGTGCGTCGGGTCCCGCGACCGGCAGATCGGCAATGAGTACTGCTCGAAGGTCTGCTGCGGCGTCGCGGCCAAACAGTCGATCGAGGTCCGCAAGCTCGTGTCCGACTGCAAGGTCTTCATCTTCTACATCGACATGAGGATGTACGGGTACTGGGAGCCGGAGATCTACTGGCCCTCCCAGGAGGAGTACAAGGTCAACTACGTCAAGGGCATCGCAACGGACATCCGCCAGAAGAACGGCCGGCTGCTCGTGCGCGGCGAGGACACCACCATGGGCCGTCCGATGGAGGTGCCCATGGACATGGTCGTCCTCTCGGTCGGGATGGAGCCGAGTGCTGGGACGCGGGAGATGGCGAAGGTCTTTGGAGCGAAGCAGAACAAGTACAACTTCATCGAGACCATCGACGGGGCGCTCAACACGGTCTCCACGACCGTACCGGGTGTGTTCGCGTGTGGCGCGGCGGTCGGCCCGGCGGACATCGAAGACTCGATCTCCTCGGCGGCCGCCGCGGCGATGAAAGCCTGCGCCGTCGTGCGCAAGGCGTCGATGGCGGCGGGATAGCCGCGATGAGTGAGCGCCAGGTCGTCGATACGGACACCGCCCAGGAGTTCATGTCCCAGATCCTGGACGTCGTCGATGTCGAGCGTCTTGCCGGCATTGCAACCGAGCTCGAGGCCAAGTCCGCGTGGTTCCAGGAGCGGCTCACGTCCGCCGCTCTCGCGTCCATGACCTCGGACGGTTTCGAGGAGTTGCTCGGCCGCGTGTTCGCGACGCGAGGCAAGACACGCAAGACGCTCCTCGCGATGCCGTTCGAGGACGTGCGAGCGTGGATGGCGGATCTGCTGTACGGGGACGACGAGCTGCCCGTGCGGTTCCAGCGATTCGCCGATCACCTGGACGGCGTGGCCGACAACCTCCGCATCGACTTTGCGAGTGAGCTACTACACTTCAACGACCCGGAGAGACACTGGCTGTGGACGCGGTGGATGTGGGATCCGAAGACAAAGACCGGTTCCGTGCCGCTGGTCACCTACGCGGAGTACGACCTCGGAGGTGAGACGGCTGCCGAGGTCTACATGAAGATCGGTCGTGCGGTCGCGTTCGTGCACGAGGTCGGTGGGGCAGCCGGCTTTCAGACCATCTCGCGCTCGATCTTCGGCACCGACGTCTTCCTCTGCTGCGTCTACGTCGTCTACGCGTACACCGTGCTGAAGATGCGGATGACGCAGGAATTCAACAAGGTCATGCCCGGGCTGACGGAGTTCTGCCGTCGCCTGCTCGGGCTCCATCGGAAAGGCCCGCAGGTTGCTGCGGCGCCCGGAGCGTAGTCCATGCGCAGCGAACGCAATCCGACCGTCGACCCGGACCGCATCGTCGAGAAGGAGCACGTCGTCCAGGAAGGGATGGACATCTCCGGTCACTGGAACCGGATGTTCGAGCAGCGCGTCATCTGGGACTACACACCCGAGCTCGTCGACAAGGTCACCGACACCGCGGGCGGTGAGTCGTTCGGCTGGTGCTATCAGTGCGCGCAGTGCATCCCGGTCTGTCCGGTCCACGTCGTCGGAGACTATGGGCCTCGTCGGATCGTGCGCCGGGTCCAGACGGGTGAGGACCTGTTCAACGCTCCCGACCTCTGGCAATGCACGACGTGCATGAACTGTCTGCGCGTGTGCCCGAAGGAGGTGGACATGCTCCAGATCATGCCCGCCGTCCGACAGCAGGCCGTACTCGACGGGTACGTGCCGGAAGAGCTGCAGGCCGTCTTCAAGAACACGCTCGACTACGGCAACCCGATGGGGGAGTCGCCCAAGAAGCGGCACGCCTGGACGAAGAAGACCTCGCATGACGTCCCATTGCTGAAGGACAAGAAGAAGGCCGACATCGTCTGGTTCGTCGAGTGCTACCCGAGCTATCACCCGCGCGGCGTCGATGCGAGCATCGCGCTGGCGCGCGTCCTGAACCACCTGAACGTCGACTTCGGCATCCTCGGCCCGGAGGAGAAGTGCTCGTGCGACAGCCAGCGCCTCGCTGGGGAGCAGGGGCTGTTCGAGGAGTGTGCCGAGCACAACATCAAGGTGCTCAAGAAGTACAAGACCCGCACCGTCATGGTCACCGACCCCCACGCGCTGAACGCGTTTCGCAAGGAGTACCCGGCGCTCGGAGCGAAGTTCGAGACCATCCACTACACGACGTTCCTCCAGGACCGCATGGAGGAGCTCGGGATGACCAAGGACCTGGGCGTCCGCGTCACCTTCCACGACCCGTGCTACCTCGGTCGTCACGACGGCGAGTACGAGGCGCCCCGGAAGATGCTCGCGTCGATCCCGGGCGTCGAGCTCACCGAGATGGGCCGCTGCAAGGAGAACTCCTACTGCTGCGGCGGTGGCGGCGGCGGGATGTGGCTCGACGGCTTCATGTCGGATCACGTGTCGATGCGCCTGTCCGAAGAGCGGGTCGTCGAGGCGGTCGAGACCGGTGCCGACGTGCTGGCCGTCTGTTGCCCGTACGAGGTGTCGCGTTTCGAGGACGCGGTGAAATCGACCGGCAATGAGGGCAAGCTCGTCGTCAAGGACATCATCGAGCTGGTGGTAGAATCGATGGGCGAGGAGATCACGGCCGAGTCATGAGCACCAACAACGGGAACAGCCGCGCGCTGCTCGAGAAGCTGGCCAAGGGAGCGGTCGGCCTCGACGTCGAGTACCTGCTCGCTTCCGGTGAGACGACGCGCCGCATCTACCTCGACAGCACGGCGAGCACGCTGCGCCTGCAGATCGTGCAAGACACGCTCGAGCGCTACCTGCCGTACTACTCGAACACACACAGCATGCTCCATTTCGGCGCCAAGCTGTCCACGTCGGAGTATCGGTGGACGCACGACATGGTGCTCCAGTTCATCAACGCCGACCCCGAGGAGTACACGGCGTTCTTCGTCGGCAGCGGCACGACCGCCGGCCTGAACCGCATCGCGCGCACGCTCGCCGAGAAGCGTGCCGACAAGAAGGTCGTCATCACGACGATCATGGAGCACCACTCCAACGATCTTCCGCACCGCAAGCACGCGGGGCAGGTCGTTCACATCCCCGCCGCGATGGCGAACACCTCCATCGGCCAGATCCACATGGAGCGGCTCGAGGAGGCGTTGAAGGAACACGAGGGCAACGTCAACTACGTCGCGGTCACCGGTGTGTCCAACGTCACCGGCATCGTGAACCCGATCTATGACGTGGCCGAGCTGGCGCACAAGTACGGCGCACTGATCGTGGTCGACGCCGCGCAGATGGCCGCGCACCTACCCATCCAGATGTCCCGCAACGAGAACTCCGCGCGTGACATCGACGTGCTCACGTTCTCCGGCCACAAGATCTACGCGCCTGGCTCACCGGGTGTCGTCGTGACGCGCAAGGACCTCTTCGCCGACCTCGAGCCGCAAGAGGTCGGCGGCGGCATGGTCGACGACGTGTGGCTCGAACACTACAAGACCAGCACGAAGTTCCCGGATCGCGAAGAGGCGGGGACTCCGAACATCTGCGGGGCAATCGGGCTCGCCGCGGCGCTCTACGCGCTCCACCGGGTGGGCATGGATGAGATCGCCGAGGAAGAACGGGAGATCATCGAGTACACCATCAAGCAGCTGCGCGAGCTCGACCTGGTCATCATCTACGGTGAGACCGACTGCGGGACTTGCGAGCGCGCGGGCGCCGTGTCGTTCAACATCCGCGGCGCGCACCACGCGTTGACGGCTGCCATCTTGAACGACTACTTCAATATCGCCGTTCGCAACGAGTGCTTCTGCGCCCACCCGTACGTCCGCGAGATGATCACCGAGGTCCTGGCCGAGGAATCCGAGGACGACATCGACGACGCGGAGCTGGAGGCACTGGCGAACCTGCACAAGGGCATGGTCCGCGCCAGCTTCGGTGTCTACAACACGCGCGAGGACGTCGATGCTCTCGTCGATGCAGTCCGCGTCATCGCTGCCGACATCCCTCACTACGAATCCCTCTACGATCAGGTCGAGAGCGGTGACTACGTCCACAAGACTTTCCGATTCGATCACACGCGCCTGTTCTCCGTGAGGGGGACGGTGGACGCGTGGCTGGAATCGTAGGACCTTCAGGTTCCTCCAATGAACATTGTCGTACCTATCAAACTCGTTCCCGACCTCGTCGAAGAGCTCGAGATCAATGACGAGGGCACTGACCTCGAGCGCGACTTCCTGAGCTACAAGATCAATGAGTTCTGCGATCACGCGATCGAGGAGGCGTTGCAGCTCAAGGAAGCCCATGGCGGCACCGTCACCGTGATCGGCGTGGAGCGCGACGAGACGGACAAGGCGCTCTTCACCGCGCTCGCCAAGGGCGCGGACAAGGCGATCAAGATCACCGAGCTCGACGAAGCGGCGCCGACCCACGTCGTGGCGAAGGCCGTCTGCAACGTCCTGGCCGGGATGGAGTACGACATCGTGATGACGGGCGTCCAGGCGGCCGACGATCGCGACGGTCAACTCGGCGTCCTGCTCGGGAGCTACCTCGGCATCCCGCACGTCAGCGTAGTCAGCGACGTCTCCATCGACGGTGACACCATCGCGCTGCACAAGGAGTACGCCGGCGGGGTCATGGCCCGGTACGAGGTCGCGTCGAAGGTCGTCCTCGGTGTCCAGGCCGCCCGCCAGACCCCGCGCTACGCCCCGGTCAGCCGGGTCCGCCAGATCATGAAGGAGATGGAGATCGAAGAGGTCGAAGCGGCCGACGCCGACGTCGCGATCGGTTCGACCCTTCGCCGCGTCTACACCCCCGAGAAGGGGGAGGGCGCCGAGATGATCGAGGGCTCCGCGGAAGACATCGCCGGCAAGATCGCCGCCGTCATCAACGAGAAGAGGGGAGGCTGATCATGAGCCAGGACATCCTCGTCGTCGCCGAGCACCTCAACGGCGCGATCGCCGACGTCACGTACGAAATGCTCGGCAAGGGCAAGGAGCTCGCCTCCGCCACCGGCGGCGCGCTGATCTGCGCCGTCCTCGGTTCCGGCGTCGACCCCTCGTCGCTGGGCTGCGCCGACAAGATCCTGAACGTCGATCACCCGGGGTTGGCCGACTTCAACCCGGAGGCCCACTCCACCGTCCTCTCGAGCGTGGTTACGACCGCGGCTCCGCGCCTGACCCTCGTCGCCAACACCTCGATGGGCATGGACCTCGCTGCCTCGCTCTCGGTCAAGAACGACCTCCCGCTCGTCGCCTATGGCCTGAACGTCGCCATCGAGGACGGCAAGGTCATCGCCACCTCCCAGCTCTACGGCGGCAAGATCTGCGCCGAGTCCGAGCTCGAAGGTGACTCCGTCATCGTGAGCGTCCTCGCCGGTTCGTTCCCTGCCGCCGCGGGCCGGATGGACGGCTCCCCGGCCGTAGAGACCGTCGAAGCTCCGGCCGCCGTCACCGACACCCGCCTTCGCTTCACCGGCCTCATCGAACCCGAAGCCGGCGACGTCGACATCACCCAGCAGGACATCCTCGTTGGCGTGGGGCGCGGCATCGGTAGCGACGAGCATCTCCCGATGATGGAGCAGCTCGCCAAGGCACTCGGCGGCACCGTCGCCGCGTCGCGCCCCATCGTCGACAACAAGTGGCTCCCCAAGACCCGTCAGGTCGGCAAATCGGGCCTCAAGGTCACCCCCAAGATCTACGTCGCCCTCGGCATCAGCGGGGCCCCCGAGCACATCGAAGGGATGAAGGACGCCGAGCTCATCGTCGCCATCAACACCGATGAGACCGCCCCGATCTTCGAGTTCGCGCACTACGGCACGACCGAGGATCTGTTCGACGTGGTGCCAGCGCTGATCGAGAAGTTGACCTAGGGAGGCTCTCGTTGCGGTGGGAATTCACCGCAGAGGCGCGGAGTCGCAGAGCGGAGTTCGGACTTGATCATCGAGAGTCAGGGAAGTTGTTGACTACTCGGTGGAGTCCTTGGTTCAGGACGGGCACCTAGAAGTTGATCAACAATCCGAGTCGACAGTCGGCGAGTTTCGAACAGGTCAGCAGCTGTGCGCGGTGCACGGGCAGCACCCTCTCGACAGTCTTGGTTTCGACGACGATCTGGGACTCAACGAGCAGGTCGAGTCGGTAGGCGCCTTCGAGCACGACTGATCCGTAGCGAAGTGGGAGTTCGACTTCGTTTCGAACTGCGTAGCCGCGGACGGTGAGCTCGCAGCTCAGGCACTTCTGGTACAGCGACTCCAGAAGCCCGGGTCCGAGTTCGCGGTGGACGGCAATCCCAGCGCTGATGACGGCTCCGCTCAGCGAATTCAGGTGCTCTGCGCTACCTCGCGTCTCCGCGCCTCTGCGTTCTCATGGCGCAAACCCACGCCACGCCGGGGGACACCCCGCTCCACCGCTAGCGAACTGGCTCGGACACGACCGCGAGTCCCACGTCGATGAACTGACCGCCACCGGTCTGGCGACAGGAGACGGCGAGCGTGTTGCTCCCGACTCGGAGCGCTTTGCCTTGGAGCGCGTGGAGGACGTAGCCCGTGGTGTAGCCCTCGAGGCGCGCGACTCGCCGGCCGTTCAACCACACCTCGGCGTCCTCGTCGTGGTGGATGTCGAGGTGGAGGACGCCCGTGGTCGGGATCTTCTCGAGGTCGAAGCTGCGGCGGAGCCAGATCCGGGACCCGCTCCACTCGGTGCCCACGACGGCGCCCGGAGTCGCGCGAGTGCCGAAGCCGCCGCGGCCCTCTTTCCAGGCCGCGGCGTCGAAGTCGGGACCGGACCAGGTGTCCGGCGGGCGCTCGAGCGTGTAGCGCCAGGGCTGAGGCTCGTCTCGTGACGTCGGCACGATGGGGCGCACGATCGGCGGCGGGAGGAACAGCGTACGGTTTGCCTCGGCGACCGTCCGAGCGTCCGGCTTGACGATAGCCCGATCGTAGGTGAGCAGGCCGTTGACTTCGATCTCGACGTCGGTCGTCTGGGTGTAGACCGCCGCGGACAACCCTCGCGCCACCAGCGGGCGGAGCTTGCGGACGAGATCGACGTAGGCCCGGGTCAGCGAGTCCCGATCCTTGACGGTGCGGTATCCCCAGTTCTTCTTCTCCCGCCAGGTGTGTCCGGGGAGGGGGAGTCCGAGCCCCCCGAACTCACCGAGCACGATGGCTCGGTCTGCGAGCGGTCGCGGCGCCGCCGGCCCGGGATAGCGATGGACGTCGAGGACGTGTCCGACGTCGCGATCCGTCCAGCCGCTCGCAGCGTTCACCAGGCGCGTCGGGTCGCGTTCGCGCAACCATCCCGTGAGCCGCTTGGTATCGAACTGTCCCCAGCCTTCGTTGAAGAGCACCCACATCACGATAGACGGGTGATGGCCGCGACCGGCGACGAGACGATCCAGTTCGCGCTCGAACTGACGAGCGGATGCCGCTTCGCGGGGCGGGTCCGCGTCGTTCCGGCCGATGTACTTCCCACCGCTCGGCATGTCCTGCCAGACCAGCAGGCCGAGACGGTCGCACCACCAGTACCAGCGCTCGGGCTCGATCTTCACGTGCTTACGCGCGAGGTTGAAGCCGAGCTTCCTCGTCTGCTCGATGTCGTAGCGCAGCGCCTCGTCTGTCGGCGCCGTGTAGAGGCCATCGGGCCAGAACCCCTGGTCGAGCAACCCGTAGTGGAAGAGAGGGTGCCCGTTGAGGAACAGCCGCTGCGTGCCATTCCCGTCCCGTTCGAGCGAGATCTTGCGCATGCCGAAGTAGCTCGTGACTTCGTCGACGATGCGATCCCCGTCGAGGATGCGGATCCGCAGGTCGTAGAGCGTCGGCGCGTCGGGCGACCACAGTCGCGGGGTCGGGATGGGGAGCGACATCGCCGTCGCGGTGCCGCTTGCGCGCGCGACCTCCTTACCGCCGAGGGAGACACGGCCCTCGATGACGTGGGACGCCGGGAGACCCGGCACGTCTACGGACACCTGGGCGCGACCGCCGTCGATGTCAGGCGTCACCTTCAGCTCCCGGACGGCCACGTTCGGTACGGGCTCCAGCCACACCGTCTGCCAGATCCCGGAGGTGGGCGTGTACCAGATCCCGCCCGGCGAGAGCTTCTGCTTGCCCCGTGGCTGCTCTCCCCGGTCGACGGGGTCCCACACCGCGATGACGACTTCGTGCGGTGCTCCGTCCGCGACTCGGGCTCCGAGATCGAACGTGAATGCGTCGTACCCGCCGGTGTGATCCCCGACGTGCCGACCGTCGACCCACACGTCCGTCTTCCAGTCCACGGCTCCGAAGTGCAGGAGCACGCGCTGGCCGGACCAGGCGTCTGGGGTGGTGAACGTCCGCCGGTACCACAGTCGTTGCGTGGGTTGCAGGGAGCGCCCTACGCCCGAGAGCGCCGACTCGACGGGAAACGGCACGAGGATACGCCCGTCCCACTTCTGCGGTCTTTTCGCCGCCCGGTCCTGGATGGCGTGATCCCAGAGCCCGTTGAGGTTCGACCAGCGGGGGCGAACCAGGTGCGGGCGCGGGTACTCCGGGTGGACCTTGTCGGGCGAGACGTCCTTCGCCCACCGGGTGAGCAAGGAACCTTCGACCGGCTTCCACTCCGGCACCTTGTCCGGTGCGGGCACGACGCGCCATTCCAGGACGCCGCCCGAGAACCCGTCAGCGAGCTTCACCTCCAGCCGCAGCGCGGTCACCTCCACGGGATCGAACCGGGTGACGTTGAAGCGGTCTTTGGCCGTCCCGACTTCGCCCGCGCCGTCGATGGCCTTCCACTCCTTGCCCACGCGGCGCAGGACCCGGCACGACGTCGGCACGCGGCACTGGCCGACGCCCGTGTCGTCGAACCAGTAGACCTCGATGCCGCTGATTCGCTGCGGTGCGTCGAAAGCGTACTGCACCCACTCCGCGGTGCCGCGGTGGTCCCACCACGTGTGGCGGGGCAGACCGTGATCGCCGGAGTTCTCCGGGACCCGGCCGTCGTTGAGGGCCAGGGCGGTGTCGGTGGAGCAGACGTGGGACGCCGTCGCGCGCGCCTGCCCCGCGAACGGGGGAGGGGGTACGGGGCGCGCCGCCGCGGCCGTGCGGGCCACCCAGACCGCCATGGCGGTCCGGTCGCGGTGTGCCCAGAGATGGTAGGGAATCGCGCGCGCGCGCACCTTTTCCTGCCGGCGGCCGGTCTCGTCGGCGATCACGCGGGACGCGCGTATCTCGACCATTACCGCCCCGCCCAGCTGGTCCGGCTTCATCGCGGTGGAGATGCTCGCCCCGTCCTCGAGGACGAGATCCTGGACGTTCCCGCCGTTGTCGATGCCCTCCAAGCAGTACACGATCGGTCCCCGTTCCAAGGCGACCCGACCGCGATTCGCGGCGATGCGGTCGTGAGCGACTACCCGCCGCACCGGCATTGGCAGGTCGAGCTCCACGGTGTCGCCGTTGCGCCACTCCCGCGTGATCGTCGCGTAGCCGCGGTCGAGCTGGACGGGAACCTCTTCGCCGTTCACCCGGAGGTGCACCGGGGGCGCCTTGCGATCGACGTATCGGTAGAGGTCGCTGGGGACGGGGCGGCCGCGTGCCCAGCCCGGGATGCGCAGGCGCAGCGTGAGCCGCCGCCGGGCCGCGACGTCGACGTTCAGGCGAATGCTGCCGCTCCACGGGTAGTCGGTGGTCTGAGTCAGCTTCACGGGGCGCTCGCCGACGGCGATCGTGGCCTGGTTCGTCGCGTAGAGATTCACGTACACCGAGTCCTGGCTGACGGCGTACATGAACCCGGGGACGGATGGGATCACTCGCACGACGTTCACGGGGCAGCAGGAGCACGAGAACCACGGCGCCCGGGTCTTGCCGGCGGTCCCGCAGGCCAGGGGGTTGGGATAGAAGAAGCGGTTCCCCTCGAGGGAGACCCCGCTCAGCAGACCGTTGTAGAGGATGCGCTCCAGAACGTCGACGTAGCTGCCGTCGCGGTGGAGCAGGAACATCCGGTGACTCCACAGCGCCTGGGCCACCGCGGCGCACGTCTCGGCGTACGCGGTGGCGTTGGGAAGCTGGTACGCCTTGCCGAAGGCCTCGCCCCGGTGGGTCGCTCCGACCCCCCCGGTCACGTACAGCTTGCGGCCCACGACGTCCTGCCACAGGGCGTCGAGGGCGTCCCGGTAGTCAGCGGCTCCGGACAACGCCGCGACGTCGGTCATCGCAGCGTACAGGTAGCCGGCGCGCACCGCGTGCCCGACCGCTTCGGTCTGCTCCACGACTGGCGCGTGATCCTGGGTGTAGGCGCCGTACGACTTCCGCGTCTCGTGCCGGCCCCGCTGGTCGAGGAAGAACCGAGCGAGGTCGAGCCACCGCCGATTGCCCGTCGCGCGGTAGAGCTTCACGAGCCCGATCTCGATCTCCTGGTGCCCCGGTACGTCACGCCGCTGGCCAACGCCGGCTCCGAACGTCTTCGCCACGAGGTCGGCGTTCTTCAACGCAACGTCAAGCAGGGTGCGCTTCCCCGTCGCCGCATGGTGGGCGACGGCTGCTTCATAGAGATGGCCGACGTTGTAGAGCTCGTGGCTCGAAGCGAGCCGGGACCACCGCGTCGCACCCGAGCCCGGGCTCTTCACGTCGTCGCCGCGGATGGTGCGGATCGTGTAGAGGTATCCGTCGTCCTCCTGGGAGGACGCGATCTTCCTGATCAACGCGTCGAGACGTCGCTGGAGCTCGGGGTCGGCGTGTGTGGCCAGGGCGTAGGCCGCACCTTCGACGACCTTGAAGACGTCCGAGTCGTTGAAGTAGATCCCGGTGAAGTCCCCTTCCTCCAGCCCGCCGGCCACCGCGAAGTTCGCGATGCGCTTGGTCCGGTCGCATTGCTCGAGGGTGTACGGGAGGGTGACCTCACGGTTCGTTCGCAACCGGTCCGCCCACAACCCGCCGGTGATCTTGACTGCGGTGAACGAGACCGGGACGAGGGGGGGCTCCGTCTGAGCGACGATGTTCGGAGCTAGGACCGTTGCGAGCCACCAGGCCACGAGGAAACGCTTGCTCTGCATGATCGTCCATGGTCGATGGCCCCACGAGGTGGGTCAAGTGCGAGAGATTTCGCGGTGGTGGGCAATGCTCCACGGTTATTCGACCGCCGTCGACCGTGTCTGCCGTTGCCGGTTAATCTCTCGCCCATGGAGAACCCGACCCGCGACATCTTCCTGCACCTGCCGACGTGGCAGCAGATCACCTTCTACGTGCTGGGAGGTGCGTCGTGCGTCGTGTTCGTGCACGGGTTCTGGCGACGGATCCACAAGTACCGCCGTGGGCGGTCGGTCGACCGGTTCGATGGGCTGGCGGGGCGGATCTGGCGGGCGACCGTCACCATCCTCACGAACTCCACCGTGCGTCGCGGCGACAAGCTCGGTGGGCTCGCGCACGCGATGATCCTGTGGGGGTTCATCTTCTTGTTCATCGGGACGTGCATCGTCGCGCTGGATCATGACTTCCTCCGCTTCTTCGACGTGAAGCTGCTGGAGGGGAGCTTCTACCTGGGGTTCTCGCTGGTACTGGACGTGTTCGGCGTCGTGTTCATCGCGGGAATCGTCCTGATGATCGCGCGGCGGGTGCAGAAGCCGAAGCAGCTGGACTACACGCGGGCGGACGATCACGGCGGACACTACGACCGGTCGGGGTACGTGACGGACGACATGATCTTCCTGTGGTTGCTGCTGATCATCGGGGTGACCGGGTTCCTGGTGGAGGGATTGCGGATCGGGCAGACGATGCCCGACTTCGAGCGGTGGTCGCCGGTCGGGTACGGACTCGGGGCGATGTTCAGTGAGATGAGCGCGGACGCGGTGTTCAACGCGCACCTGTGGTTGTGGTGGGTGCACGGGATCGCCGTCGTGTCGTTCGTTGCGTACATCCCGTACTCGAAGATGATGCACATCGTCACCGATGCCCTGAACCTCGTGTTCACGAACGAGGGGGTGGCGCGGAATCTACCGAAGTTGCCGCCGGGGCCGGTCGGAGAGGACGGGAAGGCGGGGGCGCCCGCGATGGGGTACTCGAGCATCACCGACTTCACGTGGAAGGAGCTGCTCGACTTCGACGCGTGCACCAAGTGCGGACGGTGCCACGTCGCATGCCCGGCGCACGCCGCGGGGACGACGCTGTCGCCCCGCGACCTGATCCTCGATCTCCGGACTTTCGCCAACGATGCGCTGGGAACGCCGGAGCTCCTGAAGCAGACCTTCTCCGAGGGATCGCACTGGCCGCAGGAGAGGGGCCTTACGGTCGACGTCGCGGCCGAGGTGGTGCGTGCGGAGACGCTGTGGAGCTGTACCACGTGCTCGGCGTGCGTCGAATCCTGCCCGGTCGGCGTCGAGCATCTGACCAGCATCGTCCAGATGCGGCGCCACCTCGTGGACCAGGGCACGGTGGACGACAATCTCCAGAACGCGCTGATGAGCCTCGGCGACTACGGCAACTCCTTCGGCCAGTCGCCCAAGAAGCGACACCGTTGGACGAAGGGGCTGTCGTTCAAGGTGAAGGACGCCCGCAAGACCGAGGTCGACTACCTGTGGTTCGTGGGTGACTTCGCGTCCTACGACCCTCGCATCCAGGCGTTGTCACGACAGGTGGCCGAGGTCTTCAACACGGCCGGCGTGGACTTCGGCATTCTCGCCGACGGCGAGCGCAACGCCGGCAACGACGTCCGCCGGGTGGGGGAGGAGGGCCTCTTCGAGATGCTCGCCGAAGAGAACGTGAAGGCGCTGGAGTCCGCCACGTTCCAACGCGTCGTCACCACCGACCCCCACTCCCTCAACACGCTCCGCAACGAGTACCCCGACCAGGGGGCGACCCACGCCGTCCACCACTACACCGCCGTGCTCGCCGAGCTCCTTCGCGACGGCCGCCTCCCCGTCACCAACCGCCTGAACTACAAGGTCACCTATCACGACCCCTGCTACCTGGCTCGCTACAACGGCGAGGTCGAAGCCCCCCGCGAGGTCATGCGCGCCCTGGGCCTCGACCTCCACGACATGCCCCGCTGCGGCGCCAACACCCTCTGCTGCGGTGCCGGCGGCGGCCGCATCTGGATGGACACGTCCAACGAGCAACAGCGGACCAGCGAGCAACGCATCGAAGAAGCGATGACCCTCGGCGAGATTCAGTACTTCGTCACCGCCTGCCCCAAGGACTACGCGATGTACACCGACGCCGCGAAGGCGCTGGACTCTCCGATCGTGGTGAAGGACCTGATCGAGCTGGTGACGGAGGCGACGGAGGCAGCCGAATGAGGCGCTCCCGTCAGAGCTGCGTTCCCGGCTACTCCACGACCAGGATCTCCGGCGACGCGACCCACACCGCGAGGTATGGCTGGCGACCCTTCTCCTTCATGAGGAGCAGGAACGGTCGGTCGAAGATCAGCCGGCGCGGCTGGTGCCCGAAGGCCGCTCCGGCCGTCGCGAGAAAGCGGGACTTCAGCAGCGCTCCCTTCTCGTCGAGGCGGAGGCGGACGGTCTGCATGGCGTACCCGAGGGCTTTGTCGCCGAAGCCTCTGTTCTCGAGGTTCCCGTTCACGTCGGAGAAGACGTGCGCGAGGTCGAAATCGAGGACGGGGATCTGCAGCGTGTCGTCCCCGGCCAGGTACTGGGGCTTGCCGGACGTGAGCTTCAGCACGCGCTTCACCGTTCGGTCGAGGGTCGTACTCGCTGGGATCCGGGCCAGGATGACGCGGTCGTCCACGCCGGGGGTCGAGAGCTCGACGGCGAACGCCTCCGTATCGCCGAATACGCGCACCTGCCTTGCCAGCTTGGTGAAGTACTGGTGGGTTCCCATGTCGCGGATACCGAACGCGCGAACGTTCGATTCCCGCGCCTTGCCGTCGATGGTGTGCCGGAAGGCGAGCGGTTGCTCGAGCGACTCGAACTTCACCTGCCACTCGATCTGCTTGTACAGGAACGCGTAGGTGAGCAGCTGACCCTTGCCCGCGAGGGACGCGGCCCGGGCGAGTACGGGGTCGGGGCCGCGCTTGAACTTCCTCTTCAGCTCTCGCTGCAACCGATCGATGACCCCGTCACCGATCAGGCCTGCACCGGCTACGAAGGCGCTCGAAGACACCTGATCGGCGTCGAAGGAGCTTCCGTTGAGCAGGTCGACCGTCGGCGACGCGCGATCGAGCTTCACGGGACCGCCCACCAGCGTCTCCAGCTCCTTCCACGCGAGCGGGCCGGTCGCACACCAGATGACGTTCTCCGTCGGATCGACGCGACTGCTCAATCCGGCGACGAACGTGGTGTGCGGGAGCGAAGCCGTCGTCCCGACGACCGCGGCATCGGGGTCCTGATCGAACCAGGACGTGGCGGATGCGGCGACGAGGGCGGTGATAGCAGCGGCGGCAGCGATCTTCATCTTGTGGACTCCCAGAAAGCGCAGAAGGGGCAAGGTCGGTGAGAGCCACTTGGCGTGCGCGCGCCGTTGGAGCGCCGCGAGCGCATCCTGGATGCGACGGGTCGCCGTCGGCTGGCTGACGGCGAGCTTCAGTGCGATTTCGGTGACGCTCTGCTCCTCCAGATACCGCCAGCGCAGCAGGCGCTGCTCGTCGTCGGGCAGCCTGGCGAACTGCTCGAGGACGAGCCGGATCTTCTCCTCGGAGAACGGGTCGTCGCCCTGACGCCGCTGCTTCTCTTCCAGCATCGCCCGCGCGTCGTGTTCTCGTGCCTGCTGACGCCACCGGTTCCTGACCACGTTGCGGGCGACCGTGGTCACCCAGCCGGTGAGCGCGCCACGCTCCTGCCGCCACAGGTCCTCCTTCTCGATGATGCGCGCGCAGGCCTCCTGGGCGAGGTCGTCCACCTCGTGCGCGGGCGCAAGGCGTCCGACTTCGCGGCGGATGCGCGCGATCAGGTCGGGAGAGAGTTCCGGGGTGCGGGTCGTCAAGAAGATGGTCCTCGTGGAGGTCTACACCTCCGACGCGCGATTCATGCGTGAATTCCGCAAAACGATCTCGGGGCCTATCATGGCCGCATGCGAAGTCTCCGGCTGATCGTTGGCCTTCTCCTCGTCACGAGCCTCGTTGCGCAGAGCAAGCCCCTGGACGAACTCGTTCACCACGGCTTCCTGAAGAACGGAGAGGTGAAGCTCCACTATGCGAGTCTTGGCAAGTCAGGCCCGCTGGTCGTGATGCTCCACGGGTATCCGGACTACTGGTACACCTGGCGGCATCAGATGCCCGAGCTCGCGACCGACCACCACGTCGTCGCCATCGACCTGCGGGGGTACAACCGGTCCGACAAGCCAGATGGGATCGAACACTACGCGTGGCCGAAGCTGCTCGGCGACGTCGCAGCGGTGATTCGTCACTTCGGCCACGAGAAGGCGATTCTCGTCGGCCACGACTGGGGCGGCGCGATCGCGTGGCAGGTCGCGATGCGGATGCCGCGGCGCGTCTCGAAGCTGGCGATCCTCAACATCCCTCACCCGCGCGGGTTCTTCCGTGAGCTGCGCGAGAACCCGACGCAGGCGAAGAACAGTCAGTACGCTCGCGATTTCCAGAATCCCAAGGCGCACGAGAAGCTGACTGCCGAACTACTGGCCGGGTGGGTGAAGGACCGCGCCGCGCGCCGGAAGTACGTAGAGGCGTTCCGCCGCTCTGATTTCAAGGCGATGCTCGCCTACTACAAGAGCAACTACCCGAAGCCTCCCGCGACGCCGCAGGGGGCCGCGATCCCGCCCATGCCTCCCGTCAAGTGCCCGACGCTCGTGATCCACGGGCTCGCCGACAAGTACCTGCTCGCGTCCGGCCTCAGCGGCACGTGGGATTGGGTCGATGCCGAGCTCACGCTCGTGACCATTCCGAAGGCCGGGCACTTCGTCCAGCACGACGCCAGCGATCGTGTCACCCGCTCCCTCGCCCAGTTCCTTCGCCGGGACGGCGCGCCTGAGCAGAAGACCGTCGCGATGGCCGCGGTCGTCAACCCGGCCTGCCCGTTCTCCGGGCGCCCGGTCGAGCCTCACTGCCTCACGACGTGGAAGGGACAGGTGGTGGGATTCTGCAATCCGGCGTGCCGGGACAAGTTTGCCGGAGACCCCGAGCGTTTCATTGCCCAGATCCCCGGTTTGAAGCGTTGAGAAAACCCGTCTGCCTCCCGCTCCGTCGAGGATTCTGGAACTTGGGCAGCTCGGTCCACTTCGGTAGATCGGTTGCGCCTCCCCCCTGGGCGCGCGGGGTCACGGGACCGCTTTGGCGACTCGTGGCCGTTCGCTGGAGTCAATGACCCCCCCCGACTCCCGCGGCATCCGCGCGCTCACTTTTTCTTGACGGCACCGTAGATGTTGCTGACCCAGCCGTCCGCGTTGCGGCCTCCGTTCCACTTCTCATCGAAGTCCTTGGTCGGCTTCGCGGCGATCACCTCGTCGACGGACTTGCCCGCCTTCTTCAGTGCGTGAACCTGCTGGTGGACGGCCTCGAGCATGTCCCGCCACTCTTTCAGCTGCGACCTCGTCGAGAGTGGTCCATGGCCGGGGATGATCTTGGTCTTCTGGTTGGCCAGGGCAAGAACGCGATCGGCGCACGCGACGACACCCGCCAGCGTGTCCCCGCTGCTCGTGTCGATGAACGGATACCGGTCCGAGAAGTAGCAATCACCCATGTGGAAGACGTTCGCCTGCTTGAAGTGGATGACGACGTCGCCGTCAGTGTGGGCGTGCTCGACGTGGAACACGTTGAGCTCGTCCCCGTTCCAGTGGAACGTCACCGACTTCGTGAACGTGACCACCGGCAGCGCCGCCTTGGGAGAGGCGGGTACGCGCCGATTGAACGCTTTCAGGAATTGCTCGGTGCTCATCCGCTTGCGGGTGTTCGCGTGAGCGACGATGACCGCTCCCGTCTTGCCGAAGTTCTCGTTGCCGCCGGTGTGGTCGGCGTGCCAGTGCGTGTTCAGGACGAACCGGATCGGCTTCTCGCTCAGCCCCTTGATGACCTTGTTGATGCGGGCGGACAGCGGCGCGTACTGATCGTCGATCATGAACACCCCATCGTCCCCGACGGACACCCCGATGTTCCCACCTTGCCCCGTGATCATATGGACGTGTCCGGAGACTGGTACAGCTTTGATGGCCACGGGCGTCTGCGCGGCCAGCGACGAGGCGAGGACGGCGAGGAGTGCAAACAGCTTGGTGAACACGGGAGGCCTCCGTTTATTGAACGGGGCAGCATAGCCTCTTCCGGCATGCAGGCACTACGATTGAGGCCATGCTTCGCCGCTTCTTCGTCGTCCTCGGTTGTGCGACCGTTCTGCTCGGACAGCCGCCATCGCCGGGTGGGCCACCGTCGTACCGGGTCGAGATCGCGTCCGCGAGTCCGGATGCACTGCACGCGATCATGGAGAGTCGCGGCTACGACGTGTCCTGTCTCGCCATTGGCCCGGGGTTCGTCCGGGCGGTCGTGAGCGTCGCCGAATTGGCGGTACTCGAGGCGGCCGGACATCGGGTGACCCTGGTCGAGGCCGCGCAGCCGATGTGGGCGAAGCTCGCGAGCCGCTCCGGCGGAGGGGTGGTCCCAACCGGGTATCGCGATCTCGCGACCATCAACGCGGACCTCGCGACCCTCGCCGCGACCTACCCCGGGTTGTGCCAGGTCGTTGACGCCGCTGCGGAGTACGGCCCCGGCGCGACGTTCGAGGGACGCTCCATCACGGTCGTCAAGATCTCGGACAACGTGAGCATCGACGAGGACGAGCCCGAGGTGCTGTTTGTCTCAGCGCATCACTGCCGCGAGGTCGTGACGCCGGAGATCGGCGTCTCGCTCGCGGAAGCGTTGTTGAGTGGCTATGGAACGGACCCGGCGATCACCGCGGCCGTTGACGGTCAGGAGATCTGGATCGCGCCGGTATGGAACCCAGACGGCTACGAGTACGTGTGGACGACCAACAACCTCTGGCGAAAGAACCGGAAGCCCTCTGGGAACGGCAACGGCGACGTCGGCGTCGATCTCAACCGCAACTACCCGTTCGGCTGGGACTACACCTGCGGTGGCAGCACGAACCCGGGGAGCCAGACCTACCGCGGCATCGCAGCCGGGTCGGAGGAGGAGACCCAGACCATGGTCGGGTTCCTCCGGGCGCGTCACTTCACGAAGATGATCGACTTCCACTCCTTCGCTGAACAGGTGCGTCGTGGCTACCCCTGCGCGGCGATGCCCACTCCGGTGGACGACATCTCTCTGGCTGAAGCCGCGCTTCTCGCGGCCGCGTCGAGCTACGTGGTCGCGCCTTCCTGCTGCCTCGGCGGCGACATCCACCAACACATGGCGGAGAACACGGCCTACACGTTCCTGCCCGAGACCCACACTTCGTTCCAGCCGAGCTACGTGTCGGCGCTGACCGAGATCCAGACCAACCTGCTTCCGCTCTGCATGACGGTGCTCGCGCGTCCCGTGCCGCTGACGGGGCTCGTGACCGACGCGACGAGCGGGGCCCCCATCGCCGCGTCGATCGACGTCGACGGCGTGGTGTGGCAGAACGGCGAACGCCGCCGCGCGCATCTACCGAACGGTCGTTACAACCAGTGGCTGCCGGAGGGAGCGTGGTCCGTCACCGTCGACGCTCCCGGATACGCGCCACTCACCCGAACCGTCAACGTTGCTGCCAACGCGACGACGGTCGAGCACTTCGCTCTCGGCCCGTCAGGGGCGTTTGAGCTCGAACTGTCGACGTACGGCTGGGGCGTCGGCGATCTCCTCATCGACCTCCACGGCATCCCCCCGGGCACGACCGAGGGCTTCACGTTGTTCAGCTTCGCGACCACCCAGACGGTGGGCGCCGGGAATCTCTTCGGCCTCCAACCCGACTTCTACACCCTCCAGGGACTCCTTTCGCCGCCGGCACCCACGGGGCTCTTCCACTGGGTCACGCCGTTCTTGCCCGGCTTCTTCCCGGCGGCGCCGTTCAGCCTCCCGGCGGGATCGCTCGAGACCCTCAGCGGGACGTCCGTGGACGGCGTCGGGATTGCGCTCGGTCCGGCCTTTGGGTTCCTCGGAGCCACGGCTCCGGTCCGGATCACCTTCTGATCTCGCATCGGGCGAGCGTGACATCGCGCGAAAGACACCGCTGCTCCGCGCGTAAGGGCCGGGTCCCTCTCAGCGCCCACCGCTCGTTCTGGTCCCCCCGCAGAGCTTGGAGTCCTGCTGTGAAAGTCAATTCCATGCCGGCGCTCTCCAGCGTCCACGTCGCTGCCGTCTGCGTTGTCGCCGTTCTTTGCGTCTCCTCGCTGCCCGGTCAGGGGTGCACGGCGGGCCCGCCGACCGGTCTGGGGACGGTCGCAGTGCTGGCCACCCCGTGCCCCGGAGGAGCGGGCCCCGGTACCACGTGCCACGTGCTGCGGATCTCGTGTACCGGGATCCCGGATATCGACGTCCGCGTGCGGGTCACCAACCCCGCGGCCGGGGTGCCGATGCGGGGGACCGTACTGATGGGCGTCGGCGGTGGTGGGGTCGGGTTCTACGGTGATCGAGTCGGCGGCGCGCCCCTGCAGATGGACCTCCTCGCGGCGGGGTTTCGCGTGGTCGACCGTTCGTGGGTGAGCGGTTGGTTCAACGATGCGGCTGGCGTGCGCAAGCAGTCGTGTCGCTACGCGACGTTGTTGACGTGGGTCCGTGCGAACCTCCACACCGGCGGTGCGTTCTGCGCGACCGGGAACTCCGGCGGCTCGGGCGAGCTCTGCTACGCCCTCACGACGTGGGGTCGCGGCGCGATCCTCGACGTCGCCGTCCCGACCGGCGGCCCGCCGATGTCGCGTCTCGATCTGCTGTGCCAGACCCCGGCGACGCCTCAGTGGACGAGCCAGTGCATGAACGTCGTGCCGGCAAACGTCATGACCTGCCAACCCGGATGCACGGTCATGCCTGGGCATACGGTGTGCACCCGATGCCCGACGCAGCTGCGCCAGGACAGCATCCTCTTCCTGGGGGCGCAGCGCAACTTCCCGACCACGCGCGTCCACCAGGTCATCGGCGCGAATGACTGCAGCAGCGCCGTGCCGGCGGGCATGCTGTTCCACACCGCGGTCCTCAGCGAGAAGATCGTCGAGTTCCCGGCGAACACGCCCCACTGGGTCGCGACGTCGCAGGAGGGCCGCGATGCGATCCTCCGGGCGATTCTCGGCGGCGCCGCCTGCACTCCCGGTCCGGCGTCGATGCAATGGCGCGCCATGCCCCAGGTCGGCGGCCTTCTCGAGATCGACCTCGCCGGTCCCGCCGGGGCCGACTGGTACGTCGCCCTGAGTCTCACTCCCGCGATCACGGACTTCGCCCCGTTCGGCTGGCTGTTCATCGGCTCGCCCGCGCTCGTTGTCGGCAACGGCACCCTCCACCCGATGACCGGCCGCGGTGCCTTCAACCTCGCCGTCCCCAACGATCCGATCCTCATCGGGTTCGAGGTCTTCTTCCAGGGCCTGACGGGCACCTGCCTCACCAACCAGTCCCGCGTAGTCGTGGCGCCCTAGGCTGTGGGGGAAAAGCAGAAATAAAAAGAGAACCCCGGAACCGGGGATTCAGAGACAGCTCTGTTCTGACTCCAATCCCCGTTTCCCGGGTTCTCCTTGGCACTTCTGCTCTTCCTGATCTCCTTTGGTCAAGCTTCTTGAGGGATCCGGTCAACGAAACCCGAGAAGACTCACGAGAGGGCCCCAAGCCGATCTGCGTCCATGTAATCGCAGGACCCCGGCATCTATTGAAGACACGCCCTCAGAAGGAGATTTGTCATGCTCAGCAGAAGTACTCTCACCGTTCTTTCCCTGCTGGTAGTGGCGACGATGGGCGTGCCGGCGCTGAGCCAGTCGTTCAAGCCGTCCTCGATCAAGAGTGTGGTCGCGAAGGCTCGGGATGGCGAGGACGTGATCGTCCGTGGAACCATCAAGGGTTACGTGGATTCGGACGACCTGATCCTGGACGACGGGACGTCCACCATCGTCGTCGACGTCGATTCGAAGCACGAGCGCCTTGGCCTCGCCATCGGCGCGACCATCGTGGTCGTGGGCGAGGTCGATCGCGACGACGGCATCGACATCGATGCGGACTGGGTCCACGTCGTGCGAAAGCCGTCCGCAACCATCCCCGCGCTCCAGACCAAGCGGCTCGCCGACGTGTTCAACGGAATCCCCGACGGCCGCATCGTCGTCGTGGAGTGCGAGGTCACGTCGTTCCTCTCCAAGGACGAGATCGTCGTCACCGACGACAGCGGCTCGATGACCGTCGATCTCGATGACGAGCACCACCTGAACCTCGGGCTGAAGATCGGTCAGAACATCCTGATGCTCGCGGAGGTCGACCTGTCGGGAGTCTTCGATCCGGTGAAGGAGCTCGACGCGAAGATCATCCGCAAGCAGCCGAAGTCCGCGGTTCCGGCGAAGACGGTCGTCGTCGCCCAGCCGTTGCCCCCCGCGCCGAAGCCCGTGACCGTCGTGAAGCCTCAGCCGCCGGCGAAGAAGTCGCTCGCCGACCGGCTCGCGATCCTCAAGTCGTTGCACGATCAGGGCCTCATCACCGCCGAGGAGTACGCGGAGCGCAAGCGCGCGATCCTCGACGAGATCTGATCACTTTGCACCGCGGGCGGGGCGTGGTCTGATGCGGCCATGCCACGCCTACGTTTCGTCGTCGCCGCAGCGGCGTTCTTCGCGCTCACCTCGGTCACATCAGCTGGTGCGCAGGAGGCCGCGGCCGCCCGGCCCAACGTCCTCTGGATCTGGGCGGAGGACATGTCCCCGCTCCTCGGTTGCTACGGAGCCCCCAACGAGACCCCGGCGCTCGACGCCTTCGCGAAGCGGGCGGTGGTGTTCGAGCGCACGTACACGCCCACGCCCGTGTGTTCGACCTGCCGGTCGTCGATGATGGTCGGGGCCTACGCGTCGACGTTCGGTCTGCACAACCACCGCTCGTCACGACGGCCTGCCGCCCGGATAAACCTGCCGGACGGGGTGAAGACGCTGCCGGAGCTGATGCGGGCCGCCGGCTACTACACGTTCAACCTCGGCGGCAAGCACGACTACAACTTCGTCCACGACCTCCGCGCGATGTTCGACTCGCCGGACGGCAAGGGCTTCTACCGTCCGGGCAAGGCGATGCCGTGGCGTAACCGAAAGGACGGGCAGCCGTTCTTCGGGATCATCCAGGTCCAGGGCGGCAAGGAGCGTCGCCAGCCCGCGACGCCGACCGATCCCAAGCGGGTATCGATTCCCGCGTACTACGCCGATCATCCCTCCGTGCGGTCGTTCTACACCCGGCAATACGACTCCGCGCGGGTGACCGACGACGACTTCAAGCACGCCCTCGCCGAGCTGGAGAAGGACGGTCTGCGCGAGAACACGCTGCTCGTGTTCTTCACGGACCACGGGATGCGCAGCGTTCGCGACAAGCAGTTCTGCTACGACGGCGGACTCCACGTGCCGTTCATCATGGCCTGGCCGGCAAGGAAGGACCTCCTGCCGCCCGGGACGCGTCGGCCCGAGATCACGTCCGCGCTCGATCTCGTCGCTACGACGCTTTACGCTGCCGGAGTCCCCATCCCGAGGTCCATGGAGTGCCGGACGTTGCTCGGGAAGACGTACCGCCCGCGCCGGTCGATCGTCGCCATCCGTGACCGCTGCGACTTCACGATCGATCGCATCCGCGGCGTCCGCACGGATCGGTTCCGCTACGTTCGTAACCAGCTCACCGACCGCCCGTACACCCAGCCGAACTACAAGGACGTTCCGGCACGCCAGCGTCCAGGCGCGGTGTTCCATCACATCGCCGTGATGAAGGACCTCTACGCGAAGGGCAGCCTCAGCCCCGGGCAGGCGTGGTTCTGGGCGGACCACCGGCCGGCGGAGGAGCTCTACGATCACACGACGGACAAGGACGAGACGAAGAACCTCGCGTCCGATCCCGAGTTCGCGGCGCAGCTCGCGTATCACCGCGGACTCCTCGACGCCTGGATCGAGCAGACGGACGATCAGGGGCAGTACCCGGAGCCGTTCGAGTCCTTGAAGGCGACGATGCAGCGCTGGCGGGAGCGGTGCGTCAACCCCGAGTACGACGCCGTGAAGAAGCGCTTCCCGGATCTCGCCAAACCGCGGGAAGGCCGACGTTGATCGCTCAGTGACTGGGCAGGCGCAACGCGCCGAGATCCGTGATCCCCGCCTTCGCTCGGAACACGATCCGCCGGTCCGGTTTCAGGTCGTCGCGACTGCGCGACCAGAGGTACAGGACGTAGAGCCGGCCCGGCTTCAACCCCGCGATCTTCGCGGTCACGTACCCGTTGTCATCGGATCGCACGCGCCGGTAGGTGTCGTACCACGCGCCCTTGGACCACAGCCGCCGCAGCCCGTCGTCGCCGTATGCGTTCCGTGCGTCCTCCGAAACGTAGCGGCGCAGCTCGTCGAGCTCCGGCATCGGCTGAGGCGGAGTCGGGACGAAGTGCGGTCGCGGAGAATCGTCGTGGTCGAAGACGTCAGCGACTTCTTCGGGCTCCTGCTCCAGGATCTCCTCGGATGCCGACCCCGCTGCGCCCACCTGGAGGTGGCTTCGCCCGGGCCGCAGGCCGGTCTTGGCGAGACTGCCGCTGGCTTCGCGGATGGTGCGGGCGAGCCGGTCGCTCTCCGCCGAGACGATCGACCCTTCGGCGAACAGCAGGCCCTCATCCGCATCGCCGACGCATCGAAACACGAGCAGCGTTCGGTGACCCATCTGAGCGACGATGCGCTTCACGAGGTCCAGCTCGAGATGTCCGTTGACCAGTTGCTGGCGATCGCGTGAGGTGAGCGGGAGCGTGAAGTCATAGCCGGGCCCGTAGAAGACCGGCCGACCGCGCGTCGCGAAGTACCAGTTCGCCAGCATTGCCTGCGCGGTCGCGGCGAACGCTGCGTGGATCACGGCGGGGGAGGCGAGCAGGGCGTCCCGCCACGCGTTGGTGAGCGAGCTGTCATACCGGTGTCGCGATCCCGTGCGCGTGGCTGCTCGGGCCTGTTGGGAGAGGACGGACGTTTCGAAGATGACTGGCTCTTTGCTCTCGATGCCAAAGCTCACGGCGCGGGCCCACGCGGCGAAGGTCGGAGTCGAGTTGAGCGAAAACGTACACGGAGCGCCCGCAGCGGGCATCGTGAGGCGTACGAGCTTGCGGTCGGCAGGCTCGATCCGGCGCGGCGCGGAGTGATGAAAAGCGCCGTCGGACTCTAGTACAGAGTATCGACTGGCGAGCGTGAAGTCGCGGCCCCATCGGTGGTCGCCGGCCCGCAAGAAGTCGCTGACCGAGGCAGGACGGCCGTCTACCAGGAACCGCGGATGGCGCGCATCGCCCGGAGTCCCGCTGATGACGACTCGGAAGTGGCCCTCGCGGATGCTCTCGACGTCGAAGGGGTTGGCGAGTCGTCTCGGCTTCCAGCCGGAGCTGCTCGGAAGCGGCGCCGCGCCGCGCAGGCTGCGGCGCCCTGGGTCCAGCAGGTGGATGGTTCGCGGGCCGGCGATGGCCTTCGCATAGTCGGAACGCGTCGGGAGCTCGACGAGCCGCTCGTCCCACGCCGCGCCGACGAAGTCCCCGCGCACCCGCACCAGCGTGCGCGAGAAGACGAGCGGATCGAGCTCGATCTCGAGCGTTCCCATGGTGCCGGCGACGACCCGGACCGAGTACCGCCCGTCGTCCGTCGGATAACGGAAGCGCTGCACGGCTTCCTCGCTTGTCTCCTCCGTTTCCTCGATGACCTGGTCGCTGAAGTGCGCGCCCGTCGGCGTGCGCAGGACGTCGTCCGGGCGGGGTCGCGAACCCAGGGCCGGGGTCGCCGCCGGGATGAACCGCGGCGGGTGGGTGATGAACGGCACCGGATTGCCGTCGGCGTCGACGAACTTGAGCGTCACCACGCGCTGGTACCCCGGGAGCTTGACGATGGGGGAGGGGATCTCTCCTCGCCCGACGTCGAAGCTCACGCTGGCCTTCCCGTAGCTCCCGAGTCCGACGACGGACTCGTAGGCACCGGGTTCCAGCGTATCGCGCCCGACGTCGCCGAACAGGACGGTCTGGTAGCCCTCGCCGAACCGCGCGGCCGCCCGCTGCCAGTGCGCTCCCTGCCGTCGCCACACCCGCGCGGCTCCGCTGCGGAACCCCAGGTAGTTGACGGCGTGACCGTGGCCGTCGATGAGCCGGATCGCGACTTGCTGCACCGTCCGCTCGATGAGCGGCCCGTAGTCCGGCACGATCGGTTGCCCGACCTCCGAGCCGAAGTCGTGGCTCGCGTCGAACCGCGAAGTCGCGACCCCCTTCTCCGCCCCGGGAGCGCGGACCTCCAGGGCCGGATGGGGAGGGGCGTCGCCGTTACCATCGGCATCGGGGCCACCACCCCGCAGCCCCGCCATCTGCCCCTCACCACCGTCGCTCGCCAGCAGCCACCACCCCACTCCGAGCGCCCCCAGAATCAAGAGCAGAAGCAGTGCGGCGGTGCGGCGGCGGACGAGCATCGGGAACGAAACGCCTGCGGTCCGCCTCCGGTTCACCCTTCCTACTGGATCGTGAACCGAGTCACTCTCGAGACGGCCCCGACCACGCCGCCGGTGAACTCGAAGCAGACCGATTCAAACGTCGACGGGGGCAGCGTGTACGGTCCCCACACCTCGGTATCGGCGGACGCGGAGAAGTGGAACGGCCCGGTCCCGATCGGCAGCATGATCTGCGCGATCAGGGAGTTGATGTTGGTCGTACACAGCCCGAGCAGGACCGCCGGGCCGGTGCCGGGGCCACCGGGGCAGAGGTCGAACGAGAAGATGTTGTAGTACACGCCGCCCCCCGTGAGGTTGGCGTTGGTGAGGGAGACGGGCTGGCCCGGTCCGGCCTGCGCGAAGCCCTGGGTGAGGATGGTCTCGTCGGCGCCGAGGTCGACGGTGCCATGGAAGAGCCGCGGGTCGCCGTCGAAGTCGGTCGCTGGGAGGTTGGCGATGCCGTTGTCGCCGGCGTCGATGCAGGGCGAGCCGAGAGCCAGGTGGAAGTCGCCGTTCGCGGGGTCGGTGAGGAGCGGAGTGCTCGCGATGTTGCCGGCCCCCGGCGCGCCGCCCTGCACGGCGCAGTAGGTGACGGACGTCGTGAACGGGTCGAGCTGGTCGGGCAGGTTCGCCCAGAGGATGCTGTTGACGGCGGTCGCGCCGAGCGCGATGCCGCCGCCGACTCCGTTGGCGCCGACCGGGAGCAAGCCCCCGGTCGCGCCGGTCCCGGTGCGGTTGTTCCAGACCGTGCAGTGGATCAACGTCGCGCTCCCGGCGACGCCCCCGCCGTTGCCGCCGGGCCCGTTGGCACCGCCGGACGTCGCGCCGGGAGATCCCGGGCCGCCATTGCCGCAGATGTTGTCGGCGACCACGCAGTTGATGAGCGTCGCGGCGCCGTAGACCCCCGCGCCGTCCCCGCCGCGTCCGCCGGCCGCGCCCGTCGGGCAGAGCGCCATCGCGGTGCCGCCCTGGCCCGTGGTGTTCGCGGTGATGCGGCAATCGACCAACGTCATCGACGATGTGGGCAGCCACGGGTTGACCAGGACGTACGCGCCGCCGCCCAGCCCCCCGGGCTCGCCATCGCCGTTTACGGTCTCGATGCCGCCGTCGGACGTGGAGTTTCCGGTGATCACGCAACGTTCGAGGGTCGGCGATGCACCCGACGACCCGGTCGACAACGCCGCGATGCCGCCGCCGCCGCCGCCGAACACGTTGCCCGGGGTGCCGGACCACCCGGTCGCATTGCCCGTGATCACGCAGTCACGAATGGTGGGGGCGGTGCCGAGACAGAGGATCCCGGCGCCGTCCCCATCGGTGCACGCCATCATGATCCACGGCACCGGCGCGCCGTATCCACCGGACACCGTGAAGCCCTCCAGGACCGCGCCGGCCCCCTCGCCGCTCCGAAACAGGACCACCCGCTGCGTCCCCCCGCCCGAGATCGTGGTGACCGGAGCACCCCCCGCGCTGCGCCCGACGACGGCCTTTCCGATGAAGTCCACCTGCTCGACGTAGGTCCCCGGCGCGACCTCGACCGTGTCGCCGCCCACCGCCGCCGCCGCGATCCCGGCCTGGATCGTCGTGAACGGACTTGCCACCGTCCCCGTCCCGCCGGGGCCGGCCGCGGCATTCACGTACCAGGTCGTCTGGGCGGCGACGCTCGCGCCGAGCGCTCCGATCACGATCAGGCAAGGCAGCAGTGACTTGTGCATCCGACGACCCTCCAGTGTTCCACCGTAGCTGAAACGGCTGGAGGTTCGGCCGGTGACATGGTCTTTCGCGAATGACCGGTGCGCCGGAGAATCTCCGGATCGGATGCAACAAGTCGCCATTCAGGCGGACCATCCGCCATTCCCCGGAGCATCCCGCCCTCCAGCGAGTCGACCCCTGCACCACCCAGGAGACTTCTGATGCGTGTTCTTGCCGTCTTGCTGCTCGGAGCGGTCGCGACTACCGTCCCCGCCCAGACCACCGCGTTCGCAAACCCCGTGGGACAGGGGTGTTCCGGGTTCCCCGGATTCCCGGCTACCCTCACGGTGAATCAGGCGCCCGTGATCGGTCAACAGACCATCATCAACCCGGCCGGGTTGTACGCGGCTGACGGCATCCTGTGGGTGAGCGCGGGCGCGCCCGCCCCGCCGACCCCGGTGCTCGGGTGCACGACCTGGCTCGACCTGAACTCCCTCGCGGTGTTGACCCCGTTCATCACGGGGACGGCCGGGGTGGGGTGGATCCTCGTCAACGTGCCCAACGATCCCGTGCTCCTCGGCGCCGAGCTGACGCTCCAGGCGACCATGGGTGGGATCGCACTTCCGCCCGGAGCGCCCCCGGTCATCACCGAGGCGCTGCACGTGCGCATCGGCGATCAGCTCTGACCCACGCCAGCCGCGTCGTCACTCGAACTCCACGACCAGCAGCGTGCGATCGTCGTGGAACGCGCGGCCGTTGGCGAACGTATCGAGACTGGCCATCGTGAGGTCCACGATCTCCTTCGGCGTTCCGCCCTCCTGGACGGCGTGGTCCAGTCGGTCCAGGCCGAAGAACGCGCCGTCCGGATCACGGGCCTCGGGGATGCCGTCGGTGTAGATCGCGATGCGGTCTCCGGGGCCGAGCGCGATTGACGACTCGACGTACGCGCTTCCGCCGACGACCCCGAGAGGCGGGCCGCCCCCTCCGCCCAGTTCGACGATCTCGCCGGACGTCCGATGGACGCGTGGAGGGTTGTGCCCCGCCGAAGACCACGCGAGCACCCGCGTCGCCGGGTCGTAGACCCCGTAGAACGCGGTCACGAATGCGGACGTCCGGTCGGTGTAGCGCGCGACCAGGTGATCGTTGAGGTGCTCGAGCAGACGTCCGGGCGGCCCCGCGGGCCCCGCGTACGTGTGCGCGAGGCTGTGGGTGATCGCCATGATCACCGCGGCCGGGGTCCCGTGGCCGCTGACGTCGGCGACCAGCAGGCCCGTGCGATCGTCCGGCAGGCTGAACAGGTCGTAGTAGTCGCCGCCCGCCCGCGCCGCCGTCCGGTACGCGACGGCGATCAGCATCCCGGGGAGGATCGGGAGCGCCTCCGGAAGCAGCGAACGTTGGATCTCCGCCACCGCCGTGAGCTCGCGATCGAGGGCGTCGTTAGTGACGCGCAGCTCCCGCGCCAGCACCAGGCTGTGCGTCGCCCGACCGAGCAGGTTGGTGGTCCACACCACCTCGGGAATACGCTGCGGGTCGAACCCCGATTCCTGTTCGCTCATCAGCACGACGACGTTCAACGCCGCGCCTTTGTCGAACACGGGAATCGAGAGCAACGACCGCATACCCGCGAAGTACTCATGGGCAGGGTCGTCCGCATCGACGTCGAGGTCCTCGATGAACCGGGGAACGTCCGCATCCATGAGCTCACCGAGCAGCCCGCCTTCCATCACTGGCAGCCGATCCCGCTCCCGCCAGGGATCCGGTTGCTGCTCCCAGGTCGTGCTCCGCGCGATCCGGAACGACGGCGCTTCGACCCCCCGCCGCGTCAGCGACAGCCGCCGGTCCATCGGAAACAGGTCCTTCACCCGCTCCCCGTAGGACCGCACCATGTCCTGCGGATCCTCGTGCCGGCTCAGCTCCTCCATGGTCCCGACCACGAGCTCCAATCGTTGCTGCCAATCCATGCCGGAGAGTGTACGGCCTTGCCGAGCCGAGACCCGGCCGCCTCGGACCTCCAGAGCGTGTGAAGCAATCTGCTCTGATGGGAGCGCGGACCTCCAGGTCCGCTCTGACGGCGTAGCCGGCTCCGGATGCAGAGCGGACCTGGAGGTCCGCGCTCCCGGCGGAAGGGCGCGTTCAGCGCTTCTTGGGCCGTGGCGACAGGGTGTGCAAGAACAGCAGGATGCTCGTGACCTCCTCCACGTGCAGGGGTTCGGAGATCGGCGCCGACTTGCAATTGATGAGCTCCTCGACGTGCCAACGCACCGCGTCGCCGAGGTTCCGGGCCGACCCGTCGCGAAGGTAGGGTCCGGTGCGTGAGATGTCCCAGAGCGAACTCGTGAGGTTCCATGACCGGCCGACCTCGTGGACGAGGCCATCCGTGAAGTCCCGCCCGGAATGGCACGTGCCGCACTTCTCGAGGTGGAAGATCGTGTACCCCGCGCGCTCCTGTGGCGTCAGCGCGTTCTCGAGGTTGCGATCGCGGTAGTCGTGGAACGGACTGCGGGGCGGTTGCAGGCTGCGGATGTAGGTCGCGAGCGCGCGTCCGATGCGAACTTCCGTCACGCCGGGTCCGGACTCGTCGAACGCCGCGTCGAATCGCTGGGGCCAATCCGGCAGATCGCGGAGCCTGGCGACGGCACGTTCGGGCGGCAGCCCCATCCCGCGTTTGTACCGCAGCGGCTGGAGGCATCGATGCTCGAGGGTGACCAGGGAGTGTCCCGGGTATTGGAAGGGAGACCCAACCTGGAGCAACTTGGGCAACTTCTCGGCGCGCCCCGCCGCCCACAACGTCGGCGTGTGGCCCACTGACGTGCCCAGCACGCCAATGGACAACGCTCCATTGGTAAACGACTTGTGCGGGACGTGGCACGTTGCGCAGCTGATCTTGCCGGTTCCGCTGAGCGCCGGGTTGCGAAAGAGGACCTCGCCGAGGCGAGCTACTGCGGGTTGCGCGGGGCATGCCGGCAGGACGGCGAACCAGATCAGGAGGTATCGACGCACGGCGTCGGTAGGACGATCCGCGCGGCGCAGGTCTTCCCGCTTCGCGTTACACTTCGCCCTTCTTCACCTCTCCCTCCACTCCCATCAGGAATCGCATCATGGATATGCCGCAGTTGACCGATGGTCACAAGAAGCTCGAGACCATCGCCGGAACCTGGACCGGCGACGAGCACATGCAGCCGTCGCAGTGGGTCCCCGAGCCGATGACGGCGCAGGGCAAGAGCGTGTGCAAGTTGATCCTCAACGGGTTCGCGGTCTCCATGGACTACGTGCAGTCGTGCGGCGGGCAGGAGATGTTCTCCGGGCACGGGGTCTACACCTACAACGGAAAAGACGACTCGTATCTGCTCCACTGGTTCGACAGCATGGGGGCGGGGTGCGAGGTGTTCAGCGGGGGTTTCGACGGTGACACGCTGGTCATGACGTCCAAGGGGTTCATGGGGTACATGCGCATGACCTCTGACTATTCGGGGGGCCAGCTCGCGTCCAGGATGGAGATGTCCCAGGACGGTGAGGACTGGACGCTGATGTTCCGCGGCACGTACTCAAAGGAGTAGCTGCCTGGGATCGGCGGGCCCTCTACAATGAGTGCGACCATGAGTCCTGCGGCCAGCCGTTCATTGATGGCGGTCGGCCTCGTCGCGATCGGGATTGCCGTTGCCTGGTGGCTTCTCCAATCGGATGACGTTGCGCCCGACCGCGGCCCCGGCGTCGACCAGTCGACGGAGTCTCCAGGTCCGGGTACCGGTGACCCGCCGCCCGAGGTGGACTCCGTCCCCGCGGTCACCACGACGCCTTACCAGGAGCGCGCGGACCACGTCGCCGAGTCCAACCCCGCGACCGAGCCGTTCGGCTCGCTCCGCATCGTCGCCACCTGGGAAGGCGATGGTGCCGAGGCGGCGCACGCGAACATCCGCGTGATCCCCTGGAGCGGCCCCGACCCGTTCCTGCACGCGCTGCATCGCACCGCGGACGCTGCGGGCGTGGTCGTCTTCCCTTGCCTGCGCATCGGCCGGGTCGGCGTCTACGGGTTCCTGGGCGGCAACGCGAAGGGCGCGGTCGAGCCGGGCCAGGAGACCGCCATCGAGCTGAAGATCCCCGCGGGCGCTCCGGTGGCGGGCGTCGTGGTCGACGCGGAGGACGAGCCGGTCTCCGGTGCGAGCATCCTGCTCTCTCGCGAGGGCAGCTTCACCGAGGTCCAGAAGGTCGGGATGAGCGATGCGAAGGGCCGCTTCGAGATCCGCGGCCCGGGTGAGAACCACTGGCGCGGCATCGGCGCTCGCAAGGCGGGTTACGGTCCGTCGTCGCTGCGGTTCCTGAAGGGCACGGGCGACAAAGACGTCACGTTACGACTCGGCGCGGCTGGGGGAGGGGTGTCCGGAATCGTCGTCGACTCCATGGGCGATCCCATCCCCGGAACCCGCGTCGAGATCGGGCCGCGCAAGCACCGCCAGTTCACCTTGCCCGACGGCGGGCAGGGCTTGAACTCCGCGCAGTTCATCACCCGCACCGATGAGACCGGACGCTTCAAGATCTTCGGGCTCGCGCCGGGCGAGGTGCCGGCGCTCGCACGCGCGCCGGGCTACGCGCCCTGGCGGGATACCGTGCTCATCGAGTCGAAGCGCACCCGCGAGCTGCGCATCGAGCTCCTGCGCGGGGTCATCATCGAAGGCAAGGTCCTCGACGCGAAGGGCGAGCCCGCGTCGCGCGTGGACATCTCGGTCGGTGGCTACGGCGACTTCATGACCGCCTGGAATCGCAGCGGTAACGACGGCACGTTCCGCCTCGTCGGCGTTGCCCCGGGCGAGATCAAGGTGAAGGCCGATGGCGAGAACCGGGGCGAGGACGAGGTCACCCTCCACGCCTCCGACGGCGAGACCCGCCACTGGAGCGCGCAGCTCAAGCTCGGTCTGATCCTCCGTGGCCGCGTCATCGACGGCGCCGGCAAGCCGCTGCCCGAGTGGGGCGTCTCCGCCGAGGCCTTCAAGGACAAGAAGTGGGACCACAAGTTCCTCAGGACCGATGAGCAAGGCCGGTTCACGACCGCGGGCTGCCTCGATGCGCCCTACATGCTGAAGGTCCACCGGCCGAAGGGCGGCTCCTTCCCGATCCTCGTGGTCAGGAACCAGAAGCCGGACGGCCAGGAGATCCTCCTCCGCATCGAGAACGCGCACGCGAAGCTCGGCCGCATCACCGGCACCGTCCTCGGCCCCGACGGTCCCCTCTCGGGCGTCCACGTCAACGCCTGGCCCGCCGGCAACACCTCGTCCCCCATCGTCACCCCCGACGCCGACACCGGCCGCTTCGAGATCGACCAGGTCCCCGCCGGCCGCTACCGCCTCCTCATCCGCGCCGACGGCTACCCCCGATGGTCAGCCAAGGAACGCGAGCTCGACCCCGGCGAGACCTGGGACCTCGGAACCATCATCCTGCAGACCCCCGGGTTCATCAAGATCCTCGCCCACCGCCCCGCCACCCTCCCCGACGTCAAGCTCCACGCGGGCCTGAGTGCCAAAGACCAACGCAACCAGTCCTTCCCCATCCCCATCGAAGGCGAAGCCCGCTCCAAACCCCTCGCCCCCGGCAAGTGGACCGTCAGCATCACGGGCGAGGGTGTGAAGAGCACCGAGCGCAGCGTGGAGGTCCGGGCGGGGGAGGACACCACGGTGGAGGTCGAGGTGACGCGGGGCGGCTGAGGCCCCGGCTCAGAGTTCGGTCCCTTCCTGAAACAGATCGAGACATACCCAGGATCGTGCAACGCGTGGTCGCGCCGTCCGCCGCCTCGCCTGGCGTCACCCGGCGACTTGGGGTCCGGGCGGGTCGTGGCGCGGATCGTCATCGTCTCGGCGTTCCGCCCAGCCTCACTGCGAGAGGAACCCGCCGAGCCAGGGGCTTGCCCGGTGATGCTGCGAATAGCGCATACGACAGCACCCCGAGCGCCGTAGTGCCCACGATTGGCATCCCGTTTGTGACGCCGGGAATCACGGTGCCGTGGTCAATCCGGAACGCCCACCTGCGCCAGGAGGCAACTCGTCCCCATCAGTACCAAGTCGGCTCATCAGACCGCGTGCGTGCGCTCCCGTCTCGACGGCGCGGTGGGGGGAGGAGACGGATTGACCTACCACCGTCCGCTCCCCGCCACCCTCAACTCCGAACCTGCGCACCCGTTGCGGCAATCCGACTCCAGGTCCCCTCGACCGTTGCACTCCCCGAGCCTCCCCTGTATTCTGACACTCGGAACTCCGGGTTCCTGAACCCGTTATGTCAACGCCATGCGCGGTCCGGCCCCCCTCACCCCTGCCGGACCGTTCCAAGCTATGAAGGGACGGTATGAGCCAGTACGGCCTCGACCCGAGTTCAGAGTTTCTCGCCGGGTGGATCGACGGCATCCAGTCCGGCCGCGACACGCTCGTGAACGCTGCGCGTCCCGAGCTTCGTCGATTCGGGCTCTGGCTCGCCGATGACTATCGCGTCTCCATGCCCGAAGAGGGTGAGATGCCGGCGTTCGACCCTCTTCGCGAACACCCGCGCGAGAACCCCCTCGACGACGAGACCTACGAGAACGGATTCCAATCCGGCCTTCGCGACGTCCAACGCGAGATCCTCCGCACCGCCCGAGCCGACCTCGCGGACCATGACCTCTTCCTCGCCGACGACGGCTCCGTCATGCCGACGGAACTGGTGTCATTCTTCGTCAACTACTACCGCGAAACGACCAAGCTCCACGAAGCCACCGAAGCCTCCTTCGACACCTTCGTCGACGACCTCGTCGCCGAGATCCCCCGCCCTGACGAAACCCCCATGGGCGACCCCGACGTCTCCCCCCGCCTGAACCGAGTCGTCGAAGCCGCCTTCACCAAAGAACAACAACTCCTCACCTCTCGCCGGGCCGCAAAACAGAACGCCCCTCCACCCAAACGAGGACTCTGGACGATGATCCGAGACAACATGGACCGTCGTACCGCCGTAGCTGCCCTCACCAGCGCCCTCTTCGCCACCGCCGGATCATGGTTCGTCTTCAAGACCGACGACACGTCGAAGAAGGTGGAGTCGCCGGACAGCGAGGTCACGCAGGCTTATCAGCCTCCGGCGGTTTGGAACAACGTGCCCCAATCCCATCGCGGGCACCTAATCCTCGTGGATCAAGCGTTCCATACCACAGAGGCCGCAGGCGGACCCACCCAGGTTTCGGGCCTGGTCGGCATGGTGATGGCGACGCCCGGTGCGGACGGACTCAAGGAGATGATCGCCAAGGTGATCTGCGAGCGACCGCGCTTCACGTATCTGCCTCTGATCGTCCTGGGATTGAACTCGAACTCGACCCCAGACGCAGCTACGCGAGTGAGTCTTATCAGTCAGTTGAACAAGCTCGAGGTATTGCAACAGGGACCGTCTCCGTTCAACAGTGATTTCAAGACTGCTCTGCTGCAGTGCCACACGTCCGGTACGGAGACGAACGCAAAGGTGATCAGCTTGACGAGTCGTCTGCTGACGCAGCTTGGCGTTCCTCATTGACCGTTGTCTGTCAAAGTCGATCTTCCGGCAGGCCCTGACCCTTCAGGCCTGTTCTGCATCACGGTGCGCCCGCCCGGGACGACGGTTCAGGTAGAGACGTTCAGCGGAACGGTCCTCTTGCCTGTCTCGTCGAACGGCGGCACTGTTTGCTACCAGATTCCACCTGGGGAAGTTGGCGTGCAGGTCTACATCCCGGGCTGCGGGCCCTCCGACGTTTTTCCGCGGATCAAGTCGGTCATGTTCTAGCCGTTGCTCACGTTGCGAGCCCTGCAACTAGCCGCCGACCCCCAGCGCTCGAGTCTCCACCCGCGTCCCGCCTCCCACCACCACCACGTGATTCGCCGGCACCGGCTCCCAGCCCGGATCCGCACTCAGGGGCTCCGACGCAATGATGACGGCCCCGTCCTCGGTGTCCGCGTCGACCATGCTGCAGACGCCGTCCTGGCAGCGGTAGCGGCCCCCCGCGTGAACGTAGAGGCTGGCGGCCTCGTCAGCATCCCGCGTCGTGAATCGCGTGGCGGCCGCGCGCTGGCCGTCCGACACCGCGAGGTTGAGGTCGACGGGTTGGCCTTCGTTCCGATCCCCGACGATCTCCAGCGCATCCGCGATGGCGCCCTCGAGGCCGGCCGCGAGGCGTTCGGCGGGGTGCATCTCGTCGCCCGCCCGGACCCGGTCCAGGAACAGCCCGAACACGTGCTCTGAGTCCGTCGTGCCATCGATGTTCTCGCACGCCTCCGGCGACAACGCGGCCACGAAGGCGCGGCGCAGGCGCCGGAAGTCTCCCACGCTTCCGTTGTGCATGAACGCGTACCCGTCGTGCGCGAACGGGTGGCAGTTCGTCTCCGTCACCGGCAATCCAGGGCTGGCCGCGCGCACGTGGGCCAGCACGCACGCGCTTTGGGTGACGCGGGAGAGGTCCTGCAGGTTCCGGTTGCTCCACGCCGGACTGATGGACCGGAACGTGGCGGGCAGCGGATCGGTCTCCGGCCGGTACCACGCCACTCCGAATCCGTCCCCGTTCAACGGCTCCGAGCGCTCGCGGCTGCGCACGCTCTGGTTGATCAACGAATGCGAGGGCTCGGTGATCAACGAGGCCAACCTCACCTCGGGTCCGAGGTACATCAGGAAACGACACACGGTGCGATGCTCCTCCTGGTCCGGGTTGCGGGATGGGTCGGCGACGCGCGGCCCGACCCGACGATTGCCGGCGCCATCATGCGGGAGCCGGGACCAGGGTGGAAGCGCCGGTTCTCGACAGTCT
>NZBC01000192.1 GCA_002687715.1 Planctomycetota bacterium | reverse complement strand
GCTTCGCCGTCAGAGCGGACCTGGAGGTCCGCGCTCCCATCAGAGCAGGTTGGTTCACGCGCTCTGGAGGTCCGCGCTCCCGGAGGAGCAGATTGCCTTCCCGACCCGCGCGCCCGTCAGAACCAGACGATCTTGTCGACCATGTCGGCCGGGACGGGGGCGTACTCCTTGGGTTCCATGGAGTACGCCGCGCGGCCCTGGGAGAGGCTCCGGACGGTGCCGGCGTAGCCGAAGATCTCCCCGAGCGGGACCGCGGCAAAGATGACGTTGGGCTCCTCGGTGGTCTCCAGCGACTCGATCGAGGAACGTCGGGAATTGAGGTCCCCGATGATCGCGGAGAGGTGCTCCGGCGGGGTCGTGACCTCGAGCTTCATGATGGGCTCGAGGATGTCGACACCAGCCTGCTTGGCCGCCTCCTCGAAGGCCTGCATTGCGCAGACGGAGAAGGCGAGCTCGGAGGAGTCCTCGTCGCTGGCCTTGCCGTCGAGAATCGTGACCTTGACGTCGATCAGCGGGAAGCCGTGCTCGAGGCCGCCCTTGGCCGCGTTCTCGAAGGCGGACTCGATCGGGGCGTGAAACTCCTTCGGCACGACGCCTTGCGGGAGACGGTTTTCGAGGATGAAGCCCTCGCCGGGAACCGGCTGGACTTCGACCTCGAGTTCGGCGAACTGGCGCTTGGCGCCGATCTGGCGGTCGAACACGTGGCGGATCCGAGCCTTGGTGCGCAGACGTTGCTTGTAGGCGACGCGTGGCTTGCCCATGTTCGCGTTGACGCCGAACTCCCGGAGCATGCGATGGGAGATGACCTCGAGGTGGAGCTCGCCCATCCCGTTCATCAGCATCTCGCCCTGCTCCTCGTCGATCTTGTAGACGAAGGTGGGGTCTTCCTTGGCGATGCGCTTCAACACGGCCTCGATCTTGGCCTTGTCATCGTTGGTCTTGGGCTCGACCCGCATGCTGACGACGGTCTCGGGGAACGTCGGAGGCTCGAGGGAGACGAGGTGGCCCTTGTCGCAATACGTGTCGCCGGTCGCCGCGTTCTTCAGGCCGACGACGGCGACGATCTGGCCAGCGCGCGCGATCTTCACCGCCTCGCGAGAGTCCGCGTGCATGACGAAGATGTGGCCGATGCGCTCGGGCTTCTGGGTGCGGGCGTTGTAGATCTGCTTCGCCGGCTCGAGCGAACCCTGGTAGATCCGCAGGAACGTCAGGTCTCCGTGCTTGTCGCCGATGGTCTTGAAGGCGAGCCCGACGAACGGCTTGGCGGGATCCGGCTCGAGAATGACCGTGCTCTTGCCCTTGGACCGGACGTCGAGCGCCTCCGGCGCCTCAACCTCCGGCGGTGAGGGTAGGAACGCCGTCACCCCGTCGAGCAGGCGCTGCACACCCTTGTTCTTCAACGCCGATCCGCAGAACACGGGTGTGATCTTGCGCGCGATGGTCGCCTGACGGATCGCCGCCACGAGCTCTTCGAAGCTGAGCACCTCCTCGTTCAGGAAGCGGTCGGTCAGCTCCTCCGACGTCTCGGCGAGCGCCTCTTCGAGCTTCGCCCGCCACTCGTCGGCGAGCGGGCGCAGATCGTCGGGGATCTCCTGACGATCGAAGCTCGCACCCTGACTGTCATCGTCGTAGAGGATCGCCTCCATGCGGACGAGATCCAGGACGCCGCGGTACTCCTTCTCCGCCCCGATGGGGAGCAGGATCGGGACCGGGTTGCTGCCCCGCAGCTTCTTCCTGATGTCCTCGATCGCCTTGAAGTAGTCCGCGCCGACCCGGTCCAACTTGTTGATGAACGCCAGTCGCGGGACCTCGTACTTGTTGGCCTGGCGCCACACGGTTTCGGACTGCGCCTCGACACCCGCGACTCCGCAGAACACGCCGATCGCTCCGTCGAGAACGCGCAGGCTTCGCTCGACCTCCGCCGTGAAGTCGACGTGACCCGGCGTGTCGATGAGGTTGATGGTCAGGTCACGCCACCGGGTGCTGGTCGCCGCGGACGTGATGGTGATGCCGCGCTCCTGCTCTTCCTCGAGGTAGTCCATCGTGGCCGTACCTTCATGGACCTCCCCCATCCGGTGCTCCTTGCCGGAGTAGAAGAGAATGCGCTCCGTCACCGTCGTCTTGCCAGCGTCGATGTGGGCGATGATCCCGATATTGCGGATCTTGTCGATGTCGTACTTGGCGGCCACGACCCGTTGCTCCCTCATCCCGTCCGAACGCAAAAAACGCCGGACGTCATCAAGGACGGGGCCGGCGTTTGAAGGGCTGGACGAACTACCAGGCGAAGTGTGCGTTCATCTTGTTGGCGTCGGCCATCTTGTGCGTGTTCTCGCGCTTGGTGATCGCCGAACCCTCGCGCTTGTATGCAGCCATGAGCTCGTCGGCGAGGCGGTTCGACATCGGGCGGCCGGAGCGCGCACGGGTGACCTCGAGGAGCCAACGGAACGCCAGCGCCTGGGCGCGGGACTTCTTGACCTCGATCGGAACCTGATACGTCGCGCCACCCACGCGCTTCGAGCGCACCTCGATGACCGGCTTGATGTTCGCGATGGCGCCAATGAAGATCTCCAACGGATCCTCGTTGGTCTTCTTCTTGACGATGTCCATCGCACCGTAGAACGCCTTGCGAGCTGCGGACTTGTTGCCGCTGTACATCAAGCAGTTGATGAACTTCGACACCAGCATCGAGCCGTACTCGGGGTCCGGCATGAGGAAGCGTTCGGTGGAGTTGTACTTGCGCGGCATCTCGGATCACCCCTTCGGACGCTTGGTCCCGTACTTCGAACGGCTGCGGCGACGATCGTCGACGCCAGACGCATCGAGCGTGCCGCGGATGACGTGGTAGCGCACGCCCGGGAGGTCGCGAACGCGGCCGCCGCGCACGAGCACGATCGAGTGCTCCTGCAGGTTGTGGCCCTCGCCCCCGATGTACGCCGTCGTCTCCTTGCCGTTGGACAAACGGACACGCGCGATCTTGCGCAGCGCCGAGTTCGGCTTCTTGGGAGTCTGGGTCTTCACCTGCTGGCAAACGCCACGCTTCTGCGGGCAGCTGTCGAGCACGGGAGACTTGCTCTTCTTCTTGATCTGCTTGCGGCCCTTGCGGACCAGCTGATTGATCGTCGGCATCCGACGCAACTCCTTGACGTCCCGCTCGATACGGAGGGGACGCGTGTCTTCTTGGCCTGTGCGCTGACGGGGTCTCCGTGGCGCGCGGGTGGCCATGATACGAAGCCCCCCGCGACCCCACAAGGCGACGCGGAGAGCCCTGGGTTATCGTAAGTGATTACGCAGTAGCGCTTTCCGCCATCGCCTCCGACGGCTCTTCGCCTGGGAGATCGAAGGTGTGCTTGATCAAGGTGTCGTGATAATCCTGGAACCCCGTCCCCGCCGGGATGAGGTGGCCGAGGATCACGTTCTCCTTGAGGCCCACGAGCTGGTCCACCTTGCCGCCGATCGCAGCCTCGGTGAGGACCTTCGTGGTCTCCTGGAAGGAGGCGGCGGAGATGAAGGACTCGCTCTGCAGCGACGCCTTCGTGATGCCGAGGAGCAACGGTTCGGCCGTCGCCGGCTTGCCCTGAGCCTCCTCGATCCGCTTGTTCTCCATGCGGAATCGGTACTTGTCGACGACCGTACCCGGAAGGAAGTCCGAGTCGCCCGGCTCCTCGACGCGCACCTTCCGCAGCATCTGCGAGATGATGATCTCGATGTGCTTGTCGTCGATGGTGACGCCCTGACTCCGGTAGACGTTCTGGACCTCGGTCTGGAGGTAGTCGTACAGCTTCTCCTCACCCGAGATGCGCAGGATGTCGTGAGGCACGAGCGGGCCTTCGACCAGCGGGTCACCGGCACGCACCAGGTCGCCCTTGTGGACACGCAGGTACTTGCCATGGGGCACGAGATGCGCGTGTTCTTTCCCGGTCTCGTCGTTGCGCACGATGATGATGCGCTTACCACGCTTCTTGTCGCCGAGCTCGACGGTGCCGTCGATCTCCGCGATCACCGACGGATCCTTCGGAGTACGCGCCTCGAAGAGTTCGGTGACCCGCGGCAGGCCACCGGTGATGTCCTGCGTACCCACGACCTCACGAGGCCGCTTGGCGAGCACGAAGCCGGCCTTCACCTTCTGGCCTTCCTTGACCTCGACGATGGCCCGCTCGGGGATGTGGTACTGCTGGATCTTCGTCCCGTCCTTGTCGAGGATGATGATCTGCGGGTGGAGCGCACCCTTGTGCTCCATGATCACCATCCGCTTCTTGCGGGAACCGGCTTCCTGCTCCTGCTTCATCGTCTCGCCTTCGACGATGTCCTCGAACGCAACCTGACCATCGACGTCGGCGATGAGCGGCGACGTGTGCGGGTCCCATTCGCAGAGCATGACGCCCTTGCGGGCCTTGGCCTTTTGGATCTTGTGCCCGTCCGGGAGAAACACGAGCGCACCCAGGGGAATGTCGTGCGTCTCGAGCTCGCGACCAGCGTCGTCGATCAGCGCGACCTGACCGTTCCGGTTAAGGACGATCTGCCTGCCGTCGGCGGCGGGTACCGTTCGCAGGCCCCGGAACGACACCTCGCCAGCGCGCTTCAGGACGATGTCCTTCTCCTGGACCGCGCGCGACGCCGTGCCGCCGATGTGGAAAGTCCGCATCGTGAGCTGGGTCCCTGGCTCGCCGATCGACTGCGCCGCGATGATGCCGACGGCGGTGCCGACCTCGACCGACTTGCCGCGTGACAGGTCGGCGCCGTAGCACGTCGCGCAGACGCCGAGGGCGGCATCACACGTGAGCGGACTGCGGACCTGGATCTTCTCGTAGCCGAGGCGCTCGATCGTGCGCGCCGAATCCTCGAAGATGACGCCGTTCTCCTCGACGATGACCTCGTCGGTGACGACGTCGCGAATCGACTGACGCGCCGTCCGCCCACGGATGTTCTGGGCCAGCGGGACCTCGACGCGCTCGCCCTTCATGACGGCGCCCTTCACGATGCCTCGGTTGGTACCGCAATCGGGCAGCGTGACCACGACGTTCTGCGTGACGTCCGTGAGCTTGCGGGTGAGGTAACCCGAGTCGGCGGTCTTGAGCGCCGTGTCGGCGAGTCCCTTTCGGGCACCGTGTGTGCTCGAGAAGTACTCCAGCACCTTCAGGCCTTCGCGGAAGTTCGCCTTGATGGGTGTCTCGATGATCGCGCCGGACGGCTTCGCCATCAGTCCACGCATGCCGGCAAGCTGACGGATCTGATCGATGGAGCCACGCGCACCAGAGTCCGCCATCAGGTGGATCGGGTTCACGTAGTTCTCGCCGGGACGGCGATCGTTCTTCAGCTCCTCCATCATCTCCTTGCCGACTTCCTCCCGGGCGTGCGACCAGATGTCGATGACCTGGTTGTAGCGCTCCTTCTCGGTGATCGCGCCCTGCTCACGCCGTTCCTCGACGGCCTCGACCCCCATCTGCGCACGTTCGAGGATCTCGGACTTGCGCACCGGTATGAGCATGTCGTTCTTGCCGAATGACAGGCCGGCCATCGTCGAGGACTTGAAGCCGAGCTCCTTGAGGTCGTCGAGCAGTTTGAGCGTGGCCTGGAGCCCCAAGCGCTTGTGGCAATCGACGATCACGTCGGACAGCGCGCGCTTCTTCAGGGCCTTGTTGTAGAAGGGCATCCCGCTCGGGAGGATGTCGTCGAACAGGACGCGACCCACGGTCGTCTCGACGAGGGTGTCGGACGCGGCGTGCTCACCCTTGACGTCCACGATGGGACGCCCGGGGAACCGGACGCGGATGCGCTGGTGGGTGACGATCTTCTTCTCGCCCCATGCGCGGAAGACCTCCAGCCTGGACGCGAACGCCTTGACGATTCCCTTGCCGTCCTTGTTCACGACCGTCTCGTAGGTGCCGGGACCGTCGACGGTGAGGTAGTAGCAGCCGAGGACGATGTCCTGGGTCGGCGCCATGATCGGCTTGCCATTCGCCGGCGAGAACACGTTGTTCGTCGACAGCATCAGCGTCCGGGCCTCGATCTGCGCCTCGAGGGAGAGCGGCAGGTGCACGGCCATCTGGTCGCCATCGAAGTCCGCGTTGAACCCGGTGCAGACCAGCGGGTGGATGCGGATCGCGTTGCCTTCGATGAGCACCGGCTCGAACGCCTGGATGCCCATGCGGTGGAGCGTCGGCGCGCGGTTCAGGATCACCGGGTGGTTCTGGATGACCTCCTCGAGGATGTCCCAGACCTCCTCGTCCTTCCGCTCGAGCATCTTCTTCGCCGAGCGGATGGTGTCGGCGAGTCCTAGCTCCTTGAGGCGTCGGATGATGAACGGCTGGAAGAGCTCCAGCGCGATCTTCTTCGGGAGGCCGCACTGGTGGAGCTTGAGCTCCGGGCCGACGACGATCACGGACCGCGCGGAGTAGTCCACGCGCTTGCCGAGCAGGTTCTCGCGGAACCGGCCCTGCTTGCCCTTGATCATGTCCGTGAGCGACTTGAGCGGACGGTTGCTGGACCCGAGCACCGGCCGGCGGCAACGGCCGTTGTCGAACAACGCATCGACCGACTGCTGCAACATCCGCTTCTCGTTGCGGATGATGACCTCCGGAGCATTCAAGTCCAGGAACTTCTTCAACCGGTTGTTGCGGTTGATGAGGCGTCGGTAGAGATCGTTGAGGTCGGAGCTCGCGAAGTTGCCGCTCTCGAGCAGCACGAGCGGACGCAGGTCGGGCGGGATGACCGGGATCACGTCCAGGATCATCCACTCGGGGCGGTTCTCGGAATCACGGAGCGCTTCGACCGTCTTGAGGCGCTTGATGATGTCCTTCTTGCGCTGCTTGGACTTCGTCTCGGTGAGCTCCATGCGGAGTTCGGTCGAGAGCTTGTCGAGGTCCATGCGCAGCAGCAGCTTCTTCACTGCCTCCGCACCCATGCCCGCATCGAACTTCGCACCGAACTTCTCGCGATGCTGGCGAAACTCCTCCTCGGTGAGGAGCTGCTTCTCGGTGAGCTTCGTCTCCTCCGGATTGCCCGGATCGATGACGACGTAGTCCTGGAAGTAGACCACGCGCTCCAGGTGGTTGGTCTTCATGGCCAGCAGCGTGCCCAGACGGCTCGGCATGGCCTTGAAGAACCAGATGTGGGCGACCGGCGCGGCCAGGTTGATGTGGCCCATGCGGACACGACGCTCGCGGGAGTGGGTCACCTTCACACCGCATCGATCGCAGACGATGCCCTTGTGCTTGATGCCCTTGTACTTCCCGCAGGAGCACTCGTAGTCCTTCTCCGGCCCGAAGATCCGTTCGCAGAACAGACCGTCCTTCTCGGAGCGGTAGGTCCGGTAGTTGATCGTCTCGGGCTTCCGCACTTCCCCGTAGGACCAGTTGCGGATGTCCGTCGGAGACGCCATTCGGATCGTGACGCTCGCGATCTCGTTGACCCGTTCGTAGCGACTGTCCATATGTCGTGATCCTTCCCTCTGGACCCCTAGGCCAACGCGGCCCGCGCGCGATGCAACTCGATGTTGAGGCAGAGCCCCTTGATCTCGTTGCAGAGCACATCGAACGACACCGGAGTGCCGGCCTCGAGCGTGTTCTCGCCCTTCACCATGGACTCGTAGATCTTGGTCCGACCGTCCACGTCGTCGGACTTCACCGTAAGCAGCTCCTGCAGGATGTAGGCGGCGCCGTAAGCCTCCAGCGCCCACACTTCCATCTCGCCGAACCGCTGTCCGCCGAAGCGGGCCTTACCACCGAGCGGCTGCTGGGTGATCAGGGAGTACGGGCCAGTGGCCCGCGCGTGGATCTTCTCATCCACCAGGTGGTGCAGCTTCAGCATGTACATGTAGCCGACGGTCACCTTCTGCTCGAAGGGTTCACCCGTACGACCGTCCAGGAGCTTCACCTTCCCTCCCTCGGGGAGCCCCGCCTCGGACAGCGCAGCCTCGATGTCGGCTTCCTTCGCACCGTCGAACACCGGCGTCACGGCCTGGAAACCCAGCCGCTTCGCCGCCCACCCGAGGTGGGTTTCGAGGATCTGACCGACGTTCATACGAGAGGGAACGCCGAGCGGGTTCAGGACCATCTGGATCGGCGTTCCGTCGGCGAGGAAGGGCATGTCCTCTTCCGGCATGATGCGGGAGATGACGCCCTTGTTGCCGTGGCGACCGGCGATCTTGTCGCCGACCGAAATGCGGCGCTTGGTGGCCATGTAGATCTTGACCATCTCCAGCACACCGGTCGGCAGGTCGTCACCGCGGGAGAGCCGGTTCACGCGCTTGGTCTTCTCGGTCTCGTATTCGTCGATGCGGTCGAAGTACTTCTTCACCGCCTCGTGGGCGGACTTCCTGGACTTGGCGTTCTTCACGGCCTCGACCGCAGCCATGATCTGCTCGCGCACCGCCTTCAAGTGGGGGATGTCGTTGGCGTCGGCCGCCGAGATGTCCTCCTTGGTCTTGGGATCCGCGAGTGCCTTGCTGCTGAGCTCCGAGAGGCGGGCGACGAGCCCCATCAGCTCTTCCTTGTAGAGCTGGAGGAACGTGCTCTCCGCCTTGCGGATCTCCGCCAGGTTCTTCTGCCGCTCCTCTTCGGTCTGGTTGACCTTGCGGGAGAACTTCTCGGTGTGGATGACGATCCCCTCGACGCCCGAGGGCACCTCGAGGGAGTCGTTCTTCACGTCCTCACCGGCGCGACCAAAGATCGCGTGGAGCAGCTTCTCTTCCGGGGAGAGCTCGTTCTTGGACTTGGGCGCGACCTTGCCCACGAGGATGTCGCCCTGTCGGACCTTCGTCCCGATGCGGACGATTCCGTCTTCGTCGAGATTGCGCAGCGCGCGCTCGGAGACGTTCGGGATGTCCCGCGTGAACTCCTCGCGACCGAGCTTGGTTTCGCGAATCTCGATCTCGAATGCGTCGATGTGGATGGACGTGTAGAAGTCCTGCTTCGACAGCTCTTCGGAGATGAGGATGGCGTCCTCGAAGTTGTAGCCATCCCACGTCATGAACGCGACCATGACGTTTCGCCCGAGCGACAACTCACCCTGATGGGTGGCAGCGCCGTCGGCGATCACCTGGCCCTCAATCACCGTCTCGCCCTCGCGGACGATCGGCTTCTGGTTCAGGCAGGTGCGCTCGTTCAGCCCGACGAACTTGCGGAGGCGGTAGAGGTCGTCCCCGACCTGGATCTCGGTCGCGGTGACCTTCTTGACCTCGCCCGGGTGCCGGGCCGTGATCACCATGCCCGAGTTGCGGGCGACGACGGTCTCCATGCCCGTTGCGACCACTGGAGGCTCGGTGCGAATGAGCGGCACGGCCTGCCGTTGCATGTTCGAGCCCATGAGCGCGCGGTTCGCATCGTCGTGCTCGAGGAACGGGATCAAGCTGGCGGACACGCCCACGATCTGCTTCGTGGAGATGTCCATGTACTTGATGTCGTCGCGCGGCACGAGGCGGAAATCGCCGAACATCCGCGCCATCACCCGCTCCTGGGTGAGCATCTGGTTCTCATCTCGAGGCGTATCCGCCGGGATGATGCAGGTGCGGCTTTCCTCGTCGGCGCGCAGGAACTCGACCTTCTCGGTCACCTTGCCCTTCTTGATCACGCGGTAAGGCGTGGTCAGGAAGCCGTACTCGTCGACCCCGGCGTAGATGCCGAGGCTGGCGATGAGACCGATGTTCGTGCCTTCCGGAGTTTCGATCGGGCAGATGCGGCCGTAGTGGGAGATGTGGACGTCGCGGACCTCGAAGCCCGCCCGTTTCCGGTTCAGGCCGCCAGGACCCAGCGCCGACAGACGACGCTCATGGGTGAGCTGCGCCAGTGGATTGGTCTGGTCGACGACCTGCGACAGCTCGCCGCGGCCGAAGAAGTAGTCGATCGATGAGGAGATGGTCTTCGCGTTGATCAGGGTCCGCGGAGTGAGGTTCTCCTTCTCGATGTTCATGCGCTCCTGAGCCGTCTTGCGCAGCTTGAGGAAGCCCTTTCGGAACTCGTCAGCCGCGAGCTCGCACAGGGTCCGCACACGACGGTTGCCGAGGTGGTCGATGTCGTCGACCTCGGCGCCGGGGACGTTCGCGCGCAGGTCGAGGATGTACTTCACCGCATGGATGAAGTCGTCCGCGGTCAGCGTCATCTCGCTCTCACCGACGTTCTGGTTGAACTTACGGTTGAGACGGAAGCGGCCGACCTTGCCGAGCCGGTAGCGGCTGTCGTCGCGGAACTTCTCGTTGAAGAGGTCGCGCGCCTTCTCGAGCTGCGGCGGGTTGCCGGGCCGGAACCGCTGGTAGATGCGCAGCAGCGCTTCTTCGTGTGACTTCGCCGTGTCCTCGCGCAAGGTGTTGAGCAGCAGGAACTCGCGCGGCTGGCCGTCGATGACCTCGATCTCCTTGAGGTCCGACTTGCCGATGTCGTTCGCCATCTCGTCGGTGAGCTGCTCGCCGCAGGGGACCCGCACCTCGCCCGACTCGGGGTCGACGATGTCACCGACCACGAAGGCACCCTTGATCTTCTCGAGGGCCGCCTTGCTGGAGAGCTTGAAGACCTTGGTCTTGTGGAACAGGCGGATGATCGCCTCGTCCGTGCCGTACTTCGGATCGAAGGCGCGGATGATCGTCGTCGCCAGGAACTTGCCGCTCTGGTCGATCTTGACGTTCAGGATGTCCTTCTTCGTGACCTCGATCTCGATCCACGAGCCGCGCTCGGGGATGATCCAGCACGAATGGAGCTTCTTCTCCCCCGCCTGGACATCGACGCTGAAGTCGACGCCGGGCGACCGGTGAAGCTGCGAGACGATGACGCGCTCGGCACCGTTGATGATGAACTCGCCACCACCGACCATGCGCGGGATCTCGCCGAGATACACGTCCTCCTCTACGGGTTCCGCCTTGTCCAACCGAACCCGGATCTTGAACGGCATCCCGAAGGTCTGCTTCAGGAGCCGGCACTCGTCCGGGTTGTAGCGGGGCTTTCCGAGTTCGTACCCGAGGTACTGGAGTCGCATCGTCTTGTCGTACGACTCGATCGGGAACGTCTCCGAGAGGATGGACTCCAGCCCGAGCTTGGTGCGCTCCTGGGGCGGAATCTCCTCCTGGAGGAACTCCCGGTACGACCTGATCTGCAACTCGGTGAGATCCGGAACCTCGAGGACCTCGGTCGAACGACCGTAGTTTCGCCTGTCACCTGCCATCAGCCACCTCGGTCAGAAGACCCTGCACGCTTCGCCTCGCGAGAGGAGATCGAAGGACGACGCCAGAGGCGTCTTGCCGTCTGCAAGATCCGCTCCAGTAACCTGGAACGGCACCGAGGCCCTCCACGCTTCGCGTCACCACGAAACGAGGCCAGGCCTCCTTGATTTGCATCCGGTCCCGCGTTCCCGCTCCTCGCGAACCCAAGACTTCAAGCCTACGTTCCTGCACACTGACGCCCGCCCGTCGGGCGAGAGTCAAGTCGATGGCCCGCGCCGAGCCGAACCCGGCGCGGGACGACGATCCGCCTCCGGACGAGCTACTTGAGCTCCACCGAAGCGCCCGCCTCTTCCAGCTGCTTCTTGATGTCGTCGGCCTCGTCCTTGGTGCACCCTTCCTTGACGGCCTGGGGCGCGCTGTCGGCGAGGGCCTTGGCCTCCTTCAGGCCGAGGCTGGTGATGGCCCGAATGGCCTTGATCACCTGGATCTTGCTGGTGCCGACATCCTTCAGGATGACGTCGAAGGAGTCCTTCTCCTCCTCAGCGGCCTCGCCGCCGGCGGGCATCATGCCGCCCATCATGACGGGGGCTGCGGCCTCGACCTTGAAGGTCTCCTTGAAGGCTTCCTTCAGCTCGACGAGCTGGGTCACCTTCATGTCGCCGATGGTATCGAGGAGCTTCTGCACCTCGTCGGAGTAGGTCGCGGTGGTGGTCTCTTCAGACATCGTTCCGTTCCTTTGTGTCTCATGCCCCGCAACGCGGGGTGAACCTTGGTTTCAGGGACCGCCGGAGCGGTCGTGATTGAGGTCGGGGCTACTCGCCGCCGCCCTTCTCCTCGATCAGTGCTTCCAGGAGCCCGTGCATCTCGGTGAACAGCCCGTCCATGTTCTGGGCCATGTCGCTCACCCCGCCGAAGAAACTGCCCATGACCATGGCCAGGAGCTCTTTCCTTCCGGGAACCTTGGACAGGGCATCGATGCCCTGGGTGTTCACGATCTCGCCTTCGTTGAAGCCGCCGTGAACCTTCAGTTTGTCCTTGGCCTTCGTCTTGGTCTCCATCACGACCTTGGAGATCGCGAGGGCACCCTCGCCTCCGTAGACGACGGCTGAAGGCCCGTCCAGGACCGCCCCGAGGCCAGGCAGCTCAGCCTGCTCGAACGAGATCGACGCGAGCGAATTCTTCACCACGCGCATCCGAAAATCCTGCGCGCGCAGCTGATTCCGGAACTCGCTCACTTCCTCGACGGTCATCGCGCCGGTCCCGATGACGACACAGGAGTCGATGTCGACGAGCTCTTTGGTCAGCTCGTCGATGAGGGCGGCGTTCACTGCCTTGCTCATCTTTCGCCTCCTATACCTTCAGGGGAATCCCGGGGCTCTGTGACGCAGTCAGCGCACCCTTGACGACGAATGCGCCCTTGGCCGATGGTGGCTTCAGGGTGTTCACGTGCTCGATGAACGCGTTCACGTTCTCCCGGATCTTCTGCGGGTCGAACGAACGCTTGCCCATCGGAGCCGACACATTCGCGCCGGCGTCGTTGCGGAACTCGATCTTGCCCGCCTTGAACTCCTGCACGGCCGTGCTCACGTCCATGGTCACGGTGCCGGCCTTCGGAGAAGGCATCTTCCCCTGCGGGCCGAGGACCTTTCCCAGCTTCCCGACGTGCTTCATCATGTCGGGGGTGGCGATGGCCACGTCGAAGTCCGTCCAACCGCCCTGGACCTTCTTGGCCAGTTCGGCGGAGCCTACTTCCATGGCACCGGCGGCCTTGGCCTCGTCGGCCTTGTCGTTCTCGGCGAAAACGACGACGCGCAGCTCCTTGCCAATCCCGTGCGGGAGCGAGATCGATCCGCGAACCACCTGGTCCGATTTCTTCGGATCGATTCCCAGCCGCAGGCTCACTTCGACGGTCTCGTCGAACTTCGCCTTGGGCAGCTTCCCCAGGACCTCGACTGCTTTCCCTAGCTCGAGGGGCTCGTTGCGGTCGACCTGGGCTTGAGCGGCGACGTAGCGCTTGCCCGACCGACGCTTGGGCCTTCTTGCCCTTGCGGATCTCGGCATCCCGCGCTCCTTCGCTCGTGCACCTGGCCCGCGTTTCACACGGGATTCGTGCACCGGGGTGCTCTTCTTCAACGAAGCGGTCCGGCCGCACCCCGTGGCCCGCCGCCTCGTCCTCCGACACTCCGGTGCCGGACGTAAAGGTTTGTCTGTCCTGTCGGTGACGAGGCTGCGATCAGTCCTCCACCTTGATGCCCATCGAGCGGGCCGTGCCGGCGATGATGTTCACTGCCGCATCGTCCGACGCCGCGTTCAGGTCGTTCTCCTTGAGCTTCACGATCTCCAGGATCTGCTCACGAGTCACTGAACCGACGCGATCCGTCTTCGGATTCCCCGCCCCCTTCACCACGCCAGCCGCCTTCTTCAGCAGCACGGCCGCGGGCGGCGACTTCAGGATGAAGTCGAAGGAGCGGTCCGCATACACCGAGATCACGACCGGAATCGTGAGTCCCGGGGTCTCCCGGGTCGCGTCGTTGAACTTCTTGACGAACTCGCCGATGTTCACGCCGTGCTGACCGAGGGCGGGGCCCACCGGCGGAGCCGGAGTCGCCTGCCCCCCAGGGCACTGGAGCTTGATCTGCGCGGTCAACTGCTTTGCCATCGTCGTCTCGTCCTACACGGTCAGATCGGTACGACCTGCCAGTACTTCAACTCGACCGGAGTCGCCCGGCCGAAGATGGTCACCACCACGCGAACGGTGCCCTTCTGTTCGTTGATCTCCTCGACGACACCGTCGAAGTTCTCGAAGGGACCCTCGCGAATCCGGACCTTGTCGCCGACGCCGAAGTCGATCTTGATCTTGGGCGCGGCGTCCGTGCCCGGCACATCGACTCCGAAAATCTTGTTGACCTCTTCGCTCAGCAGCGGGAACGGCTTCTGGTGAGCGCCGGAGCTGCCCCCCACGAAGTCGCCGACGCCGGCGGTCTCCCGCACGAACGCCCACGTCTCGTCGTCCATGATCATCTCGACGAGGACGTAACCGGGGTAGGTCTTCACCTGCCGGGTTCGCTTCTTGCCGTTCTTGATCTCCGCCACCTTCTCGGTGGGGACGACGAGCTGCTTGATCTTGCGCTGGAGTCCGCGCAGCTCGATGCGCCGCTCCATGTTCCGCTTGACCGAGTCTTCCTTGTTGCTCTGGACGCGCACCGCGAACCACTCGGACTTCGGACCGGCGTCGGCAACCGGAGCAGGTTGGGCGGACTCGGGCTGGCCAGCGGGCTCGGCCGCAGGCGTTTCCGCCTCGCCGGTGTTTCCGGCCGCGGTCCCTTCGGGCTCGTCGCCCGAAGGACGCGGTTCTTCGTCCGTGGGGTGCGTGATCACGAACCCGCTCCGAAGAGGCTGAACAACAGCTCGCTGATCCTGCTGAGGATGAAGTCCGCCCCGGCGAGAAACGCGGCCATGAAGAGGATGAACACGAGGACGATCAGGGACGACGTCTTCGCGTCGGCCCAGCTTGGCCAGGTCACCTTCTTGAGCTCCTCATCGGTCTCGATGAGGAACTCGGCCGAGCGCTCCCGGTTCAAGAAGCGATGGAGCAGATACACCGCGCCGATCGTGACCCCCCACGAGATGAGGAGGGCGAAGTCGAACCGCTGCTCCAGGACGGGGATGATCGTGCCGTCGAGGTGGTGCGACTTGTCTTCGAACAGCAACTTCTTGGCGAAGTCGAATTCGCTGATGAGCCAGGTATACAGACGCTGCCCGCCCCAGACGATCATGATCGTCAGGAACCAGAACGCCACGCGGCGGACCAGGACTCCCTGTCCCTGCTTGTGGATGTCCGTCATGGGCTCTCTCGGCGGCCCGCGCGAAACTCGCATCACGATGCGGGCTACGCGCGTCCGCGACTCAGTCGTCTCCAACATGGCTGCGCAGGCAACGTCCCGCGACGCCGCCTGCGTTTCTCGAACCTCGTGAGTTCAGCGCATGGCTGAACTCACCGATCGAGGCCGGCGAACCGGCCATCGCGTCGACTACTCGACGACTTCGGCGACGACGCCCGCACCGACGGTGCGGCCGCCCTCGCGGATCGCGAAGCGGAGGCCTTCCTCCATCGCGATCGGGCAGATCAGCTCGACCGACATCGCAATGTTGTCGCCCGGCATGACCATCTCGACACCTTCCGGCAGGTTTGCGACTCCGGTGACGTCAGTGGTCCGGAAGTAGAACTGCGGGCGGTAGCCGGTGAAGAACGGCGTGTGACGGCCGCCTTCTTCCTTCTTGAGGATGTAGACCTCGCCCTTGAACTTGGTGTGCGGGGTGATGCTTCCCGGCTTCGCGAGGACCTGACCGCGCTCGATCTCGTCCTTCTTCACGCCGCGGAGCAGCGCGCCGATGTTGTCGCCCGCGCGCCCCTCGTCGAGGAGCTTGCGGAACATCTCGACGCCGGTGCACACCGTGGTGCCCGCCTCGTCCTTGAGGCCGACGATCTCGAGCGGGTCGTTCACCTTCACGATGCCGCGCTCGACGCGACCCGTAGCGACCGTGCCGCGACCCTCGATCGAGAACACGTCCTCGACCGGCATCAGGAACGGCTTGTCGATGTCCCGCTCTGGCTCCGGGATGAACGAATCGCAGGCCGCCATCAGCTCGACCAGACACGACACGTCGGGGTGAGCCGTATCGCCGCCCCCCTCCAGGGCCTGAGCCGCCTTCAGCGCCGAGCCCTTGATGACGGGAGTGTCGTCGCCGGGGAACCCATGCTTGTCGAGCAGCTCGCGGATCTCGAGCTCAACCAGGTCCAGCAGCTCGGGGTCGTCCACCTGATCCGTCTTGTTCATGAACACGACGATGGCGGGGACACCGACCTGCTTCGCGAGCAGGATGTGCTCGTGGGTCTGCGGCATCGGACCGTCCGTCGACGCGACCACGAGGATGGTGCCGTCCATCTGGGCGGCGCCCGTGATCATGTTCTTGACGTAGTCGGCGTGCCCAGGGCAATCGACGTGGGCGTAGTGCCGGTTGTCCGTCTCGTACTCGACGTGGGCCGTATTGATCGTGATGCCGCGCGCCTTCTCCTCCGGCGCGTTGTCGATCTGGTCGTAGCCCTTGACCTCCGCCAGGCCTGTCAAGGAAAGGGCCTGAGTAATGGCGGCGGTCAGAGTGGTCTTGCCGTGATCCACGTGCCCGATCGTGCCGATGTTGACGTGCGGCTTGTTCCTCTGGAAGACTTCCTTGGCCATGCCAGCGTGACTCCTGGGCTTCCGCCCATCTCTGAGAGATCACGGGTCTCGCGATCTCCCGGGGCTTTCGCCCCATCCATCTTCAGCCCGCGAACACCCGGGTGCCCGCGAGGCGACTGGAGCTGCTGATGGGACTCGAACCCATGACCTCATCCTTACCAAGGAAGTGCTCTACCAACTGAGCTACAGCAGCGCGGTCTTCAATTGTCGTGAGCATCTCTCGCGAGATACCCCCAAGCAGGTTTTGCCACGATGGCGGCCCTACCCAAGAGCGGGTGAAGGGAATCGAACCCTCGCAACCAGCTTGGAAGGCTGGGGCTCTACCACTGAGCTACACCCGCGATGGGGGGAGGAGGATTTGAACCTCCGTAGGCATAAGCCGGCAGATTTACAGTCTGCTCCCTTTGACCACTCGGGCATCCCCCCGCCGGATACTGGTTTCTTGTCCTCTTCCCGCGTCTCCTCGGCCCGACTCAGCTCAGAGCCAGCGAACGGACTTGAACCGATAACCTGCGGTTTACAAAACCGCTGCTCTACCAATTGAGCTACGCTGGCCGGTCGCTCCGAGCCCGCCTCGGCGCACCGGAACGGTGACACACGAGAGGGGCAGGGATGGTACGAGGAGACCGTAACCTGTCAAGGGACATCGAGCTACGACCGCCCCCGACCGGGGCCGATGCGGCGTTCACGGTGGAGCAGGACCACGAAACGTCGGAAGATTGCCATTATGTACGAGGAATCGTCGGGGCCTTCAACCGCCGGGATGCCGCCGACGCAAAGTTCCGACCTCGTTGAGCTTGCGGCCCCGCTTCCGACCACCGCGCCGGCATTCGAAAGCACGCGGCTCGCCCCTGGCGAGCGCCCGCGAGGTCGATAACGTGCTTTTCGCGACTTCATGGCTTCCCGCACTCTTGAGAATGCCGCCCGCATCGCCTTCGGCGCGGCGGCCCCGCTGGCGCTACTCGTCTCCTTGACGCTGAAGGTCAAGGCCACCGGCGCGGTGCCCGGCGACGAGTTCCACCCTGCCGGCGTCCTGTACGACGGGCTACCCGTGATGATTCCGCTCGCTCAGGGCGTCTGCCTGATCGCCGCCCTGCTCATCGGACTCCGAGCCGGGCGATCCCCGGGACGTGGTCGGGTGGGGATCGGCGCGGCCGTCGCGCTCGGCGTGGCGCCCTGGCACGTTGCGGTCACGGCGCCGGGGGTGGTCATCGCGATCGCGCTCCGCTCCTGGGCCAACGCCGCGCGGAAGGGACAGGTCGAAGAACCCGAGATCGCGGCGTCCCGAGAAGACCTCGGCGGCGCGCTGGGGGGCCTCGGAGCCGGCGCCCTCTTCCGTTGGTGGGCCGTCCTCGCCTTGCTCTCCGGAGCCGGAGCGCTGGCGGTCACGCTCGCCGAGTCCTTCGTGTATACCGGCCGATTCGCCCCGGAGCTCTTCCGGACCTCGGCGCTGCTCCCCTACCGCTTCCGGCTGCTCGAGCTCGCAGCGCACTATGGCGTCGGAATCGGGCTCGCGTACCTGGCGCCCGTGGCGATCGTCACGTGGCGGGCGCGGCGCCGGCCCGGCCGCGGACCGCACCTGCTCGCGACGGTCGTCTCCGCCACGATGATCATCTACCTCGCAGCGGCGACCGCGGTCCACGTCGGCGACGAGGTACTCGAGACGGGGGTCGCACCCGAGACCGTCGCCTACCTGCTGCTCCTGTTCGTCTGGTGGCAGTACGTGACCTGCCGCGCGCTCTCGGACGGTGACTACCGGCTGCCCGGCAACGTGGTGCCGTCCCCCCCGCGGATCTGGGCGGTCGCGGTCCTGGCGCCCCTCCTGGTGCCCACGTCCTGGCTCGGACGGCGGCTGTCGAACCGCCTGCGAGAGCAACCAGCGACCCTGTTCCGGCTCGGAGTGCTGACGGCGGCGGTCTGGCTCGGCGTCCTGGTCTACACCTCGTACCCCGAGCTCGAGGACTTCCGCAGCGAGTTCATCGTGATCGGCGTGATCACCGCCGTTCACGTCCTGACGCTGTTGCTGGTCGCCCTGGTGTTCTCCGTTCGTTCCAGCGCGCGCCCGATCTCCAAGCGTCTGCTTGCCGTCGGTCTGGCCATCGGCGGCATCTTGCTGCTGACGGGGCTGCGACCACTGCGCGGCGATGTCGCGCTCATGCTCCACGAGTACTCCCGGTTCGGCTACGTGGTGAAGAAGACGTCGTTTCGCGAGTTCGTGGCGGGGTGGAGCCACCTCGGGACGCGACCCGTTGACGAAGAGCTTCCCGTCCATGGTCCGACGGAAGGCTACTACCCCAAACAGGTGCCGGCGGCGCTGAACGCGCGGCCGCACCCGATCATCTTCGTCCTGTGGGACGCGGCGCGGCCGGACCGCATGGGCTGCTACGGCCACGACCGCGACACCACGCCGCACGCCGACGAATTCGCGAAGTCCGCGGTGATCTTCGAACGCGCGTACAGCCAGGCCACCGCGACGTCGTGCGGAGTCCGCAACATCATGACGGGGCGGTACTCGACGCGGTACATGCTCGAGAAGAACCACGACCCGTTCTTCGTGCACGCGCTCCGTCGGCTCGGGTACGACCGTATCCTGGTCACCGCGTTCGGCAGCGACTTCAACGGCGTCAGCATCGAGGCATTCCGGCGCAACGGGCCCGCGCCGGAGACAGACGGCGCGAGATTCGACCACCTCACGAAGCACCCGCAGGGGCTCGACCGGGAGCGTCCGGATGAGGTGAAGGCACAGAACATGGAAGACGCGTGGCGGAAGGTCGTCGCGGAGAAGGGCTCCCTCGACGGGACGTTCTCCTGGCTGCACCTGACCGGCGCACACTTCCCGTGGTGGAACCACGATCCGATCAAGGACTTCGGCAGGGACAACCGGGCGCTGTACGACGGCGAGCTCGCGAAAGTGGATGCGCTCACCGGTCGCGCGTTCGAGACCCTCAAGGAGCTCGGCGTCTACGACGATGCGATCATCGTCCTGCTCGCAGACCACGGCACGGGCCTCATGGAGCACGGGCGCTGGGCCGGCTTCCTGCCCTACGAGGAGCAGGTCCGCATCCCCCTCGTCGTGAAAGCGCCCGGGATCGCGCCGCGCCGCGTGGCCGCGCCGGTGGCAGCCATCGACCTCGCGCCGACCATGGTCGGTCTCTTCGAGCCGGGCGAGAGGAACGCGTACGACGGCGTCAGCCTGCTGCCGCTGATGACAGGCACCCGCTCGAAGCTGGAGCGGCGGTGGTTCGTCAGCCTGTGTTCGTTCGAAGATGCGTACGCGATCTTCGAGGACGGGCGGTGGAAGATGCACCTCCATCGCGCCGAGGGGTACGCGCTCCTCTTCGACCTCGCGGCCGACCCGCTCGAACGCAACAACCTCTACGACGAAGAGCCCGAGGTCGCGCAGCGGCTCCTCGACAAGATGGACGCGTGGTTGTGGACAGGTCGTCGCGGATACGCGAACCCCTATCACTATCGCGACTGGTGGCCTCCGGACGGCTGATCCGTGACCCGCTCAGGAACATGCCCGACCTGCGGCGAGCTGCTGCCCAGCGGGGACGCCAACTGTCTGGCGTGTGCACCGCGGCCGGTTCCGAAGACGGACCATCCCCCGTCGCCGGGGTGGTACGGGCAGGTAAGCGGGTCCGAGCCAGCGCCCGGTCCCGGCCCCACTCCATCCGCGAACGGCGATCGTCTCGCCGGGACGTGGCTCATGACCGTCGGAGTCGCGGGCGTTTGCATCGCGGACATCATCGCCCGGGTCGAAGCCAGCGGAGCCGTTCCGGCGAGCGAGTTCCCGCCCGCGGTGGGGGCGTACGCCGCGGTCCCGGTACTGCGAGGCGCGTCCATCATGGCGCTCGCGCTGGCGAGCAAGAGTGCGCACCACCGGGACTCGCCCACTCCGTGGTTCGTGTTCTCCGCCACGATCCTCGGAATCGTCGGGACGTTCGTCTCCCCGTTCGCCTGGCTCGCGGCGATCGCTGGCATCGGTGCGGTCGTCGTCGGTCTCCCCCGCCATGGCAGCGGAGCATCCGACGCGATCTTCCGGCTGTCCTGGCGCCGAGGCGGAGGCGCGCTGCTCGACACCTGGGCGCTCACGATCAGCGCGGCCGGACTCCTCGCGCTGATCGAGTCGGTGGCGTTCACGTCGCGCTTCGCGCCTGACGTCATCACCGAATCGCAGATCGTCGCGTGGCGCATCGGGCTCGGCGGCCTCGCGTTCAACATCGGATCGATGATCACCCTGGCGGCGGGCGGCGCGGTGCTGCTCCTCGCCGGGCTCGGCGCGCTGGGACCACGAGTCGGGGCCTCGCGGGGTCACGCGGTCCTGGCCGGCATCGGGGTCGTCACCGCGTGCGTGGTGCTGCATCTCGTGCAGCGGTGTCTTCACGAAGAGGTGACGAGCCTCGACCTGTGGCCCTCGACCATCGCCGGGGCGGCGATGCTGGCCGCGATGGTCGTCATCCGCATCGCTCGCGGAACCTGCGGCTGGCGCGAGGAGAACCACCGCCTGGGCTGCGGTTCTCCGGACCTCGCCGCTTTCCTCGCGCAAGCTCCGTCCGCCGTTCTCCTTCCCCGCTGGCTGTATCGCCCAAGGCCCCGCGCCGCCGCGCTGATCACGGCCGGACTCCTCGCGGGCGGACTTTTCATCCTCGCTCCGGGCCTCTACCCCGAGGTCGAGGACTTCCGCATGCAGCTCTTCTCAGCGTTCGCGCTGGCGGCGACGCTCGTGCTGGCGATGCTCCTGACCTGTCTCGCCATCGCGTTCCCGGCCGTGCGCGGCCGGGGCTGGACCCGTGGGGTCATCGTCGGCGCCGGAGTCACGATGCTCCTGTTCTCGAGCGGACGCGGTGACCTCGGCGTCGTGGCGAACGAATACTCCCGGTTCGGCACGTTGGCGGCGGAGCTCCCGACGACGCGGCTCTTCCTGCCGTTCGAGGAGGTCGGGTTCCACGATCCCGGCGGAGCGCCGTGGGTGCATCACACCGGGGGCACCGACGTCCTCCCCGAACTGCCGGCCTCGATCCCGAAGCTGGCCCGGCGCCCACCCATCATCGTTGTCTTGTGGGACGCTGCGCGGTGGGATCACTGCTCCGCGTTCGGGCACGAACGCCCGACCACACCCCATCTCTCAGCCCTGACCAGGAAGAGCCTCGCGTTCCGCCATACGACCAGCTCCGCGACCGCCACCACGGTGGGCGTGAAGGGGTTGCTCTCCGGCTGCTACTCCACGCGGCACATGCTCGCCAAGGAGCATCCCGCGTTCTTCACCTCGGACCTCGCGGACCTCGGCTACGAGCACTTCGTCATAACCGTGACCGGCAACGACTACAACGGCGTCAGCGCGGGAGCATTCCGCCGCGGCTGGTCATGGCGCGACCGCGGCCTGACCTTCGAAGACCTGGAGTTCCCCAACGAGGACGGGAACAAGCCGGACGAGAGGAAGACCGAAGCGGTTCTCGCCGCACTGCAGCGACGCCAAGCCGCCCGTGGCACGGTCGACGGGACGTTCTGCTACCTCCATCTCACGGGGCCGCACATCCCCTGGCGCGACACCCGTTACGGGACCTCCACCACCGATCGCTACGACGGAGAGATGGCGAAGGCCGACGCGCTGCTCGGACGCCTGATGAGAGGCTTCGAGGATCTCGGTATCGCTGACGACGCGCTACTCGTCGTCACCGCGGATCACGGCACCGGCCTCGGCGAGCACGGCAAGATCGCGGGCTACCTGCTCTATGAGGAGCAAGTGCGCATCCCGCTCGTCATGAAGCTGCCCGGCGTCGCGCCGCAGGTCATCGCGACTCCCGTTTCGAGCATCGACGTCGTGCCGACGATCCTCAACCTCTTCCGACCCGGCGCGCCCCATCGCCATCACGGCCGCAGCCTGCTCCCCCTCCTTGACGGCGGGGCGCTTCCCCCCCGCCCGATGATCTCATTCTGCGCGTTCTGGGACAGCTTTGCCTACTACGACCCCGAGCACCGCTACAAGCTCCACTACCACCGCGGCCGCCGCTACGAAGCCCTCTTCGATCTCCACGACGATCCGAGTGAGCGCCGCAACCTGATCACCGAGCAACCCGACGTGGCCGACCGCCTCCGCAAGGAGCTCGCCCGCTTCCTCTGGGCGGGCCGGGAGTCCTGGGGCAACCCCTACCACTATCGCGCCTGGTCAGGACCACGCTAGATCGGCTCGGCTTCGCCGAGAATCCGGGTCCGACGGGAGCGTGCACCTCCAGGTCCGCTCCGGGTCCGGATCCGGCGGCGCCGTCAGAG
>NZBC01000191.1 GCA_002687715.1 Planctomycetota bacterium | reverse complement strand
GTCGGCGGGTACTCCAACGGTGCCGGACTTGCGCCGGGTGCGATCATGGACGAGTTCCGGGTCTACAGCCGTGCGCTCACCGCCGCGGAGATTACCGCTACGTGGAACCTCCAGGTGGGCGGCGGCAGCACGATCCTGTACCAGACGAACCAGCCTGCGGCGGACATGAACGTCGACGGTGCCCAGGGAACGGCGACGAGCCCCGCGATCGCGAACGTGACCACGAATTCACTGGTCGGCCTCAACCTGAACAGCACGGTCTCGGGGATGCCCTGGGACCTCGCCTACGGTCTCTCGCCCCTGGTGTCGAGCAACTCCACCGCGGTCACGACGCTCGGCGGGCAGATCCTCAACATCGACCTCGCTGACCCGAGCTGGGGGACGTGGTTCAACTTGTTCTCGTCCAGTCCTCCCTTCTCGAACATGACGCTTCCGCTGAGCTTCTCGGCTCCGCTGTCGGTGTCTGTCCAGTTCGCGGTACTGGACCCCACATCGGGCGACGGGTTCGTCCTCTCCCAGCCGACTCGCGTCATTGCGCAATAGCCCCACTACGTCGAACCTTCGAGCGAGTCGACCCGTGAAGCTCTACCTGACCGCCATCTCGTTCCTCCTCGTGACCGCCCTGCCGGTCCTGGCCCAGCCACCCGCGGCTCTCGACGTGAAAGCGCTGTTCCGCGATGCGTCCGTAGTCGATGGGTTGGTCAACTACTACTCACCAACCGGGCTGGGTCAGCCCCACTTCGGACGGAAAGAGAAACGTCCTTCCGTCAAGGCCGCGACCGGGATCGACATCGGGACGCTCACGATCCACTCGACCAAGCACCTGGAGCGTGAGCGGGCCGCGCTGGAGGGCGGGCGGTATTCGGGGGCTCGTCTCATCCGAAGCCGGAAGGACATCGAACTCTGTCTTGCGGGACGGGAGTTCGGTGTCCTCCTCTACAGCCAGACGCACTTCCCGCTCCTCGGCAAGATCGACCGGCTTCGTGGCTGGTACGCCAAGGGACTGCGGATCTTCATGGTCCAGTACGGGGCGGGTGACGGCAACCAGTCCGCGGCCGAGAGACTGGGCGGCGGCAGCACCCAGGAGGGAGGCCTCACTCGCCTCGGGCGTCGCGTGGTCCTCGAGGCGATCCGCCTGGGGATGATCGTCGACGTCTCCCACTGCAACGAGCAGACGGTGCTCGACGTGTGCCGCATCGCTCAGACCAGGGGCGTCCCGGTGCTGGCCAACCACACCGCGTCCGCGGAGGTGCTGGAGAACGAGTTGCCGATTGCCCCCTACGACCGGAACATGACGGACCGGGAGGTGCGGGCCATCGCCGCGACCGGCGGCGTGGTGGGCGTCATGGCCTACGTGCCGTATCTCCGCCGTCGTCGACCCGCCACGGTCGACGACTATGTCACCCACGTCCTGCACATGATCCGGGTCGGAGGCGTCGGGCACGTCGGCTTCAGCTCGGACGGCTACCTCGATGGGCGCCAGGCTCGCGATCGCAAGGCTGACGGAGTGCTGGATGCCCCGCGCCGCTGGATGTCGGTGGTGGAGCGTTTGCACCAGCGGGGCGTGACGAGGCCTGACCTGCTCAAGCTGATGGGTGGCAACTTCCTGCGCGTCTACCGCCAGGTCCTCAAGTGAGTCCCGTTAGTCCCGGCGTGACCTCGACGACGGAGTCAGGGATTTGGTGACACCTCTGGGACTGCCGCCAACTGGTCGGGTAGGAACGTCACAGAGGAGTGTCTCATGGCGTGGTGGCGAGTCGGACTGTCTCTCTTGGTCTCATCCTTCCTGACCTCTCTTTCGGGGGCCCAGGAAGATCGGTGTCTGCTCTTCCTCGGCAAGGCCGAGGTGGCCAGGCGGGCGGGGGAGCGAAGCCGGCCCGCCGCGTGGTATGCGGAGGCGGCCCGCTGCGCACGAATGACGAAGAAGCGGGAGGCTCGGCGCCGGCTGACCTCCATGGTGCGCACCCTGATGAAACCGGCCGATGGTTCGGCGACGCATCGGCGGCGACGTCTGCGCGCAGCCCTCGCGCAGCATCTCGTCGCACTCGCGATCGAGTACGTCGACACGGGCTTCCTCGCCACGGCGGAGGAGACGCTTGTCCTGGCCTGCGAGCTGGGCGCGAACGGTGCGGACCGTCTCGCCGCGGTGAAGAAGGCGATCAACGAGCGGCCGCTTCCAGGCGCCGGCGGGCGCGGGAACTCTCGTGAGTTCAAGCGGATCATGGCCAGAGGCGACGCGGCGTATCTGGCGGGGGATCGCGCGAAGTCACATGCGTTCTACGAGCAGGCTGACGCCTATCTCCGAACCATCCCCAGCACGCTCGCCGGTCTCGAGCGCATGGCCTCACGAGGTCGACGTTACTGGCACGACTACACGACCGAGCACCTGTACGACCAGCCTGGTGGCGACGTGCTCTACGCGCGGGCCCGGAGCTTCCTCGAAGCGAAGCTCGCGATCTCCGGACCACTACCTCCCCGCGCTCGTGGGCACACGTTGCTCAGGTTTGCCGCGCTGATCATCCGCCGCACCGATGCGGAGATAGAGATTGGCGGAGAGCCGGTTCACGATGTCCAGGAGCTCGACGACACGGAGCTTCAGGTCTTCAAGGACGCGTGGCGGATGGCGATGGACACGGTGTATGTGTACTCCCGCGGCCGTTGCAGTGTGGAGACGACGTGGATCGACTTGCCCTACGCGACCGTGAGCGGTCTCGTGGCGCACACCCATCTCGGCATGGTCCCTACGCGACGTCTCGACCCGCGCCGGGTCACGCCTCCGCTCGACAAGGTGTACAAGGACGTCGTCTACCGACACGACGGCGTGGTCTTCGTCTGGGACGGTGGCCGCATCGCCAAGTCCTTCGGAGGCGGCCCCCTCCTCCTGCCCTACCGCGGAGGACGATTGCCCAAGCGCTCCGGGATCCGCCGAATGCCGCGTGAGCCGGGTGGTTGCCTCCATGAGTTCATGCACAACGTGAACCGCCACCCGTCCCTCCCGTCGGTTCACGGACCCCCCGGTTCCTGGCACCACATCTTCACGCGTGAGGGCATCCAGGACCCGATCTCCTGGTACGACTACATGCTCCGCAAGGTCACTCACTGGAAGCGTCTGAGGTATGTTCGCCGCTAGCCCGGACTACCAACGGGTGTCGGGGACCACTGGATTCTACCGAGTACCATGGTCGACCTGATGGCCCGTGAACCCACGCGAGACACCCCGGCGAATGCGTCCCGTCGTCGCCTCGCGTGGCGAGCGGGCTGGGGCATCATGGCGTTCTGCGCTCTCGCGGTGACGGTGTGGGGTCTGGCATTCGTATTCGTCGACAGCGCTGGAGACCCCGCACTCAAGACGAGGTACCTGCGCACTCCCTGGGCCATGTACGCACACATTCTCGGAGGGGCCGCGGCGCTGGGAGTCGGTGCCTTTCAGTTCCTGGCCGGACTTCGAGCGGCACGCCCGGCGCTCCACCGGACCCTCGGGCGGGTCTACCTGGTGGGGGTCCTGGTCGGTGGAGTGGGTGGGTTGCGATTGGCGACGTTCTCTGCCGGCGGTTGGGTCGGTCACGTGGGGTTTGGCGCCCTCTCGACGGCATGGCTTCTGGCAACGCTCATCGGCTATCTCCGCCTCCGCAAAGGTGCGGCGGGGGGGCACGGAGCGTGGATGGTCAGGAGCTATGCGCTCACCCTCGCCGCCGTGACCATTCGCATCTACCTGCCGCTCCTGCAGAGCCTCTCACTCGGCTTCGAACGGAGCATGGCGATCGTCTCCTGGTCGAGTTGGATCACCAACCTGCTCCTCGCGGAGTGGATTCTCCGCAGACGGTAGAGCCCGCCACCGATGCCCATGTTCAGAGAGCCGGCCGACGGCGATTGACGTTCACGACCTGGACTAGTAGCGTCTCGGTCGGTCATGCTCTCGTGATTCCCCGGCGTCGTGAAGGAGTCCTCATGCTGATTCTCGGCTACCTGTTCAGTCTTGGCACGCTCGTGTTCTGGATCATTCTGTTGATCGAAGCGTTCAAACAATCCGTCGGCCTGGGCTTCGCCTGCCTCTGCATTCCGTTCGTGATCATCTGGTTCGGACTCACGAAGTCCGAGAACCCGAAGAAGAACCTTCTCGTGGGCGGCTATGTTGGTTGCTGGATTCTGAGCATGATCTGCAATTTCGCCGGAGGTGGAATGGGTGGATAGGGGCCGGGCGCCCGGAGCCGGATGCACCGATGGCACCGAGCTCCGTGTTCCGTGTTCCGCCCGGAGCGAGTCTCGTGCCCCGTGATGCAGTCTCGCGGATGCCTTCACGGTTCCGACCCTACAAGGTCTTCTTCGGCCGCTGGTCGGTGGCTGTCTCCATCATCATCCTCGTCGGCGCGGCACTCATGCCCGCCGACGGCATCGGCGTGGGCGTGTGCCAATTGAAGGCGGTGTCTGGCCATGACTGTCCGGGGTGCGGCCTGTCCCGGTCCGCGCGCAACCTGGCCCATGGTGATCCGGGTCTCGCCTTCAGCCACCACCCCTTCGGCTTCATCGTCCTGCCGTACGCCGTGGTGGCCGTCTCCAGTCTCTTCTGGTCGCCCTCCGTACGACGTCACGTGCGCTGCCGCATGAACCGACGCCGCCGGATCATCCTGCGGGCCGGCCAGGGGATGCTGGCGCTGTTCCTGCTCTTCGGCCTCACGCGGTCGGTGCTCTCCATGCTCGCCACGTGAGCGACTCCCGGCGGTCCAGCCGGCTCGTCGGTCGCGTGACGTCACGTTCTTGGGTGGCGCGACCTACCGATCGAAGCTCGGCACGTTCATCAGTGCGCCTCCCTTCATCGCCGAATCGTGGGCGACGATGCCGGGGGCGGTCATGGCGATGGACTGGTAGACGTCGACCGTCGGCTCTCGCTTCTCGACGAGGGCCTCGACGAACTCGGCGCTCAGGAACGACGCGCTGCCGCCGTGACCGCTGTTGTGACGCATGGACTCCGGGAGACGGTCGGTCTTCCAGTAGTCGGGGACGTTCCACGCCTGCCAACGTCCGCTGACGCCACGGCGCGCGCGAGGCTGGCCACCCGATCCGGCCATGAAGCACGACATCTTCTCGCCCAGCCACTGCCCGCGCTCGCCATGCCCGGCCACGTTCCAGAGCACGCCGAAGCGGCAGATGTTTCCGCGGTCGGTGTGACCGAGCGCGATCTCGTTGTCGAACGGGTTCCCATACGCGTTGTCCTTGCCGGCCGGGAAATCCTTGGAGACGAGCTGGCCCGCGCACGAGACCTTGACGATGCGCTCGCCCGTCACACCGACCAGCAGACCCAGCGCGTGCGTCGGATAGAGCATCGGCGGAAAGCCCCACCGCCACGTCCGCTTGCCCCGCGTGGAGGACAGCCCGTGGGAGCGGGCCCCGATGCCGGGATGGAAGTACTCGACCTCCGAGAACGCGAGCCGCCCGAACTGTCCTTTCGCGTACGCTTCTCGCGCCGCGATGCACGGCTGCCGGTACCAGCTCGACTCGTGCATCATGTAGCGGAGGCCCGTCTTCTCTTTCGCCTCCTTGATCTTCTGGCAATCCTCCAGCGTCAACGCGACCGGACACGCCACGGTCACGTGCTTCCCCGCGTTCAGGCACATCAACGTGTGTTTCGCGTGACTCGGCGCGTCAGTGAACACCGCGACCGCGTCGAACGTATCGGCCGCTTCCGCCAGCATCCGCTCGAGCGATGGGAACACCTGGTCGCAATCGTACGCCTTCGCGAGCGCCTGCCGGCGGCCCGCCACCAGGTCGGTCACCGCGGTCACCGCGCAGTGCGGGTGCTCGTGCCAGTGATGACGCGCGCCGAACCCGCCGCCAGCGACCGCCAGCCGCACCTTGACGTCCTTCGGCCTCTGCGCACCGAGACCGGACGTCGCAATCAACGCTGCACCGGTCGCGCCGAGGAAGGAGCGCCGGGACGGGGATTCGTTCTGGGCCATGGCTCACCTCCGGCTGTCATGCGACCCACGATGTCGCCTTCTCGGTTCACGTCGAGCTGGCCGCCGTAGTGCGGGGGTCCTTCGACTCTCCGGGCGGGGCGCAGCCCTTGCGCGCTATTGAGGAGGCTGGGGTAGGCGGTGAAACGGTACGCGAACCGCGCGAGGCTCGCGGCGGCAGTGTAGCAGCCACCCCGGGCTATCCGGGTCCCGACTGTGCTCTCTCCTCGTAACCCATCTCCCCGCCGCGGATCGACGTCGTCAGCCGGACTGGTCTTCGCTGCTGCGTGCGACTCACTTGACTCCGATGGACAAGCGCGTCACTTCGCTACGACCGCCTTCACGAGGAAGTCGCGCGCGAACGCGATCGGGTCCAGCTTCGGCCCCGAGAACCCGCCTTTGGTATCGGTCGTGACCACCGCGACGAGGTCGAGGTCGGGGATCACGAACACGAACTGACCGCCGTAGCCCCACGCCAGCGCGACCTGATGGCCGCCCTCTCGAAAGAGCCACCACAGGTAGCCGTAGCTACGACGACGGTCGACCTTCTGGCGGGCACGCCACGATTCCTCGATCCACTTCGCGGGGACGAGCTGCCGGCCTTCCCACTTGCCCCCTTGTGCGAACAGCTGCCCGAAGCGGGCGAGCTCCCGGGGTGTGAGGTAGACGTTGCAGCCGCCGGAGTCGTACCCCTGGGGGTCGTGACAGCCCCAACGATCGACAGTGACGCCGAGCGGCTCCAGCAGTCGCTTTCTCGCGTAGACATGCGTCGCCTCGCCCGTGGACCTGGTCAGGACGGCGGACAGCACGTGCGTCGCGCCGGTCGAGTAGTGGAACTTCCTGCCGGGTGGATGGACCGATCGCAGATGGAGAATGGCGCGTACCCAGTTCGACCGACGTTCGATCCGGTACTCGGTGACGTCCTCTCTCCACGACAGCCCGGTGGTCATCGTGAGGAGATGCTCGACCGTCAGCGTTCGTCGTCGGTCCGGGGCCGTGGGAAGGAGATCCCCGAACGGTTTCGCCACGAGGTGATCCACGCCCGTCAGCTCGTCCTCCTTGATCGCGATCCCCACCAGCGCTCCGAGTAGGCTCTTCGAGGCGGAGTGGACGTTGCGGCTCTCGTGCGGCCCGGCTCCATGGAAGTACCGCTCCCATGCGAGGCTGCCGGACCGAACGACGAGGAAGGCGCGCGCGCGTGGGTGAGCCGCCAGCTGCTTCGCGCCCGCCTCGAGCTTCTTTGGATCGAGCCCGACCTTGGAGGGTGACGCCGTCGACCACGCGACGACTGCGCGATCCGTGAGAACCGGGTTCGACTCGTAGAACGACCGACGGCTGCGCTCCTGCGCCCCAGCGTCCGACCCCGCGCGGCAGCCGGTGCAGAAGAGCGTGAGCCCGGTCACGAGAACGACCAACGAGAACACCTTCATTGTCGCGGGCCTCTGCATGACGCCGATTCCGACACGTTCCGCATCTGCTCGAAAAGTAAGCATGGGCTCACGCTACCCTGCATCGCTGAGCAAGAACATCTCCAGGACGTGAGCGATGAGGTGGTCGCGGGGCCCTCCGGCGAAAAAGGGTGGGAAACCGGTGTTTCTCTCCGGCTCGTGGCGGGTTTGGTACTGAGCCCCCTCTCTTCCTCAGCCAGCCTCAGGAGAAGTCCACATGTCGCTGGTCATCATCGTCCGTATCGTGCTCCTCGCGAGTGTCCTCGTGATCCCTCTGTCCGCCCAACTCCCGGTCGTGCGGGAGCAGACCGCGGTCGCACCGGCCAGCGCCGCCGCGTTCGACCAGGCCGGGTCCAACGTGGCCGTCGACGGCGACGTCCTCATCATCGGTGCTCCACATCCCGAAGACCCGTCGTCGCCGACCGCGACCCCGGGAACGGCGCTGGTGTTCCGGCGCACTGCCGGCATGTGGACGGAGGAGGCTTCTCTCGCGCCCAACGATGGCATGCCCGGCGACCGGTTTGGCGCGCGGGTGGCCGTTGACGGCGACCGGGCGGCCGTCGGCGCCCAGCAGCACGGCGTCGCGGGCGTCCCCGCTGCCGGCGCCGTGTACGTGTACTGCCGCACGGGCGGGACGTGGGATCTCGAGGCGAAGCTCGTGGCGGTAGACCCGAGTCCCTGGGCGCTCTTCGGGAGCGTCGCGATCGACGGCGACACGATCGCGGTGGGTGCGATCGGCGCGGATGCAGCGGGCGTCGACACCGGCGCGGTCTACGTGTTTTCGCGCAACTCCGCTGGCTGGGCCCAGCAGGCGAAGCTGCTGGCCGGCGACGGGGCCGCGGGCGACCGGTTCGGCGGCACGATCGCGCTCCAGGGTGACCGGCTCGTGGTCGGCGCCCCACGGCACGACGATGGTGCCGGCACCTGGACCGGGGCGGCCTATGTGTTCGAGCGGAACGGCGGAGCATGGACGCAGACGACCGAGCTCGTTGCCAGCGATGCCACTCCCGACGACCGCTTCGGCCACGGCGTCGCGCTGGATGGTGCCACGGTCGCGATCGGGGCGCCGTACCGCGACGGGAACGGTGCTGACGCGGGCGCCGTCTACGTGTTCGGTCTCGCGGCGACCGGCTGGGTCCAGGAGCAGGTGCTCGTCCCTGCTGCCGGCGGGACGTGCCAGGGCTTCGGCAAGAAGATCGGCCTCCAAGGCGACTGGTTGGTCACGGGCGCGCCCGGGCTGGGGACGTGCGTGCCGTCCGCCGTCCCGCCGGGGACCGCGTCCTTGTACCAGCACGTGGCCGGGACCTGGACGGAGCGGGCTACCCTGGCCGCCGGTGGGGCGGCTCCGGGCGACCGATTCGGGTTCTCCATCGCGCTCGACGCCGGGACGGTCGTCGTCGGCGCGCCGCGGGACGACGACTTCGGAACGGACGCCGGAACGGCCTTTGTCTTCGCCGCCACCGACTGCCTCCTCGGTACGGATGTGACGTCGGTGTCCCTCGCTGCCGGTGGTTCGCAGATCCTCCACGTCGCGGCGCCGGCCGCTGCGGCCGGGAATGTCTACCACCTCCTCGGCACGACGGGGGGGACGTGGCCCGGCATCCACCTTCCCTTGGTCATCCTGCCCCTCAATGTCGACGCGGCCTTCGGCTGGTTCTTCTACACCGCTCTGCTGCCGAACACGCAGCTGCTCCAGGCGTCGCGGGGCTACCTCGACGCCGCCGGCGCAGCGACGGTGACGCTGGATCTCCCAGCGGGCCTGCCGCCTGCGCTCGCCGGTCTCGTCGCCCACCACGCTTGCCTGGTCACCGACGCGCAGACGGGGATCCCCGTCCACGCAAGCCATCCCGCCGCGGTGACGCTCGTTCCTTGACCGGCCGCGAGTGCGGGCGAGGAGCAATTTGGTCGGATGGTGCGGGTCCTTGCCATACGATCCGGTCATGCACCGCAACCTCGTCCGCGTCCTCCTCGTGATCGTGACGGCGCCCCTCGCCGCGCAGACCACCGCTGCGCTGACGAAGGACCTGCGCTGGCGGAACATCGGTCCGGCCAACATGATGGGCCGCATCGCCTCGATCGACGCACTCGACGCCGACTACCGCACCGTGCTCGTCGCGTCCGCATCCGGCGGGGTGTTCAAATCGACGAACGCCGGCGTCACGTGGAAGGCGATCTTCGACGACTACGGCGCGGGGTCGATCGGAGCCGCGGTGTTCTTTCAGCCCGATCCGAACATCATCTGGGTGGGCACCGGCGAAGCAGCCAATCGCAACAGCAGCGGCTGGGGTGACGGCATCTACAAGTCGACGAATGGCGGCCGGACCTTCACCAACATGGGCCTGCGCGACACGCACCAGATCGCCGAGATCGCGGTACATCCGACGGATCCCGACATCGTCTACGTCGCTGCGATCGGTCACCTGTGGGGCTACCAGGGCAGCCGCGGGATCTACAAGACCCAGGACGGGGGCCAGACCTGGCGAGAACTGGTGAACGGCCTACCGAACGACGTCGAGACCGGCGGCGCCGACATCGAGATCGACCGCGTGAACCCGGACGTGCTCTACGCTGGGCTCTACCACCGCATCCGCAAACCGTGGAGCATGCGGAGCGGCGGCGCGAACGGTGGCATCTTCAAGTCGAGCGACGCGGGAAAGACCTGGCGCAAGTTGACGCGAGGGTTGCCGACCGGCTCCACCGGACAGATCGACATCTCGATCCATCGCAGAGATCCGAGCATCCTCGTTGCGGCCGTCGAGGCGGACGAACGGCTGCCAGACGGCGTGCCCGGGTCCGGTGTCTACCGCTCGGACGACGGCGGCGAGACCTGGCGTTTCCTGTTGGAGCACCATATCCGGCCCTTCTATCACGGGCAGATCGAGATCGACCCGCAGGATCCGCAGCGGATCTATGTCGTCTCCCGCGACTTCCGCGTCTCGAAAGACGGCGGCGCGAAGTTCGTCGAGCGCTGGTGGCCTGGCGGCGGCGATGACCACGACATGTGGATCTCGCCCACCGACAGCTCGGTCTGGTACAACGCGACCGACCAGGGCGCGCAGCTGACCGTCGACGGCGGCAAGACGATCACCTTCCTCAACAACATGGCGATCGGCCAGTACTACGCGATCGGCGTCGACATGCGAGATCCGTACTGGGTCGCCGGCGGGCTGCAGGACAACGGCCTGTGGCTCGGGCCGAGCAACAGTCGGGAGCCCCGCGGTATCCTGAACATGCACAACTCGTGGATCGGCGAGGGCGACGGTTTCCACACCCAGATCGACCCGACCGACTGGCGCACCATCTACATCGTCAATCACGTTGGTTTCGCCGCCCGGTTGAACGCCGAGACCCGCGAGCATGCGTTCATCACGCCGACGCCGGAGACCATCGTCAACTTCAAGGACGTCGTCGACCCGAACTTCGACGAGACGCCGACCCGCTACACGATCTCCCCGGGCGAACACTGGTTCTTCGGCCGGAATCCGCGGCGACCGAAGCTGCCGCCGCAGTTCCGCTTCAACTGGAGCAGCCCACTGGTTCTGTCGCCGCACAACCCACGCACCGTGTTCTTCGGCTCGAACTACCTGTTCCGTTCCGTCGACCGCGGCGCCACCTGGCGCATCATCAGTCCGGACCTGACGACCAATGACAAGGCGCGCCGCAACCCGTCGAACCAGGGTGGACTCACGCGCAACGTCACCGGTGGCGAGAACTACTGCACGATCATCACCATCGGCCAGTCACCGGTCGATCCCGCGGTCGTGTGGGTCGGGACCGACGACGGCAACGTGCAGGTCACGCGGAACGCCGGTGTGAGTTGGAAGAACGTCGTCGATACGATTCCCGGGGTTCCCCAGGGCACGTGGGTCAGTCGGGTCTCCCCGTCGAGATTCACCGCGGGCAAGGCGTACGTCACGTTCGACAACCACCGTCGGGACGACAATGCGGCCTACGTCTACGTCACCGAGAACTTCGGCGCGACGTGGCGCGACATCTCCGCGAACATCCCGGATGGCGGCAGTGCGTACGTCATCCGCGAAGACCCGATCAATCCGCGATTGTTGTTCGTCGGGACGGAGTTCGCCGTGTTCGCCTCGGTCGATGCCGGGGGATCGTGGGCCCGGTTGATGACGGGCATGCCGACCGTCGCGATGCACGACCTCGTCATTCATCCTCGCGAGGGTGACCTGATCTGCGGCACCCATGGCCGGAGCATCTGGATCCTCGATGACATCACCCCGCTGCGTCAGATGACCAAGACCGTGGCTCAGAAGAAGGCACACCTCTTCGAGATTCGCCGCGCGACGCACTGGCTCAGCATCCGCTTGGGCCGCAAGCAGCCGAACTTCATGTTCCGCGGCAAAAACCCCCCGCGCGGCGCGCTGATCAACTTCTATCTGGCCGAAGACTCAGGCGATGTCCGGGTCGAGATCGCCGACGTCCTTGGCCGGAGGGTGCACACCACGCGCGCCCGCAGCGCTGACAAGGGCATCAACCGCCTCCGCTGGGACCTGCGCGTCACGCCGGCGCCCACCGAGATCGCCCGCTTTCGCCAACGCCTGATCGGCGTGGTCGACCGACTGCTCTCACGAGTCGATCCTGAGCAGCGCGACAAGCTCCGCGCCCTGCGCGGGCAGCTGGCCGATGCGGAGTCATCGCGGAGCCTGAACACGCTGCGTGGCCGACTCGTTGCGGACTACGCGACGTTCGCCAACGGCAAGCCGCTGTTCGGTCCGCGCCTCGGCCGCAGCACCGCAACCGCCGGGGACTACAGGGTCACGCTGATCGTCGACGGCGAGGCGGTCGGCAGCGAGAAGCTCGTCATCCGTGAGGACCCGTTGAAGTCCAAGTGAGTGCCCGCTGTCTCTCACCGCATTCTGGATCTTCGAGACGCGCACTCGTCACCCGAGCCGCAACGCAGATCGGAGCTGCCAATCACGGCGTCCGGTCGTTTCTGGTACGAGTCCTCGCCGCCGTCGCAGTGCGAGGGTCACTCGACCTTCCGCGCGGGGCGCAACCCCTGCGCGTTGTTGAGGAAGCCGGGGTAGGCGGTGAAACGGTACGAGGAGCGTGTAAAGCTCGCGGCAGTGGTGTAGCAGCCACCCCGGGTAATCCGCGTTCCCACGGTGCTGTCTCCTCGTAGCCCATCGCCAGGCCGCGGATCGACGAGGTCGTAGCGCTCGTTCGAATCTTGGCACCATTCCCATACGTTGCCGTGCACGTCATGCAGGCCGTAGGCGTTCGCGCGATAGCTTCCCACCGGTGCGTGAAGGGCAAACCCGTCGTCCAGTTCCACCCAGTCCTCAGTGGCCTTCTCGAATCGGTTGGTCAACCGGGCCAGGGCCTGATCGGCCAGATTCACGGCTCCGTTCAGGGGATCCCGAGCCTGGCCGGTCCACCACGGCGTCGTCGTTCCTGCACGACAGCCGTTTTCCCACTGGGCCTCGGTGGGCAGGCTGAGGGAGAGGTGACCAAGGATCCTGGCGCAGACGTTCCAGTCGACCTGCTCCACGGGGTGCAGCAGCGTGATGGTGGGTTGGCCGGGCAACTCGCGACCTGCTCCGTACCCACTCGGATTGTTTCCAGTCGCCCGCATCCACTGACCCTGCGTCATCTCGTACTTCGAGAGGAAGTAGGCTCCCAGGGTGACATCACGCGGGGGTCCCTCGTCGCCCGCGGCGTCCGGATCGTGGTTCGGGCCGTTTGGGTCGATCTTCTGCGCGCCCATGGTGAACGTCCCCGCTGGGATCAGCACGAACACCAGCCCCGTCTCCTCCGTCCGCTCCAGCTTCCCGGTGTCGGGATCCCGTTCCGGAACGCTCCCCGTCTCCAGATGCGCGAACTCCCACAGGCCGGACTCGCGGTCAGGACCCAAGGGAACCAGCCCGAGTTGCGGCTTGAGTGTCAACCCGACGTACTCGCGGGTCGTGGCGATCGATCGGATTGCCTCCTTCCACGTTGTCGAGTGGTCATCGAGACTGCGCTTCTGGATGGTCTTGGCGGAGTTGAGGCGCGCCTCGACCGCGACGATGGTCTCGCCGTACCTGCTGTCGGAAGTGAGCGCCTTCAATGCGCCAACGAACGCCGCCAGCCGATCATGACGCCAACGATCGCGCGTGTCATTGAACTCATAGGTCAGCCGGACCTTCAGCGCGTTCACGAGCTTCTTTCGCTCGACCGCGATTCTGATCAGCCGGTCTTCCCACTTCTCCGCCCACTTCTCCGCCCGGGGCGACGATGACGCTTTCAGTCCTTCGAGCTGCTTGGCGATGCGGCGTTCCTCGGCATCGAGAGCAGCGAGGGCTGCCAGCTCAACCTCGTGAGATGCCCGGTCCTTCGCCTGGGTTGCCTCGGACCAAGGAAGAGCACCGGTACGCAATCCATCAAGGTCGGTGCGGAGGGCCGGAAGCAACTCAGCAATGCGGCGGGCACGCACTAGCCAGGCTTGCATGGGCTCCACCTTGTCGGGCACTGCGGGCCACAGCTCGTCCCGCGCCACCTCGACGAGCCGTTGGAGGCGGAACTCGTCCGACACCCGCTCGTAGGCAGAGAGGTTCCGGTCGGCCCGATCCAGGGCCTCGGTGGTCTTGCCTTCCGCCACGATGGCCTGCCTCAGCAGCACAACCGCGACGAGCAGGCCAACGCATACCGCCCCTACCGCCAGGGCGGCGGGCGGGTTCCGCTGCGCCCACCGCTTCATGCGCAGCACCCGTCCGATCGGCCGCGCCTGAATCGGCTCGAACAGGCGCACGCGCTTCAACTCGTCCGCGAGTTCTCCTGCGGTCTGGTATCGGCGGTCACGGTCCTTCTCCAGCGCCGTTGCGACCACGGTTGCGAGGTCCACCGGAATCGCGGGGTTGAGCCGGCGCACGTCGGTCGGGTCCTTGGCTAGAATCTGCTGGAAGAGACGCTCCCGCGAGAGCGCGTCGAACGGGCGCACTGATGTCAGGCATTCGTACAGCATCACGCCGAGCGACCAGACGTCGGTGCGTCGGTCGAGCCGGATTCCCTGTCGGGTGAGCTGTTCGGGCGACATGTACGCAGGCGTTCCGAAGAAGTCTCCGGTGCGGGTGAGCGTCGGCAGATCCGACTCTTCCTCATGCGCCAGCCCGAAGTCCATCACCACCGCTTCACCTCCCGGCGTGATCATCACGTTGCCGGGTTTCACGTCGCGGTGGATCACCCCAGTCTCGTGGACTGCGTGGAGGGCCCGGGCCGTCTTCTCCAGGAGAAGCACGGCGCTCATGACCTCCGAGCGGCGCGGCGGGCTGGTCGGGGCTGGCAACGGCCCCGATTCCGCGGTGGTGGTGCTTTCGAGCTCGAGTTTCGTCAGGTGAACCGTGCTCGGGTCGGCCACCTCTTCTGCCGTGGTTGCGATGTGCCTCGCGAGCGTCTCACCCTCGACGTAGCGCATGGCGATGTACGGGACCCCACCCTCCACGTCAGCGTCGTAGACCGGGCAAACACCGGGATGATCGGCCTTCGACGCGGCTCGCGCTTCGCGCTTGAACCGCTGAAGAGTCGCCTCCGCGCGAGGGCCGACGTCGCGCAGTACCTTCAGCGCGACGTCGCGGCCGATGCGCGTGTCCATCGCGCGGTAGACAACCCCTTGGCTACCCCGGCCGATCTCTTCCTTCAAGACGTACTGCCCGATCCGATCAGAGCTCGCCGCGCGGTCAGGTTCACTCGATCGAGCCTCCGCATCAATCGCGGGACTCCGACGGAGGGCCAGGAGCTCGGATGCGAGATCCTCGGAAGTGGTGGGGAACATCTCCATGTACTCGGGGAGGGTTCGCTGGACGCCCTCTGCCCAGTCGCGCCAGATCTGCTCCAAGAACGCTTCGATGAAAGATCTGTGGGGGACGGTCGACATGCGACTGCGGATGATACTCGCCGAGAGCCGCTCCAGTGCGGGGAGGTCACTGCACTCCGCGCCAGAACCAAGCACCAGGATCTCAGTCGTCCTCGACCTCGTCGTCCAGAAGCCCGGGGAGACAGATCGTTCGCGGGTCGCCCGGACGATCCCGGGTAGGCTTGCGACCAAGGCACCAGCATGATCCGAGCAGCCGTTCTTGTTTGCGTCCTCCTGTTGAGTGGTTCCGCACCCGTGGTCGCTCAGACCGCGACCTCTCCCGAATCTCGCCGCGCGTCGTGGGCGCAGCACGAGCGTATGGCCCGGGAATCCGGGTTCCGCGATCTCGCGTGGCGCGCGGTCGGGCCCAAGTTCCAGGGGGGCCGCATCGAGGCCATCGCATGGCCGCCGAACCAACCGAAGACGATCTACCTCGGGATCGGATCCGGTGGCGTGTTCAAGACCACGGATGTCGGTCGGACCTGGCGCTCGATCTTCGACCGGCAATCCACGACCGCTATCGGTTCGATCGCAGTGGCACCGACCGAGCCGGATACTGTGTGGGTCGGGACCGGCGAGACGCATCCGTCCGGCACGTCGTTTCCCGGCAGTGGGATCTTCAAGTCCACTGACGGCGGTGCGAGTTGGCGGAACATGGGGCTTCACGACTCCCACCACATCGCCCGGGTGATCGTGGACCCAAGAGATGCGAACACCGTTTACGCCGGAGTGATGGGTCACCATCGCTCCCGCAACGAGGAGCGCGGAGTCTTCAAGACGACCGACGGCGGCAAGACGTGGAAGCGCGTCCTGTTCATCAGCAACGCGACCGGAGTCGTCGATCTCGTCATGGACCCGTCGAACCGGTCAACCCTGTTCGCCGCGACCTGGGATCGGCGCGGGGTGAACAGCGGCATTCACAAGACCGTCGATGCTGGCACGACGTGGCAGCAGCTGAAGACGGGTCTGCCCAAGGGGCGGGACACCGGCCGCATCGGTCTCGACGTCTCCCACGGGAGCGGTCTCATCTATGCACTCGTCGTGAATCGCAAGCTCTCACGGGGCAGGCGCCCCGGCGGCGCGGAGGTCTACCGGTCCGACGATGGCGGGAAGACCTTTCGGCGTACCCACGAGAAGCGCCTGTCGACGTGGATCGGCTGGGACTTCTGCGATCTCCGCGTCGCACCGGACGATCCGGACCGGGTCTACCTCTGCGGCCAGGTCCTGCTGGTCTCGTCCGACGGCGGGGCCACGTTCGCACGCGCGGGGGAGAAGATCCGGCGCCTGCACCCGCATCAGGCGACCGTGCTCCATCTCGACATGCACGAGATCGTGCTCGATCCCAGGAAGCCTGGGCGCGTGTTGCTCGGTACGGATGGTGGTCTCTACATATCGGAGGATCACGCGCAGTCCTGGCTCCACGTCAACAACCTGCCGATCGGCGAGTTCTACACGGTCCACCTGGACATGGAGAAGCCGTACCAGATCTGGGGCGGGACGCAGGACAACGCCTCGCTCTTCGGGCCGAGCACCTACGTCGTCGACAGCCGGTCGCCCGATCCGTGGAAGCACGTCTTCCTCGACCGGTGGGGTGGCGGTGACGGTTTCGTCACTCTCCGCGATCCCACCGATCCGAACGTCGTCTACTACGAGCACCAGAACGGCGACATGCGCCGCAAGAAACTGGACGGGTCGGTTCTCTCCGGCCGCGCCGACAAGCGCATCCGCCCGCGTGTGAAGCGTGGCGAGTCGGCGCTACGCTTCGCCTGGAACACGCCCCTGATCATCTCCCACCACGACCCCAAGGCCCTCTACTGTGCCGCCCAACGCGTCTTCAAGTCGAAGAACCGCGGGAACTCCTGGACCGCCATCAGCGCGGACCTCACGCGACGGCACATCCTGACCCTGAGTGAGTCACGCCTGAAACCCGGGTTGCTCTATGCGGGGAGCGGCAGCGGCCGCGTGCACGTCACGCGCGATGATGGCGAGAATTGGGTGCCGGCCTCCACCGGTCTGCCGAAGAAGACCATCACCCGCGTCGTCGCCTCCCGGCACGAGGAGAGCGTGGCCTACGCAACCCTGAGTGGCGCGGGCCGCGACGAGTTCGGAGCGTACGTGTATCGATCGAGCGACTACGGCAAGACCTGGCATTCGATCGGTGAGAAGCTCCCCGCTGAGTCCGTGTACTCCGTCGTCGAGGACCCGGTACGCGCGAGTGTCTTGTACGTCGGGACCCTGCTCGGTGTGTACGTGACCATCGACGCCGGTGTCACCTGGCACTCCCTCTGCAACCAGCTCCCGCCGGTGCCCGTCTTCGACCTGGCGGTGCATCCCCGCGACCACGAGCTCGTCGCCGCAACCCACGGCCGCAGCATCTTCGTGGTCGACGTCGAGAAGATCCAGGTCGCGGCGGCGAAGAAGGGGCGGCGTTAGAACGCACCAGCACCGTCGGCCTATCCTGCGGACCGGTTCCTGAAGCAAAGGTGCAAGCCATGAAGAGAGCGGACGTCGGACTCTCGGCGCTCCTGCTCCTGTCCGGACTCGTCTCGGCGGCGCCGCAGGATCGGGAGCTCGCCCTGACGCCACCGATGGGTTGGAACAGCTGGAACGCGTTCGAAACCGACATCGATGAGAAGAAGATCCGCGCGATATCGAGGACAAGCGCGTCGGTAACCGGGCCCACTTCAGCATTCGCGTCAGGTGGAATCAGGTCGCGGTCTCGGGAGGTCAGCCCGTGCGCGATCTCTGAGCGCGAAAGGAGCTCGGGGTCTTCAAGGATGGCGTCACGGCCGCGGGCCTCCTCCAGCACGAACACCGGGTGATCAAGGTGGGCAAGCCCGGCCCCCCGCTGCCGGCGCCGACGCCCATGGCGTTGGAGAAGTACACCGTGACGCGCAAGGGCGAGACGTCGCTGAGCGATCTCTACAACATCTGGAAGGCCCAGGACACGCCCGTCTACAACACCACTCTTGGTGGTCAACCGATCGTCATCGGACGCCGCAAGTTCGAAAAGGGACTCGGCGTCCGGGGGGAGTCGTCCTTCATGTTCCTGACGAAAGGCCGCGCCGACCGCTTGCGGGCACTGGTCGCGCTGGACCCCGCCTCGAAGGCCAAGGCCGTGGGGCGCTTCCGGGTCTACAACGAGGACTTCTTTGCCAACAAGGTCCTGTGGGACAGCGGCAAGATGACGAAGGACTCACCTCCGAAGCAGATCGACATCGGGCTCGAGGACGTCCCAGACCCTCATGTTGGTCTTCCGAGGGAAGGGGGCGTTGGGCATCTGGGCCAATGCGCGAGTGATCAACGATGGGGATTGAAAGGCGTTCCTGTACTCGGTCGGATCGTCATGGTGTTGGGGATGAGCAGATGCGCACTGCTCGGCGAAGGACCCATCTCTGGTCCTGAAGGCGTACTCCACCGCTGACCTTCGCGGAGCCGAGGGCATCACGGGCCCGAATCGACTGGCTCGGGTAGGCTCGAACCCAGAAGGAGCGGCCCATGCAGATCTACTACCTCGAGATCGTGACGAAAGATGTCGACGCCGTGTGTGCGGCCTACGCGAAGCTGCACGGCGTGAGCTTCAGTGACCCGGTCGCCGAACTCGGCAAGGCCCGCACCGCGTCGCTACTGGGCGGCGGGAAGATCGGCGTGCGCGCGCCGACGACCGAGACGGAGGAGCCGGTCGTGCGGCCCTACCTGCTCGTCGACGACATCGAGGCTGCGGCCAACGCCGCCGCTGAAGGCGGCGGCGAGATCGCCCACCCCCCAATGGAGATTCCCGGCCACGGCAAGTTCGCCATCTTCATCCAGGGCGGTGTTCATCACGGCCTCTGGCAGGTCTGAGGTCGAGACGCCCGCTGGCAGGCCGGTTTCGGTGACGTGGTCGTGACGGCTACTTGGGCGTGACCGCCAGCTTCCACTTCTCGATGGCTGCCTTCATCCGGGCCGCCCGCTCGGGGAACTCAGCGGCGACGTTCGTGGTCTCCTTGATGTCCCGGCTCAGGTCATAGAGCTCGATCACGTCTTTCTTCGTGAGCATCTTCCAGGTCCCGAAGCGCGCAGCGGTGCCCAGCTTCGGCTCGTAGCCGAAGAAGACCCGTCGGTCCGGAATCCCGGCCTGTTCGAGCAGGTGCTTCTTCATGCTCAGCCCGTCCAGTTCGTGACCGTCGGGCCGTTCGACTCCGGCGATGTCCGTCACCGTCGGTAGAAGGTCCATGCCAACGGTCAGTTCGTCCGACACCCAGCCGGCTTTGATGTGCCCCGGCCACCGCGCTACGGCCGGGACGCGGTGACCGCCTTCGTAGTTGCTGAACTTGCCCCCGCGATAGGGCCGCGTGTTGGTCCCCATTCGCACGCAGCCGTTGTCCGAGAAGAAGAACACGAGGGTGCGCTCGTCGAGATCGAGTGCCTGCAGAGTGTCGAGGATCTTGCCCACCCCCTGGTCCAGTTCCTCGAGCATGACCTTGTACTTCGGCCGAGCGAACTTCCGTCCGCGTTGCCTGACCTTGGGCCGGTTCTCAGGGGTGTCCGCGGGGGTCTGATACGGGTTGTGTACCGCCGCATGGGACACGTAGAGGAAGAACGGGTTGTCCTTGTTCCGTCGAATGAAGTCGACGGAACGGTCTGTGATGATGTGCGTGGAGTAGCCCTTCTGGTCCTTCACCTCCGTACCGTCCATCCAGTTGCGGTGCCGGTGGTAGTCACCGGCTCCCGTCAGGAACCCGACGAACTCGTCGAAGCCGTGGTTCGTCGGGTTGTGGCGAAGGTCCGTTCCACAATGCCACTTGCCGAAGAGCCCCGTGCGATAGCCAGCCTTCTTCATCAGCCCGGAGATGGTCACCTGTCCGGGCTCGAGTCCGTCTTTGTCGCGCCTGCCGACGATGACGTCGACGATGCCCACCCGCTGCTGGTAGCGCCCGGTCAGGAACGCGATTCGCGTGGGGCTGCAAACGGAGCTGTTCGAGTGGAAGTCCGTGAACTTCACGCCTTCGCTGGCCATCCGGTCGATGCGGGGGGTCTTGATCCAGCCGCCATAGAGACTCGTGTCACCGCAGCCGAGGTCATCAGCGAGGATGACGATGACGTTGGGCCTCTTCGCTGGCTTCGATGTCTGCGCGTTCAACGGCAGAAGCGAGCAGGCCAGGAGCGCGACGAGACCCATCTTCCAATGTAGCTGGCGCATGATTCAGCTCCCTGCTTCGGGACATTCTGGCAAGACGAACAGGATACCGGCTCGCGTCGACGTGGAGGAACCCGTCGCTTAGAGTGACCGACATTCGCGTCAGTCCGGAGCCTGATCTTGAAAACCGCGCAAGCCGTCGTCCTCCTGCTCTTTTCCCTACCGTCGCTCGAGGCCCCCGCGCAGAGCGCCGAGCCGAAGACACCGTCCTCCAAGCCGCCGAACATCGTCTTCATCCTGGCCGATGATTTGGGCTTCGGAGACGTCGCCTGCTACAACCCCGCGTCGAAGATCCCGACGCCCCACCTCGACAAGCTCGCGGCAACGGGGATGCAGTTCCTCGATGCCCACTCTCCCGCGACGGTGTGCTCACCGACCAGGCTGAGCTTGCTGACGGGGCGTCACTCCTTTCGGTGGAAGGGGGGCGGCAGGGTCTTCGTCGGCATCGGCGGCCCCTGCCAGATCGAAGACGGCCGACTGACCCTGCCTCAGATGCTCAGGAACCGGGGGTACGCCACCGCCGCGGTCGGCAAGTGGCATGTCGGGCTGACGTTCCTGGACAAGCAAGGCAATCCCATCACCCGGAAGTCCCATCCCGACGTGAAGGGCATGAAGAGAATCGGGTTGGTGGACTTCTCGCGACCGATTCCCGATGGTCCGGTGAACCGTGGGTTCGATTCGTTCTTCGGCACCGCCTGTTGCCCGACGACCGACACCCTCTACTCGTACATCGTCGACGACAAGATCCCCAATCCCCCCACGAAGAGGTCGGACAAGCGCAAGCTTCCCAGGCACTTCTACAGCCTCGACTGCCGCGGAGGCATGCAGTCGGACGACTTCGATCATGAAGAAGTCGACATGGTGTTCTTGAAGAAGAGCCAGGAGTTCCTGAGGAACCACGTCGGAACCACTCCCGACAAGCCGTTCTTTCTGTACCACGCGATGCAAGCGGTTCACCTGCCCTCGTTCCCGGCCAAGCAGTTCCAGGGGAAGACGAAGTCCGGCCCGCACGGCGACTTCATCTTCGAGGCGGACTTCGTCGTGGGTGAGCTCATGAAGACGCTGAAGAAGCTCGGAGTTGCCGACGACACGCTGGTCCTGTTCTCCAGCGACAACGGTCCCGAGACTCCAACGGTCTGGCACATGCGCAAGGAGTATCAGCATGATGGCAGCCGTCCCTGGCGCGGTGTGAAGAGAGAGGTCTGGGAGGGCGGCCACCGGGTGCCGCTGATCGCTCACTGGCCGGGCCACATCGAGGCCGGGGCCAGGTCCGACCAGACGATCTCACTGGTGGACATGATGGCGACCTTGGGCGCGATCACGGGTTGCGCCCTGCCCGACAGCGCCGCGGAGGACAGCTTCGACTTCAAGAACGTGTTGCTCGGCAAGGATGACGGAAAGCCCGTGAGGGAGTTCACCATGCAGGCTTCCTGGCAAGGCTTGAGCATTCGCCATGGCAAGTGGAAGTACCTGGAGAAGCCGTACAAGAAGCGACGCAAGGGGAAGTGGGTGCAGTCCTTCCTGTTGCCCGACACTGCCCCCGGGCACAAAGGTCAACTCTACGATCTCGAAGCGGATCCTGGCGAGACGACGAACCTGTACTTCAAGAACCCAGAGATGGCCAAGATGCTCGGCGAGAAGCTGATCCAGAACAAGGAGGCAGGTCGAAGCGCTCCGGAGAGAAGTCTGAATCGGTGAGGGCCCGGGACCCGCGCGAGCTTCGAGTACCCTGGAGACTCTGACGCGTGTCATCGGACGTCGTAGGAGACCTTCCCATGCGCATCGCAGTCCTGCTGATGGCCACTGGTCTCGCCACCGCCCAGAACCAGGGCATCACCCTGTCCAATCTGACGCCGACGAACTACGTCGAAGTTCCGGGGCATCCCTCGCAAGTGCCACTGAACGGATTCACGTTCGAGGCGTGGGTGACCTACGACGACACCACGGTTCCCGTCGGAACGGGCGTTCGGTGGCCGACCATCTGTCGCAAGAACCCGGCCCAAGGATCGTCGATCTTCCACCTGAGGGCGAACGCGGGAGGGAACTCCGCCACCGTCATCCGCTTTCGCATCACGACGAGCGCAGGGAACCGGATCCTGGATTGGCCGTTTGCTTCGGGCGCGCTTCTCACCTGGACCCACCTCGCTGCAAGCTACGACGGTGCGATGATGCGGATCTTCGTCAACGGCGTGGATATGGTGAGCACGACTCACACCGGCGTCATGAACGACACGGGAGGCACGTTCCGTATCGGTGCCGGCGGCGCGACGGCCTGGCACACCTGGAACGGGCAGATCGACGAGGTCCGGTTGTGGCCCTACGCACGCACCGCAGCGGAGATCCAATCGACCCTGGGACTCGAGCTGAGCTCCGTTCCCAGCGGCGTGAGCACGTGGAACTTGAACGGCAACTTCGCGGACTCGTCAGGCCCCAACCCCGGCGCGGCCGTCGGCACGGTCCCCTTTGCGTCGGGAGTCCAAGGGCTGATTGCATCTCCATCGGGAGCGGTGGCCGTGGGCGCGTCGTCGAACACCTGCGTCAACCCGGTCCTGGCGGGAATCGCATCCCTACCGACGGTGGGGAACCCGGCGTTCGGCTTGACTGCCTCCGGCGGTCCGCCCAACGCGGCCGGTCTGCTCGCCATCAGTGATCAGGCGTTTGCGGGCCCGGTCGTCATCTCTGGTGTCACCGTGTGGGTCGACGTGACGCGGCCCGGAGCCCAGATCATCCCCGTCACCAACGGTCCCTTCGGCAGCCTCACGTACCCCATTCCGCTTCCGCCGAACCCGGGACTCGCAGGCTTCGCCGCGTTCGTCCAGTGGGCGTGGGCGGACCCGAACTGCGGCAGCGCGGGGCTGACCGGCTCCAATGCGCTGCGGATCACCCTTCTGCCGTAGTCGAGCCGGTCCACCCCGAGAGCTCCGCCTGGGCTGCCTGGCCCGAGGTTCGGGAGTTCGTGTCCAAGGCTCCCGGGAGCGCGGAGGTTCGGGTAGCCTTGATCCTGAATCCAACTCAAGGAGCGAAGCGATCATGAAGCACCTGAATCGATCGACCTTTTGCCTGGCCCTGGTCCTCTTGGCGGCCCAGGGGTTCTTGCTGACGCCAGCGGCGGCGCAGGTCGTTTTCCTGGAAGGCGAGGTCAGCGGCGGCGCCAACGACACCTTCGCCCTCGCCGAGGACTGCCGGCAGATCGGTAGCCGGTTCGTCATCAAGGCCATGGTGCACCCGCCCGGTAACACCAACTCCGACGATGAGTGGTACATGTTCAACGGCGCTGCCGGCGCCTGCCTCGACATCGACTTCAGCATCACGCAGCCGGTCGCCACTGGCGCCCTGTATCAACTCAACGTCTGGCTCTACGACTCGAGCCAGACCATCGTTGCCGCCTGGAACATGACCTCAGCGTCGAGCAGCGCCAACTTCGGCATCGGCGCCTACACCTTGCCCGCCACCGACACCTACTACATCTACGTCACCGAGTGGTCGGTTGCGCCCAACGCCATCTCCCAGCCTGGCCTGGTCTTCACGCCCCTGTCCGTGCGCGGCTTCGGGATCACCGGCGCCACGCCCGACCCGACGCGCAACAGCGCCGGAGGCAACCAGACCTTCGGCTCGCTCTATGAGATCACCGTCAGTGTCTCCAGCGGTAACGAGGCGTCGTTCGATGTCTGGATCGACTGCGACCCGACCACCGGCGCCGTCACCTGCTCCCCCGACCCCGCCAGGGTCTGCTGGGTGTCAGGGAGCTCGGCCAACGTGCAGTTCAGAGCTTCTTCGAACTGCCCGTCGACCGGCCTGGCCGTCAACATTCCGGGAGGGGGTTCGGGTCTCGTGTCCCCCGGAGGGACTCTGGTGTTGACCGCCCCCGGCCCCGGTATCGCCACCACGTACACCGTCGACAACGGCTCGGGCCCGCAGCCGTGCGGCCAGATCGAGGTCGTCCAGGCGCTGGTCACGCGGAACGGTGAAGCTGTTTCATATGTGGACGTTTGCGCGGGGTCCATTACCTGTCTCGATGTGTGCGCGCAGCCTGGCTCTTTGTACCTTGCCGCAATGTCCCTGAACTGCGGGCCGCCGATCACGTTCGCGCCGTTCCTTCCGCCGCTGGAGCTCGACCTCAGCGACAGCCTCTTCGCGGCCACCTTCCCCGTGAACCAGCTCCCCACCTTGTTGAGTGGTTTCCAAGGTCAACCGGGACTCAACCAGGTCTGCTTCACCTTGCCGCCGGGCTTGATCACGGCTCCCGCGGAAGTGTACCTCCAGGTCATCACCTTCACGCCCTTCGCCCTGACGGGCCTGAGCCCCAAGGTGACGGTGCGCCTGTTGCCGTAACGGCTCGCCCGGGCCGGGGGAGGGGGAGTCGTGAGGGGTGGCTGTTCCCCTGAACGGCCCTCTCCGTCGATCGGTCCGGGTCTCCTGTCCGAATCCTCCAGATCGGCGACGAGTTCCCGGCGATGCCTGAGAACCCGTTGCCGACGACGAGCACCTTGCGCTGAACCAGGGGACTCGGGCTAAGGAGCCCGGCATCTGCGGGGTCCACGATGCCGGGGTCGCGAACGGCGTTCCCTACATCGCGCTGCACGTAGCCCACGAGGCGGGGATCGTCCATCGGGACATCAAGCCCGGGAACATCATGGTGACTCCGGACGGTCAGCCGGTGATTCTCGGTTTCGGTTTGGCGCGGGATGAGGACGCCGACGCCGAGACGTTGACACGCACGGGCGGTCTCTTTGGGACGCCGTCGTACATGAGCCCCGAGCACTTGATGGGGCAGCGCATCCGCATGAATCGAAGAACGGACGTGTACTCTCTCGGGGCAACGCTGGTCGAGAGCCTGACATTCGTGCGTCCGTTCGCTGAATCGCGCGTCGCGAGCCCGACCTCACCGATCCCAAGGCCGCCGTCACTGCCGCGCGCAAGGCCGTTGCGCTCACCAAGGAGCAGAAACCCTCGGATGCTCAAGACCCTCGCGTTCGCTCTCTCCGCCCACGACGCCCGAGCCATGCCGGCAGGCAGGAAGCACGAGGGGCGTTGGGGCGTTCGTATCCTCAGCGCTCGCGGGTCGGCGCCTCCGCTCCCTTCCCGTCACCGACGCGCTGAACGACATGGCGCTGGTAGCCGAGACCCTCGGCCCACAGGAAGACCTCGTCGCCCGGGTTGAGATAGAGATCCGCGTCCCCGTCGAAGAAGAAGTCGTGCCAGTCGATGGGCGTCCAGGTGGAGAGGAAGACGGCGAGGAAGTCGAACAGCCCCTGGGGTCGGGCGGTGAGGACCACGCCCGCCGGAGTGCCGAGGCAGACCACGTCGCCGGGCAGGAGCTCCGGCGGACGTCCGTCGAACGCCAGCGCGTTCCGATCGGACGCGAGGATCGAGCGCAGCACGTCGGGCACGGTCCAGATCATCGCGTCCTCGTACGTCGCATTCTCGGTGAGGCGAGAGGCCTGCCGCAGGTAGAGTCGATCGATGTCATGCCCGGACGGGACCGCCTCGCCTCGCCGCTCCGGGGCTGCGTAGCTGCGCGCGCAGACGAGTCCGCGAGGCGTGAGCCCATCGGCCGCGCGCGCCTCGACGAGGAACGGACCGATCGCCGTGTAGTCTCCCCAGCTCGCCGCGTGACTCCACCAGTGGCAGGTCAGGCCGTCCCAGATCCCCAGAGCCCGGTCCAGGTCCTCGTCGCCGAATCGGTAGGGTTCGCCGGCCGGAGGAATGGGTTCGGCGCGACGGGCGACCTTGAGCACGACCTGAGGGTTCCGCGCCTTCGAATCGCTGACGAGGACGACGCCGGCGACTGCAGCCCGCAGGCGCGCGTCGTTCTCCGCGTCGGCCGCTGTCAACCGCCGGCCGAGCACGATCCCGACCTCGACCTCGTAATCCAGGCGGGTGGTGCTGCCCGGTCCTCCTTCGGCCCCGGAATCCGGCGGCACGGCGATGCGGTCCGGGTAACGGAGGGGGTCGAACGGCCCGATGACACCCGTGAACGGCGCGGGCCTGACCGCGTCGGGGGCCGTCACCAACGGGTGCTTCCGGAACACGCGCGCCCGAGCTCCTCTCAGGAGCTGCCGCCGGGTGTGCCCTCCGTCGATCGCGAGATCCTGCTCGAGATGGCTGGGGAAGTTCGCCGCCACGGCGTAGACGTTCCGCGGCCGAGGGATCGGCGTTCCGAGCCGGGCGTTCGCCAGCGTCTCGGTCAACGGCACTGCGAACGCGCCCGCCACGGGCCGGCCTAGATGGTGCGCCGTGACCCTGGCCCGTAGCTCGTCCCGGCGACGTGCATCGACGAGCGCATCCACCGGGTGCTCGCCCGACGGCAGTCGCAGCAGGTGGAGTCGATCCGCGCCCACTGCGCACGCGAGCACGAGGCAGAAGCTCGTCGCGCCGCTCTCCTCCCTGAGCGCGACGAACGCGAGGCGATCCGTGGGATCGAAGCCGACCAGCCAGGACGGGTCGCCGACGAGTCGGGTAGCGACCGCCGCTTCGGAATCGACCGTCCGGAACGGGGTGCCTTCCAGCACGGTCAGGTCCAGGCCGTCCGGCTTCGAGGCGGGCGTGCCACAACCGGCAAGGATCGCCGCAGCGATGATCCATGGAGCTACTCGGAGCATGCGGAGAGGATACCCGCACTCCAAGCCCGACGGCCAACTCACGAAGGTCGACCAGTCCAGCGGAAGCGCTTGCCCCCCGGTTTCCAATCGCCGACGACGGAATCCCGGCTTTCTCCAAACGCAGGGCCAGGGCGTCGTATCCAACATGTTCGGGACCGTCGAAGGTGGCGGATCGGAACGAAGGAACGGGCCATGCGAGCCGACATGCACAAGGTGATTTGCGAAGAAGCCCGCCTGAGGCGGGGTCGAAAGGCCGCCCGCATGCGGAAGGCCCGGTTGCGTTTGAGCGTCCGCCTGGATCCTGACGGGCTGCCGCGGTGCGAGGGCATGCGCCGTCCCTACATCGTGGAGTGGACTCGAAAGGAGTTCGGTGACCACATCATGCCGCTCTACCGTTGGATCTGCGGTCAGGCCGGGCGGCCGTGGAATCGGATCTCCTCCGAATTGCACGCAGTCCTCGATATGCGCAAGGTCGTTCACCACCACGTGTGGGAGCACGTCATCTGGTGGGTCGAGGTGTCGCCGCTCCGCGTGACTCGTGAAATGGTGATCGGGGTCCACGGCTGGCCGAGCCGGGCGCATTTCTACGTCGACGGGAACGGACTCCTGCGTAGAGCCCCGAAACGGCGTGATGGTCGCGAGGCCGAGAAGCCCGCCACGGAGCCCAACGTCGTTCGTGTCGACGACCGCGTCGAGTACCACGACCTCGGTGGAGCGTGGTTCCAGGTGGAGTTCGAGTACCGCAAGGATGCCAAAGGCGTTGCTCGCCGGGTTCCCGCGTGCAAGCGACAACTGAGCAAGCGAGATGTTCGCCGTCTGGTCACGCCCGCATTGCCGACGCGACGTGCCCACCGGCCGCTGCCGCACGTGGTCCGCTAACCCACGATCCTCAGATGGCATCGCGAGCCCATTGCGCAGAAGGAGCCGTTCGGCGGACGGCCGGTCAGAAACTCGCTCCACTCTCATGACATGACGGTGTCAGGAGGGCTCCGCACGAACCGATGCCCGACGGCCTAGAATGTCGGTCATGCAAACCGCGAGACCCACTCGACGGCGCCCCCGACACCTCACGTTCCTCCTTACCGCCCTTCTTCTCGCAACGGTCGGTTGCGCGAGTCGTTCGCGAGACGAGAACACGGCAGATCCCTCGACGTCAGCGCGGACAGATCCCATGGAGCATCAGCACAACACGATCGACTACATCGAGTTCCCGGTACGCGATCTCGCCGAAGCGAGGCGGTTCTACGAACGAGCGTTCGGCTGGACGTTCAACGAGTACGGTCCGGACTACGCGGGCATTCGTCGCCCGGGCGGCGGCGAGATGGGAGGTATGCATCCGGACCCCAGTCCGCAACCGGGCGGGCTTCTCGTGATCCTGTATTCCTCCGACCTTGGCGCGAGCGTCGCAGCCGTGCGCGCTGCGGGCGGGACCATCGTGAAGGAGCCCTTCCCGTTCCCGGGCGGTCGTCGCTTCCACTTCCGCGATCCCAATGGACATGAGCTCGCCGTGTGGTCGGAGAAGTGAGCCCTTCGAGCCCATCAGTCTGGTTGTGAGAGTTGCGCATCCCGGCTCGAGCCTGCGATGTGCCGCGGAGCTCTGCGCCCCGTTTCGCGCCCCGACGACATCCTTCCAGCCTGTCGTGGTACCCCGATCGAGGACCTGGCCTCGTATCACAACCTGGACGCGCCCCACCGTGGTGACCTGCCTCCCGAGCTCGCCCGTTCTCCAGGTGACGATGGTCACGGGTCGGGTCCATGCTCGGGTGGATAGTCGTGGAAGCAAAGTTGGGAGACCATGTTCCGGCCACGTGGCGGCGCTTCGCCCCACCCGGAGCGAAGCGCCATTCGTGGTCAGTGATCCTCCTCGAGGATCGGCGTCCGGCGCCACACCTGGCCGGTGGTGGGGCTCTGGACGACGGCGATGTGATCGGCCGCGAAGTGCGGAAGGACGCCGGGCGGGAGGTCGAAGCGGAAGGAGCCGTTCGCGTCGAGGTACCCGAACCAGGGTGCGACCTGGTTCAGCGCCTGCCAGTTGGTGAGGGCGCTCATGGCCAAGCCGTAGAGGGGGCCCTGCCCTTCCAGGTGCCCCTCGTAGGCCGAGAACAGGCTGAACCGGCCACCGGCCAGCCAGTGACCACCGTTGACGATGAGGGCGAGACCGCCACCGCCATCGACGTCCGAGATGCGGACGTCGATGATGTCACCGAGGCCTGTCGGTCCGCTGAAGCCGGAGTTGGGGCTGCCCATCGTGCGGGTCGCGACCGGTCCCCAGTCGGCGCCGGTGCCCCCGTCGAGGCTCTGCGCGTCGCGACCGATGGTCCCGCTTCCCGATGCGCTTCGGCCCGCGGACCCCGTGAAGTCCCGCCAGTGGGCGGGAGCGCGGGGGAAGTTGTGGACCACGGTGTCGTCGTGGCCGGTGGTGCGGACGAGGTCGACGAGACGTCCGAGGGAGTCGTACAGGGCGCAGTCGTACTCGTTGGTCGTGAACGGGATGTTGCCGCCGAGGACGGCATTCAGCGCGACGTACGCGGCGTTCCACGGCAGCTCCGGTGGTTGCGTCGGACCGTCGCCGATGACCAGGAACGCACCGGGTGCGAGGAGCCGGCTCGCCGGGAACGGGCGGATGATCCGGTGGTCCCGGTTCTGGCCGCTGCTGCAGTAGAGGAACCAGCCCTGGAGGTCGACGGCGACGGGCGCCACGTTGCGGAGCTCGATGTAGTCGAGGTTGTCGCAGATCTCGTTGATCACGACCTTCAGGAAGGTCTCTGGATCCGTTCCCCGGTATCCGCTGTTCCGGTTCTGGAGTCCGAAGCTGCGGTTGAGCTGCCCGGTCCAGTCCTTGCCGGCATCGGAGTCGAGGCCCCAGATGCGCTCGACCCCCACGGCCCCGAAGGTGGGCGCATTGAGGGGCCGCTTGGCGCGTCCTCGGAATTCACCTCCGAGTGTGGGTTGGGTCGGGAGCGTCTGCCCGGGCTGCAGGATCACGCTGATGTAGTCACCCTTGACCCGAACCTCGTCGACGGTCACGCCGGCGGCGTTGACGAGTCCGACGGAGAAGTGCTGGTAGGAGGTGGAGATGTCCTGCATCCAGAACACGCGGATTCCCGGAGGAGCTTCCGGAGGCCGGGTCCCGTTCTCCATGAACAGGACGATCTCGCCGGGGGCCAGGGTCACGCCGCTGAGCGTTTCCGAGATCTTGAGGCCAACGCCGCCGTCCCAATGAACCCGCCAGCCGTCGAGGCTGTGGGGCACGACGTCGAAGTTGGTGACCTCGACGCCGTCCGGGGTGCCCCATGACACCTCCGTGATCATCACCTTGCGGTGATCGTTCAGGCACCGCGGGCTGGCGGCGGGGCAGAACGCGACGGTGAGCCCAACCGGACCGACGATCTGGTTGTAGCCGTCTGTGACCACGACCAGCGCGTGCCAGCCCACACCGAGCTGGACGCTGGCCGGTGCTCCGACCGTTCCCTCGGCCACGAACGAGGCCGCCGAGCCGCGGGAGCGCCACGAGTTGTTCGCACCGGGGCCGTAGACCAACCACTCGAGGGCCTGGTGGCCGTCGAGGTGGAGGTCGAAGCTGCCCGCAGTGCCGACGTAGAACTCGAAGAGGTGGAGCACGTCACTCGACTCCCAGGTCACGTGATGTGGAGCGCCAGGCGCCAGCGTGATCGCGCGCCGGAACTGAGCGCGTGCCGGCTGGGTGCCGTACAGGGGAGTCGGGCGGACGGTGAGCATGCCCGCGCCCGGAGGGGTCGCCCCGAACCCGGAGCCCGAGGTCTCGTGGCCGTTGGCGAGCAGGAAGTCGCACTGGAGGCCGCCGAAAGTCGACGCCGTCCCCGCGATGTCGAGGTCCCAATCGCTGGGCGAGGTGATCCCGACCGCCATCCAGCGATCCGTGTCCGTCTCCACGTTGAACACCGTCGGCGAGCAGGGAATGGCCGTGGAGCTACCCGAGGGGAGCGCTACGAAGCCGCAGCCGGCCACCCGGGCGATCGCGTCCCTCAGATCCCCGGCGAGCACGCTCGTTCCCTTGCGGCTGGTGCCCAGGAACGAGGTCGAGCAGTGGGTGTGGATGCCGACTGCACGGCCGGTCTGGGTGTTGACGATCGGCCCGCCCGAGCACCCCCCCTCGCTGTAGGCGTAGTGAACGATGAGCTCGCCGAGCATCTCGCCTGCACCGGTCGATCGCTGCTGCACGGCGTAGTGCGTGTTCGGAGTGTCGTCGCTGCCGTATCCGAGCAGCTCGACTCCGAATGGCTGGGGCGTGTACTGGGTCGTGAGATCGAACCACCCGTGACGCGCGGCCGCGCGCTCTCCGCTCGAGTTAGGGTGCAGCCGTGCCACCGCCCAGTCGTCGCCGGGGTCGTTGTCCTCGAACTCGATGGAGGCGGTGTCCACGGGATACTGATCGCGCACGGGCGGGTGGTTCACCGTTCCACTCGCAGATGAGAGAGGGACGTTGAACTCGGCGACCATCAGGAACTCCGGCGCCGGGTTCGTGCAATGGCCGGCAGAGAGGAACGTGGACGCCGCGTCGATCAGGAAACCAGTGCAGCCACCGCCGATTCCATTGGCGAACTGGACGAGACGGCACACGCGAGGGTCGTAGCTGAGGACGCGGGGGTCGTTCCCCCCGGGGCAACCGCTGTCGCCACCCCCGGGGGCCGCGCCCCACGCCGCCACCTCGTCGACCCTCACGTGGCCCGTCGAGCCCGGCGCAAGGCGTAGCTCGATCCGGATCGCATCGCCGTTGAACCACGCGCTCCGGCACCGCCACTGCTGGAGCCGCAGCCGGTCGAGCACCTGACGCTCGCCATCGGCCAGGCTGGTGATGATGATCGCGTCGTCATCGGTCGGGAGGTCATACGAGGCCAGGCACACCTGGATCGAGGACGTCCCCGGCACTCGGACGGTCTGCGACCAGGCCACGCCCCCGTCGGTTCCCGCCAACCTCGTCCCGCTCTGGGCGGAGACGAGGACCCGCCGGACCGGGATCTCAAGGGGCTGCTGAGCGCAGACCGGGAGCACGACGAACACGAGCAGAATCAGACACGGAAGTCGATGGAAGGTCATGAGAAGGCTCCGTCACGGGGCCGCCGGTTCCTGGCCGACCGGCCCCTCTTCTGGGGGATCCGCGATCCGCGGGGGCACCGGACAGGCCGAACCGCCGCACGATCTCCCCTGTTTGCGGGGAGGCGGGGAGCCGTTACGAAAAAAGAGCCACTGATGTCACCGACCACGCGATGCCGTCCGCAGTGGAGCCCTGGGGAACGGGTCCTCTGGTGGGGGACCCATGAACCGCGAAGCTACTGCACGATCAACCTCACCGGTTGCGAAAGCGCGACACCAGACGTGAAGGTCGGATCAATGACGATCATCTGAGCAGATAGCGCGGCGGCGAACGAAATCGAGAACGGGATCGCTATCGAGGTGGTCGGTCCCCATGGGGGGCCCGGCAAGGGCTCGAACCCCCGACCTGCGGTTCAGGAAACCGGGGCAAGATCAGAGCATCACTGGACCGTGATCCTGCTCACCGAGGAGGTCGCCCCGATGACGCCACCAGTCACGTCGACGCAGATGGCATCCACGGTCACCGGACCGACTGAGAACGGCCCCCAGTTCGAGTAGCTCGAGGGCGCGATGATGTGGAACGGCTGCGTGCCCACGGGGGAGATCAACTGGTTGGTTACGAACGTCAGATTCGCCGGCGTGAAGACGCACGCGCCGAACGACGCCACCGGGCCCGTGCCCGAACCTCCGGAGCATGGATCGAGGCTGAAGATGTTGTAGTACTCGTTGCCGGGCGTGAGGTTGAAGTTGTTGAGGAAGAAGGGCGCACCCGGCGAGGATTGGGTCGCGGAGACCGAAATGGTGGATGGGTCCGCGAGCTTCGATACGAAGACGTCCTCGACGCCAAGAGACGTCAGGTTGGAGACACCTACGCCGGGGTCGAAGTCCGCGGTGCCCCAGAAATGCCCCGTGGTGTGGATGTCCCCGGAGCCGTCCACGGCGATGCCGGAGCCGATTCCCGAGTTCGTGCTCCCCATCCCCCCCATCTGCCTCGCCCACACGAAGCTACCGGCGCTGCCCAGCTTCGATACGACGATGTCGCGAGAGCCAAAGGCGGTCAGGTTGAACACTCCCACGCCAGGGTCGAAGTCCGCGGCGCCTGAGAATTGCCCCGTGGTGTAGACGTTCCCGGACCCGTCCACCGCGATGCCGACCCGGCCCGTCCTCGGGACGACGTGCAACCTGAGGATTAGGCGCGGCCCGGTCGGTCTTCCCGCCACGATTGCCTTCGACGCGAGCTGGCCGTCGCCCTTCGTCGTCGCCCCGTCCTGCATCGCCCACCTCGACCCCGCGAACTTCGCAAGCTGGATCTGGTTCCCCCTCGGCAACGTCCCCACCAACGGGCAGCTCGCAGTAGGTCTGGCCGTCCCCAACGACCCGGCCGTCGTCGGGCTCCCGCTCACGCTGCAGGCGGTGTTCACCGGGAGTACCAGCGCGCTGGGGTTCGACATGACGAATGGGGTCTTCGCGCAATTCGGGTCCTGAAGTTCCCGACGTCCGACGCGTCGCCGTTTGTACGATCTGGGTGCGGATGGGGTTTTCGGTACCCACAGCCACCTGCTTGAAGTGGCTATGCTCTGGGCGTGCCTCTCGCGCCCTGGCTGGAACATCTGCTCCTCCGAGCTACGTCTGCGTTCATCGACGTGGGCGAGGGTGCGTGCCCCGACCCCGAGTCGGCCGGGTGCCCGGCCCGGCTGAGGGGCATGGTCGATCACCTCCCCAAGGACCAGGTGCGCCTCCTCCATCTGGGCGGCCGCGTCGTCGACCTGATCGCGGTGCTGCGCTTCGGCAGGCGCTTCCGTTCGCTCGACGACGGTCGTGCCCGCCGCTTGCTCGCCGGTCTGGCTGACTCGCGTCTCCGGTCCGTGAGGCGCCTCCACTTCGTGCTGAAGATGACGACGCAGTACGCCTACTTCACCGGCGAGGCTACGTGGAAGGTGACGGGCTTCGACGGCCCCTGGCAGCCGGGTCCGGACGTCCCCGTCCAGCCACCGCCGCAGCTTCCGAGCGAGACCGGGGCATGAACCCGGGCGGTAGGAGGGGTGTTCACCGCGAGCTCGTCGCGCGCGTCTGCGTCGTGGGAGCCGGGGCCGGAGGCGCCGTCGCGGCCGCCGAGTTGGCGCAGGCGGGCATCGACACCGTGCTGCTCGAGGGGGGCTCCCATCACGATCCCGCGACCTTCGACGGTCGCGAGGACTCGATGATGTCGCGGCTCTACGCCGACGGCGGGCAGCAGCTCACCCAGGATCAGTCGATGGCCATCCTGTCCGGGCGTGGCCTCGGCGGCTCGACGGTTCACAACACCGGACTCTGCGTTCCGCCCCCGGAGGCCGTGTGCGCGGACTGGGAGAAGCGCGGCGCACTCCTCGACGGAGCGCGAGGACTCCTCTCGGCCGCGGCGGAGGTCATGGCCAGGATGGGAGCCGTCCTCCCGCGTGATGACGAGGTCAACCGGAACAACCGCATCCTCGCCGAGGGAGCAGCGGCGCTCGGTCTCGAGACCGTTCGTCCCCACCACAACCGCAGGGACTGCTGCGGCTGCGGCGGCTGCATCGTGGGCTGCGCCACCAACGCCAAGCGCAACGTGCTGTTCTCGCACCTCGAAGGCGCGGCGACGGCGGGGTTGCGCATCGTCACGCGCGCCCGGATCGCACGGGTGCGCCGCGCGGGAGCGGGAGCATTCGAGGTGACGGGTCCGAACCTGCGCGTGCGGGCGGAGACGGTGGTGCTCGCGGCTTCAGCCCTGCAAACGCCCGTGCTCCTCCTGCGTTCGGGTCTGGGCCCGCGAAGACTGATCGGCAGGACGTTGCGCCTTCACCCCTTCGCACCGGTCGCCGCCGTGTTCGACGAGCCCGTTCACGCCTGGCGCGGGGTCCCGCAGACCGTTCTGGTGACGGCCGGGGCGCGCTTTCTCCACGGTGAACGGGGAGGCTTCGTGCTCATGCCCGCACCGGCCGGACCGGGAGCCGTCGCCGCGTTCGTGCCGGGGCACGGGCGCGTGGTCACCGCCGCGATGCAACGGCTCCCGCGACTCGCCGTCGCCGGCGTGCTCCTGCACGACGAGAATCGAGGCCGGGTGCGCGCTCGCCGGGACGGCCGTCCATCCGTCCGCGCATGGCCGGACGCCTTCGATCAGGAAGGGCTGCACGAGGGCATTCGGATGCTCGGGAAGCTCTTCTTCGCGGCCGGCGCCCGGCAGCTGCTCCTGCCGTTCCGGCAGCGCACGGTCGTCACGAGGCCGGAGGGACTGGACGACCCCACGCGGTATGTGTTCCGTCCGTACGAGACGATCCTGAGCTCGGTCCATCCGCAAGGCACGGCACCGATGGGCATCACGGGTGCCGCCCCGGTCACGCCCGAAGGCGAGGTGCGCGGAGCGCGGGGACTGTTCGTCGCGGACGGATCGCTCTTCCCCACGTCCGTCGGCGTTCCGCCTCAGGTCACGATCATGGCCCTGGCGACGCAGGTGGCGCGTGGCCTCGTGGCCCGCCTGACCTGATCCCCGATCCTCGCGGGGCATCGCAAGTTGATTGCGCGGCGTGCGGCCTCGGCGTCCTTGACGAAGTCCACGTCATGGACCTCCGCCCGCCAGGCGTCCGCTACCCCCTTCTGTCCTTCGGCAGGGACAGCACTTTCGCCAGCTCCCCAGCCGTCTTCCCCTCCGCGCCCTCGAATGCCATCAACAGCGCGAGGTGGATGCTCAGGGGCGAGACGCCGCGTTCTCGTCACCCGAGGCCACCGGTCGATACACCTCGAACGCGAAGCGGTTCAATGCCTGCTCCAGCCGTACCTCCATCAGAGACGGATCACTGCAGGTGCCTGGATCCCGGGGAGAGAGCAGAGCGAGCACCAAGGACGCCAGGGCGAGGGTTCTCATCGATCTGCTCCACTGTGGCCGGTTCGTGCCCGACCTTCTTCGACGCATCACGCGCGGTCACGTTCCACCTGACCGTCGGAGGTCCGATCCAGCATGGCCACAAGAGGAGGCGGCTTTTCCGAGGATTCCGATCCGACGGAACGGGACCCCACCTCCTGCGTCTCCATGGGTATCCTGGTCTCGGTTCGCCAAGAGGGTCTCCGCATGCCGCTACGCACTGCAGGTCTCGTTGGATTGGCCGTTCTGGTTGCTGCGCTCGGCTGGTGGCTTCTCGCCGCCCCCGAGGAGGATGCGAGTCTCGGAGAAGATCTCTCCGCAGCGATGAGGCGGACGGATGCCGAGAACACCGGCGTGGAGGGAACCGAACCGGCCGCCGACGCGGCCGTCGACGCGAACCTGGCCATCGACACCCGGAGCTTCCGCGACCGTGAGGAGCGTGAAGCCGCCCCCGACGCGTTGACGATCCTCTTCGAGGACGAGGCCCATGTACCCCAGACCGAGGTCCGGGTCGAGCTGAGGGTCGCCACCCAGCGGGTCGCCCGGTACGGGGGACAGATGCGCGCCCAGGAGCCGCCGTGGCGGACCCTCACGAGTGACGCTCGAGGCGAGGTCGTACTCCGGCAGCTCCCGCCGGCAGGGCTCAAGGTCGTGGGCCGCGGGCAGGGCCGGCTCGGGCACGCGAGCCTGGCCGTCGATCGCGTGGCTCCCGGCGAGCGGGTCGTCGTCACGATGAAGCCGATCCGCAAGGTCGAGGTCAGAGTCGTCGACCAGGCCGGGCAGCCCGTGGCGGGCGCGCCCGTCACGGCGAGCAGCAGTGGCCGGCAGGGACCGGGCTACCACTGGACGACGCGCCCCGACGGCATCGCCGCGTTCGAGATTACGTCCCTGCATGGGAACGCATACGCGGCGAGGGAGTTCCGCGCATTGGTGCGGCTCCCGTCGGGATTGGTCAGCAGCGAGAAGGTCCCCTGGGTCGACGGAGACCTGACGACGGTCGACGTCGAGGTGAAGCGCGGCGTCATCGTGCGGCTCAAGGTCAAGGGCATCGATGGTGAGCCCGTCGGCGGGCGCCGCAGCGTTCGCTGGCAGACGGAGCGCGGTGCGCCGCAGCACCAACGCTCGTACGGCGAACACGTCGTGATCACCTCCGGACTGTGGAGCATGCCCGCCACGGGCGGCGTCAACAGCCACAACCGGCGCTCGTTCGAGGGCTCGGAGACCCTGCTCGCGGGCTTCAAGCCGGGGCGGAAGATCAAGCTCACGCTCGAGGAGGAGGGACGCTGCGCCGTCGAGGAGACGGTCGACCTGCCGGACGGCGAGAGTCTGACCGAGGTCGTCATGCAGCAGGGTGCGCCCGCGCCGACCCTCGAGATCCCGCTCGTACACGAGGGCGGGCTTCCCTTCGCCGAAGGGAAGTTCCGGCTCACGGTGACGAACCCAAAGCAGGGCAGGCCGGAGCGGGGAATCACGCGGATGCAGGTCTTCGAATCCAGCGGCGAGTTCCTCGCGATGGGCGGCGGCCTCGGCGGGGTCGTCCGAACGCCCAATCGCAACGGCATCGTCCGCATCGACCTGCAGCCCGGCCAGACCGTCGACCTGAAGGTCGAGCATGAGCGCGCAAGCGGTGGGATGTTCTACCGGGGCGGCAACAACAAGGAACAGCCGCTCCTCAAGACCCAGGTCGCCGCCCTGGAGCCGGGTGAGGTGCGGCGGCTCGACCCGCTGGTGATCCCGCCGCTGCCGCTCATTGTGGCCGGCCGCGTCGTCGACCTGGAAGGAGCGGGCGTCTCGGGCGCGCTGGTGCGTCTGGCGCCCGCGCCCGGTGCCAACCACTCCGACTTGAGGAGATCCGGCACCTACCAACTCATGCAGCTCAAGGTGCGAACGAACGACGACGGGGCGTTCGCGATCCGGGGCCCCGGCAAGATCGAGGGGTGGCGCGTCTACGCGCGACTCGGCGACTCGGGACGGTCGACGATGGTCCCGTTCGCGATCGGCGCTGACGACATCAGGCTACAAGTCGTGCCCACCGGCGCCTTCGAGGGCGTCCTTCTCTCCGCCATCCCGAGACTGAGGCCGCAGATCCGCCTCGAACCCGAAGGCGGCTCGGTCCAACAGAACCTGCGCTGGGCTTATCCCGAGATGAACTTCAACACGAGCGCCGATGGATCGGGCAGGTTTCGCTTCGAGGGGCTCGCGCCCGGACGCTACGCAGTCCATGTCCGTCTGGCGAACTACGAGGTGCTGGTCGTCCGTGGCGTCCTGGTCGAGAGCGCCAAGGTCAACCGCGATCCGCGACTCGACGGCGTGACCGTGGGCGGCGACCTCCTCGACACCGTCGTGACCGTGCGACAGCCGGATGGAGCGCCCGTGAACGGCGCTCGGATTCGGCTTCGGGATCTGGCCGGCGGTGGCGCGCAGGGACCGCGGCTCTCGTCTCGCACCGGCAAGGACGGCGTGGCGCGATTCACACTCCCGCGTGGCGCGCGGCGGAACGTGAAGGTCACGGTGAAGGACTTCCTCCCGTACGAGGAGAACGACTGCGTCTTCCCGCTCGACGTGACCCTCGACCCCGGCAGCGAGCTGGTCGTTCAGCTCGACATCGTCGGCGGTGCGCTTCCCGAAGACCCCACGATTTCGGCGTGGCAGGTCAGGATCGCGCCGAAAGCCGAAGGTGCGCCGAGTCGCGAGCTCAACGTTCGACGTTTCGTGCGAAGCCGCAGCGGCATGCGGACCGTCAACCTCGACCGCGACCGGAGGCAAGCTGTCTTCAAGGCCGTTCCGCCGGGGACCTGGCAGGTCACGATCCGACCCCGGGTCTCGCGCAGGGTGCAGCGGGGGAGCGGTGTCGTCGTGAGAATCCGGGCGACTACCACCACGGGTAAGACCCACACCCTGGGTCAGGCCGAGACGGAGGCGGGCGTGTGGCAGAAGACGGTTCGCTTCACCGTGGACGCCCCCGTGCTTTCCTCCCTGCTCCCGCGCTAGCGTTGGCTTCCATGGCTCCCCCGAACCCCGGAGCTCGTGGTGTGCAACACCTCGTGCGACCTGCAAGACGTTCGCGGGCCTGCGCTTCTGGCTACGCTGCTCGGCCATGAAAGCGCCGATCTTCTCCCAGATCTTCCTACTCTCCTGCCTCGCCGGATGGTTGAACCGCGAACAGCAGAAGGTCCTCGACTACTTGCGCGAAGAGAATCGGGTCCTGAGGGAGCAGATCGGTTCCAGCCGTCTTCGGCTCGACGATGATCAGCGCGGCCGGCTCGCTGCGAAGGGCAAGGAGATCGGCCGTCGCCTGCTCGGCGAAGTCGC
>NZBC01000190.1 GCA_002687715.1 Planctomycetota bacterium | reverse complement strand
GTGCTCCGCGACCATCCGAACGGCTCGCTCCCTCACCTCGGGGGAAAACCTGCTTGGTCTTGCCATCGCTCCATCCTCTCAAGGAATGGAGCCTCCGGGAATCCCGGGGCGGTTCAATCTGAAGACGGATGAACGCAGGATCGCAGTCGAGAGTGAGGTGCTCGACGGGGGCCTCGTCGACCCACTGTTTGCGGCCGTTGACGATGACGGACGTGACCTCTGCAAGCGCCTTCGGATCGCCCATGCGTGCGAGCTCACCGGTGGCCCATGCGTAGGTGCCGTTCGACGGGAACCGGCGACGCAATCGCTCGAGGTAACGAGCGACCTCCGGCCGACGGACGCGTGAGATGTCGTCGAAGCGCTCGTCGGGAAAAAGGGCGAGCAGACGGGGGACGACGTCGTTTCGCGCGCCGCTCAGGATGACCTTGCGCAGGGTCTTGACGGTCTTCTCGTCCAGGAGAGACCACAGCTGGCCTGCGGCTGCCTCGGGCCACCCCGCGGCAACCGCCAGCGTCACGAGCCACAGCTCGACGTTCTCGCCTTCTCTGGCTGCGCGATGCCGAAGCCACGCGAGGACCTCGGGACCAGCGCTGCGCGCGAGGGACGTCCTCCGATCCACATCGAGGCCGTCGTCGAGGAGATGGGCAAGCTCTTGGCCCGCCGCCACGTCGCCGGCCCGAAGCAGGAGGGAAGCCGCGCAGGTCCTGCGGTCCGGGTCTTTCGAGGACAGTTGCGGTCGCAGAAGCGCCCGCCAGGCGTCGGGTGCAGCCGACTCCAGGAAGGCGTGGATCTCGATTTCCAGGTCGAGCATCTCGTACGGAGCCTTCGCCCCGCGCACCAACGCCTGCTGGGCGAGGCGACGGCTGCGGCAGCCCCTCGTGGCGCAGCCGAGTGCGGCGAGCACGGCGCCGTCCGCCGTCTTTCCCGAGGCGGCGAGCACGGCGGCCGCATCGAGGTCGAACGGCATGAGTCCTACTTGTCCTGCGGACCAGACCGCGTCCCGGACGACCTCGACGAGCTCTGGTGTTGCGCGTGTCGCCAGCGCGCGGAGCACCAGCTTGCGGGCGTTCGCCGGGTCGAGGTCGTACAGACAGGCGAGGGCCGTTCCGGTCTGCAGGGCGCTGGCGCGCAACTCTCCGGCGGCCCGGGCGTCTCCTTGTCGTGCTCTCGCGGCGAGCACCACCGGCGTCACCTCGAGCGCCGCACCGTCGAGCGATGCGATCCAGGCCGCTGCGCGATTGTCGGGGACCCTGCCGAGGCGGTCGATCACGATCGAGAGGTCGAGGGTCCATTCGTTCGCCGTGCACGCGCGACCGACTTTCAAGAGGAGCGGGACGTCCGCGCTCCGTGGGTGCGACTCTGCGAGCCATCGAAGCTGCCACCCACCGACGTGGTCCACCGAGCTGCCTCGGTCCCGGCGCGTCATCGACTCCGTGCCGACGTAGAAGGCAGCAAGAGTCGACGCCAGCGACGGTGGCAGTCCGCTTCCGGGGACCAGAGGTATCCGGGGAGCCCCCATCGACTCCAACACCGCGGCCGCGACGTCTTCGCGGAACCGGTCGGTGTACGCACAGAGGAAGGTGATCGCGTCCCGTGCCTCGTCCACGAGCTCGGGGTCGTTCTTTCGCCGGGTGAGGGCGGCGAGAAGGGGGATGTGTTCCGCCCGCATCTGCCGGTGCGTCTGACCGAGGATCTCCCTCGCCGTCAGCGACCGCGGCGGCGGTGGAAACCGGGCGAGGAGTCGCGAGAGGTCGTCCCCGCCCATGAGGTACCGCAGCCTGAGGAGCTCGTCCGGTTGACCGGCCCGTCCGAACAGCGGCAGCAGGAGGTCGACGGTCTTCGCGGCTTCCGCGTCCGGCACGTCCCAGCCCCGCTCCATCAGGCGGACGATCTCCGCCGGTTTTGGTTGGCCGTGGACCGCTCCGCCGAGAAGGACGGCGAGCAGGGCAGACGATGCGAGCCGCATGCCTGCAGGATAGCGCGGACCCCTAGCGCCTGGCGCGGAATCCGCTGGGGGAAAGGCCCATCTCGCGACGAAACGCGCGGCTGAGGACCTCCGCATGGTTGAAGCCGCACTGGCGTGCGATGGCTGCGACGGACAGGTCGGTTTCGATGAGCAGCCGGCGCACGCGCTCGAGGCGGGCGCGGCGGATCTCGGCCGCTGGTGTTCGGTCGAGCACCTGAACGAATCGCAACTCGAGCACCCGCCTCGACACGGACAGGCTCTTCTGGATATCGACGACGTTGATCGGGTCACGCACGTGGTCACGAATGAACTGGAGGGCGGTGGCGACCACCGGGTCCTCCACTGCAGTCGTGTCGCTCGATTGTCGGTGGATGACGCCGAGCGGCGGAATGAGCACGGGCTCATGCGGCGCGGGATCGCCGCTCAGCATGCGGTCGAGGAGAGCGGCCGCCTCGTACCCGACGCGCCCGGGTGCCTGGTCGATGTTGGAAAGCGGCACCGGCGCCATCGCCGACATCAGGGGATCGTGCTCGGAGCAGACGACCGACACCTCCTCCGGGACCTCGAGGCCCATGGCGGCGCACGCGACCGTCAGCTCCCGGCCGGTCGCGCCGTTCCACACCAGGACGCCGACCGGCTTGGGCAGCTGCCGGGCCCACTTTCGCAACTGCTCCTGCACGCGACCCAGGTCGTCTCCACCGATCGGTTCCACGCTGGAGCACGGGTATCCGTGTTCCGAGGCGCACCGGTTGAACTCCCTTCCCAGGAGATCGGCGTAGCCATGTTGCCGTTTTGGGCCGACGTATCCGAAGCTGCGAAAGCTCTTCTCGAGGAGGTGCTGGGCGGCCAACCTCCCGCACGCGCCTTCGTCCGAAACGACCTTGGGGACGTCCGGGGTGTGTCGGCCGAGCCAGGATACGTTGACCGCGGGCAGCCCGGCTCGACGCAGGGCTCGCGTCAGTCCCGGATGCGTGAGGCGGAGGATCACCCCGTCTCCCGACCAATCGCGCGGCAGGCTGAGGTTCTCGTAGAACCCACGAGGCTCGACGTGGAAGTCCCAGTGCCCGTGCTCGGCGGCGAAGTTGGCCACACCTCGAAGGACTTGCCGGCTCCAGTCGCTCGCCGTGTGTACGAGCAGTGCCACCCGCCGTGGCGGAGTGGCTCGCGTGGTCGACGATCCCTGCGAAGTCATCGGCATCGGAAGCGAACGAGAGCCTCGCGCGTGCAAGGGGTCAAGCGGCGTGCGCATACTATCATGGTCGGTTGATACACCGCGCTGTTACCCTCGCGTCGCTCACCCGTTGGTAATGGAGACACACCGATGATGTCGACTGACAATGTCGCCGCGCGTACCTACCGCGGTGAAGTCAAGGCGCTCGTTCTGGACTGGAGTGGAACGACTGCCGATGCGTACGTGCTCGCGCCCGCGGTCGTATTCGTCGAGGTCTTCAAGCGCCAAGGTGTGGAGATCTCCATGTCGGAAGCTCGCGGGCCTATGGGTCTGCGCAAGGACCTCCACATCAAGAAGCTGACGGAGGTGCCTGAGATCCGGGAGCGCTGGAAGAGCATCCACGGGTCGTATCCGGGGGATGATGAGGCGGCGCGCATGTTCGAGGACTTCGTCCCGCTTCAGCTCGAGTGTCTACGTCAATACACGACCCTGCTGCCCGGCGTCGCCGAGGTGACGCAACGTCTCCAGGCCCGAGGGATCAAGATCGGAAGCACGACGGGCTTCCTTCGCTCCATGGTCGACATCCTGGAAGAGGACGCGAGCCGACAGGGGTATCGCCCGGACGCGTCGGTCGCCGGGGACGAGGTCATCAATGGGGCCCGCCCCCGGCCGTTCATGGTCTACCGCAACCTCGATCTGATGGACGTCCGCCCGATCCAGTCGGTGATCAAGGTCGACGACACCGCCTCCGGCGTGGGCGAAGCCGTGGAGGCGGGATGCTGGGGCGTCGGCGTCGTGCGCTACAGCAACTACATGAACATCGATAACCTCGAGCAAGCGGAGACCCTCCCGGAAGACGACCTCCAGCGCAGGATGGAAGAGACGCGCACCATCCTGCAGGACGCCGGCGCGCACTACGTGATCGACAGCCTTGCCGACATCGAACCGGTCGTCCAAGACGTCAACTCGCGGCTTGCCCGAGGGGAGCGTCCATGATCTTCCGCGGCCGCGCCCTGCTCGTGCTCGGACTGATGGCGATCGCCTCGCCGGCCGTCGTCCAGAAACCAGGCCCGACGGCAGCCGTCGGCCCCATGGTCGGCCACGTGGATACCCAGCGGGCGCGGATCTGGTACCGCCCGTCCGCACCCGGTGACTTCACGCTCGTGCTGCGGGCGCCCAATGGCCGGATCAAGTCGAAGACCAAGGCGAAGGCGTCGAAGGACGATTGGCACAACTACCGGCACGAACGCGAGGCGATCTTCGACTTCCTCGGTAAGGAGAAGATCGACGGGTGCATACTCATGGGCGGAGATATCCACGTCTCGCGCGCCCTTCGCTATCCGATGAAGGACCGCATCGGGTACGACCTCTGGCCGTTCACCACCAGCCCGCTGCACGACCGGACCATCGCCTCGCTCGACGTGCCGCATCAATACCTCGTCCACCACGCCGTCGAGCCCCACGTGTTCACGAGAATCGTCGCCGACACGGCCCGCGACCCGGCGACCCTCGTGGCGACCTGGATCAACCGCGAAGGTCGCCGGATCTTCGAGGTCAGCCTCACCGAGAGGGACCTACGCTGAGGCGGCTCCCGCATCCCTGAACGTGACGCCCACCGGGTAGAGTGACGCTTCATGACGAGCCCATTCTCCTCCGCACTCGGTCGGTTCGCGTTCGAGCTCTACCGCAACATCGATGAGGAGGGGAACGTCACCGTGTCCCCCCTGAGCATCCACCTCGCGTTGCTCATGGCGCTGGAAGGTGCGCGTGGCGAAACGGCCGCCGAGTTCTCCGCCGTGCTGGCGCTCCCGGAAGGCGAAGCGGGTATCGAGAAGGCCGCTCGCCGGGCGCTCGATCGACTGACCGACGAGCAGCGCGGGTTCGCCCTGAGCATCGTCAACGCTCTCTGGGGACAGGTCGGGCACCCGTTCCGTTCCGACTACGTAGAGAGAATCGGAGCCCGGTACGACGCCCAGGCGCATGCCGTCGACTTCGCTGCGGACCCGGAGGCCGTTCGAGGCGTGATCAACGGGGACATCGCGACGACCACTCGTGATCGCATCCCGGAGCTGATCCCGATCGGCATGATCGACGCGGACACGCGCCTCGTTCTCACGAACGCCGTCTGGTTCAAGGCCGCGTGGTCGAGCCCCTTCGAGCCGGACCGGACCGCGCCTGCGCCCTTTCACCTGGCCAGCGGTGGGACGACCGACGTCCCGACGATGCACGACGACGCGACGGTGTCCTACTTCGAGGATGACCGCGTCCAGGTCGTACAGCTACCTTACGAGGACGACGACATCGTGATGGACGTCGTCCTCCCACGTCCGGGCCTCGAGATCACGGAGCTCGAACGGGACCTCTCGGTCGACACCTGGCGCTCATGGACCAAGAGCGCCTCATCGACGTCGGTGGCCCTCCATCTCCCTCGCTTCGAGATGAAGTGCGATCTCGGGCTGGCCGAAGCCCTCGACCGCATGGGCCTCCACCAGGCGTTCGAGGTGGACCGCGCCGACTTCGGCGGCATCGACGGAGGCGCGGGCGCGCTCGTCATCACGGAGGTCCTGCACAGCGCGTGGATCAAGGTCGAGGAAGGAGGGACCGAAGCGGCTGCCGCCACGGCCGTCGTGTTCATGACGGGGGCGATCGGCATCCCGGCGGAGCTTCCGCTGGAGTTCAGGGCGGACCGTCCCTTCCTGTTCGCGATCAGACAACGAGCGACCGGCATCTTGCTGTTCCTCGGCCGGGTGAGCGATCCACGGGCGAATCCCACGGAGTGAGCGAGGCCGTCCGCACATGAACCACGAGAGCTGTACAGCCGCTGCTCTGGCCCAGATCGCGTTGGACCACGGGCTTCTCCCGGCCGACCGCCACGCGGAGTGCCTCCGGCAGATCCGCGAGTCCGGAGGCTCGAGAGACGGTCGGTGGCTCGTCGAGAACGGCTTTCTCACGCCGGCCGATCTCGCCATCGTCCGGGCGCGGTTCGCGACGGCCACGCAGAGCCTGTCCTGCTTCTTCATCCCGACGGACGGCGGGTCAATGAAAGCGACGCTCCCTTCGTCGCGGAGACCGTCGGCGCCACCGAAAAAGAAGCCGGACACGATCGGCCGGTTCCGCCTCGACGAGGAGCTCGGGCGCGGCGCCATGGGCGTCGTCTACCGCGCTCGGGACACGTTCCTCGACGCGCCGGTCGCGGTGAAGCTCCTTCCGACTCACGTGGCGCAAGACGAGCGGCTGCACCGCGCACTCCAGGTGGAGGCACGTAACGCCGCCCTGATGCGTGATCATCCGAACGTCGTCACGGTCTTCGAAGCGGGGTTGGCGGAAGACGGCCGTCCCTACGTCGCCATGGAGCTCGTCGAGGGGGAGACGCTCGCGGACTGGGTCCGGAATCGGGGAGAGGACAGAGAGGCCGACCTCGACCTCATCGAGCAAATCGCGGCGGGGTTGGCGGCTGCTCACGAGCGGGGGCTGGTTCACCGGGACCTGAAGCCGGCCAACGTCATGGTCGGTCCTGACCTCACGGCGAAGATCCTCGACTTCGGGATGTCCAAGAACATCGCCGCCCCCCGAGCGGAGCAGACCATGGACTCCGTCGTGGGGACTCCTCTCTACATGGCGCCCGAGCTCCTCGCGATGGGCCTGGGAGTCGACACCTACGAGCGGGAGGCGGCCAGCTGTCCGCGGGTCGACGTCTACGCATTCGGCGTCACGGTCTGCGAGGTCCTCCGCCGCGACAACCCGTTCCGCGGTTCGGAGACCTTCGGAGCGCTCCTGAGACGTAAGCGCGACCTGGATTCGTTGGCCGATCTCCGCTCGGAGATGGAGCAGATCGTCGGGGAGGGGAGAGCACGAACCGTCCTCCACATGATCGACCCGGAGCGGTTCGCCCGGCCGGAGTCCATGGTCGCTGCCGGCGACCGTTGGCGCGAGTCTGCCGAGGGAGAACCCGTTACCGCGATCCTCGGCGGTTCGTTCGGCGCCACGGATCAGGTCGACGTGGCGGACGTGCCGGAGCCGACCAGCCCCACTGGACTCGAGTGGCGGGAGGAGTACTGGCTCTCCGACCGCTGCATCCGGCTCTGTCACGGTTCACTCACGTCCGTACCCGCCGAGGCCTGGGTCAGCTCGGACGACAACGGCATCTCCATGGCGGGTGGAGTGGCGGCCGCCATCGACGACGCCGCGGGGCCGTCCGTGAAGAAGGAGGCCCGTGCTCAACTCCCGGCGTCGCCTGGCGACGTCCTGGTCACGGGCGCGGGACGTCTGCGCGGAAAGCACGTGCTTCATGCCATCACCATCGACCTCACGGGTCCCGACGTCGGCTGGCCCGACCTCGAGGTGATCGCCCGTTGCGCGAAGGGCGTGTTCTCGCTCGCGCGGGACAAGGGGATCGCGTCGATCGTCATGCCGGCGCTGGGGGCGGGCACCGGCCGCCTCGATCAGCACGAGGTCGCCGCCGTTCTCGCCGTCGAGATGACGCGCGCCTTGCGGGAGCCGGACAGCCCGATCAGGGAGATCGTCTTCTCATTCGTGGACGGCGACGACGACTTCGTCCGGCGATTCCGGATCGCGATCCTGGACTCCGCCAGCGACGTCTGCATCCGTCGCCCTCGGGCGTGAGCGTTCGGGCGGACGGAGACGACGATCATCTCCCCATGCGTTTGCGCAGCTCCTCGATCTGCTTGCGCATGGCCTCGACCGCTTCCGCGACACCGGGGTGATCGCGTTTGATGGCGCGGGTCAGCCGGCGCGAGGCCTGGAGCTCGTCCAGGGTCGCTGCCAGGCGCGCGAGCTTGGCGCGGATCGCGGCGGCGGCGTCGCCCCTGTGGAGGTCGCTCTCGAGTTTGGGCAGGTCGATCAGGAGCTGGCGGATCTTGCGATCCAGTGCCTGCCTCTTCGCCAGCGCTCGCAGCTCCTCGAGTCGCTTCTGAGACGCCTTCTTCGCCTCCTCGGTGTAGTCCATCCCGGTAGGGATCGGCCAGTCGTCGGTGCGGAAGGTCGGCAGCGGCAGTCGTTCGCGCCCCACCATGTTTCCGGTCGGCCAGTTGGCCCAACCGTAGCGGACGGCGGCGGGCTCGGGAACGAGGTCGCTCCAGACCGCGATGGTCCACTTGCCGTCGAGCTTATTGTGCTTCGCCTGCGCGGGGTACCAGCGACGGTCCGCGCCCGCGACGATGAAGCCCTGGAAGGCCGCGTTGCCCTGGCGTGCACACGGCACGACCTGCCAGGCCGCGTTGTTCTCGATGTGCTTCCACCGGTCGTACACCACCGGATCCGCGTCGAAGAACAGGTGGAGCTTCTCGCCCTTGCGAACCAGTCGTTGGAAGGCGTTGGCACGATGGACGACCGGCTTCTCGTACACCTTGGCCAGCGCCCAGAGCGATGCGTACTCGGCCACTGGTATCTTCTCACCGGGGTGGATGTAGGAGTTCCCGGTCGGATAGGTCGCGATCATCGCCCCGTTCGGGTCGTCCGCGAGCGCGCGACGTTGGATGTCCCGCACGATGGCATACCCCTCGGCGACGGTCGCGAGCTCGGGATCCATGCCGAAGCTCCCCCAACCGGGTTGGCTGATGCAACCGAAGGGGAGCGTCTCGTCCCGGAACGCCTTGCGGAACGAGGCCGGCACCCGGGGGAACGTGTGCTCGTACCGCGTCCAGCGCATGAAGTTGTTGTTCTCGCCCTGGTAGTAGAGGACGCCGCGGACGCCGAGATCGCGGATCGGCATGACCGTCGCGTTGAACAGCCCCGCCGGTGGGCTCCAGCCGCTACGGGGATCTCCTGGTCTCTTGGGGAGCCTCAGCCGCGGCTTCTTCTTTCCCTCGGTCTCGGCCTTGGCGCGCTTCTCGGCGTGCGCGGCCCTCGCCACGTCGCAGTCGCGTTTCCACGACGTGAGGATGCGCTCGACCTCGCCGGCATCATCCCACCGTGCCGTCTCGGCGTCGTAGTCCGAGAGGACCGTGCGCACGATGTCGCTGTCGATTCCGTTCAGCTCCTCGCGCATGCACCAGGTCTGCCCCAGGGTCCCGCCGCGCGCGACGTTGATCACGCCGACCGGCACCTTGAGGTAGCGGTGCAGGAACAACCCGTAGAGGTAGGGAACCGCGGAGAACCTCTCCGCGTTGACGGGGCTGCACTGCCGCCAGGTGATGTTCCTGCGGACGTCCTCGAGCGGCTGGTACCACGAGTCTTCCCACGCGATGTAGCGCAGCCCCGGGAAGTCGGCGGACGCGACCTCGCGTCCCTTGCGGTTGAAGTTGCCCCAGGCCATGTTGCTCTGGCCGGCGCAGACCCAGACCTCGCCGATGAGGACGTCCGTTGCCACGCGGACGCTCCCGTCGTTCACGGCGGCGATCCACGTCGGCCGGAAGCTGGCGGTGACCGGATCGAAGCGCGCATCCCAGCGACCGTCCTTCCCGGCGACGACGCGCTGGTGGAGCGAGATCGCGGGGGGCGGGTTGCGTTCCACGTACTGCATCGTGACCGCGTAGGCGTCCGACGACGGCGCAGTGTCCGGTCGGCGCGTCCCCTGCTCCACTGCCTTGGCGACGAACGCGTTGCCGGCCGACGCGTCTTGGGTCAACGTCACGTCCACGGCGGACCCGGCTTTGGCCCATCCCCAGACCGTGATCGGCTTCCCTTGTTGCAGGACCATGCGATCGCCGAGGATGCGCGCGAGGCGAAACGGCTCCGCCTGGTCTTGGGCGAGGGTCCCGTCGGGAGCAACGGCGACGAAGAGGGCGACGGCTGCAATCCACGAGCGCTTCAGCAGGAACGACATGGCGGCGTACTCTCGGGTGTCTGGTGAGCGATCACGCGTACCGGCCGCGACGGACCAGGACGGCCGCCGGGGTCGGGTCCGTGTCGATCATCTGCGAGGAGGCCGAGGTTGCAACCGGAAAGGAAGGGCGGGAACGCGATTGTCGTTCCCGCACTCCACGTCGATCAGGGTCCTACCGCTTGCGCCGAAGGCCGTTCGAGAGCGTCTTGATCTCGCCGCGGAGAAGGAGGAGCTCGTTGTAGAGCGGGCGCAGCGCCGCGCTCCTGGGCCGGTTGTCGTTACGTCCTTCTCTTCCTGCACCGTGCTCGCCGTCGCCTTCGCCCTCGTGGCCGGGGCCGTGGCCCTCTTCGCTGCCGTGCTCCGGGTGGGTCGTCCACCGATCGAACTTCTGGCCGGCAGCCGAGAGTTCGACGGCCATCTTCTGGCCCGGTTCGAGGTCGGTGCGCTTGGTCGGTCCGAGCTCCGTCCCGTTCGAGAGATGCACCTCCACCCGTACCTCGGACAGGGTCTTGCGCGTCGTGTTGTAGACGACGCCCTTGAAGGAGTGAGACGCGGCGTCGTACTGGAGCACCAGGCGAGCGCCGTTCCGGGTCTTGTCCCACTTCTCGTTCTTCTTGACGCGCTGGCCGCCTTCTTCTCCGCCTTCCTTGCCACCGTGCTCGCCCCGGCCTTCGCGACGCTCGCGGCCGCCGTGCTCGCCCCGGCCTTCGCGACGCTCGCGGCCGCCGTGCTCGCCCCGGCCTTCGCGACGCTCGCGGCC
>NZBC01000189.1 GCA_002687715.1 Planctomycetota bacterium | reverse complement strand
TGTCGTCCCGGGTGCCCGCTGTACCCAAGGCTTGACGCTGCGCTCCAGCAGGTCCTCGTAGTCGGCGACGCAGATCAGACCTTCGCCGGACGGGGATGCAACAGGGTCGACTGCTTCTGCGACCACTTGATCTTGGCGCCGAGCAGCGCGAGGGAGAGCGGGAGGATCCCGAGCAGGGCGAGATGGGTGTACTGCGGCCCGCGCCACAGGAACAGGTTGTACCCCCCATGGAACACCACGGCCGCGATGAACGCACCGATGCCGATCAGCCACCGATTACCGCATACCCCGAACCGCGACAGGCTCACCGAGAAGCAAAGTGAGGCCGTGAACCCGACGTGGGCCAGGGTCGCCGTAAACGCCCGCAGCGCCATGAGCGCCGGGTCGCCCGTCTGGATGAGATAGAAGACGTTCTCCGCCGACGCGAACCCGAGGGCCGCCGCCGCGCCGTAGACGATGCCATCGAGCGGCTCGTCGAGGTCGCTGCACCACCAGGCCCCGATCAGGAACGCGAGGAACTTGGCCGTCTCCTCGGGCACGGCCGTCAGCAGGAACGCGTCGATGAGATCGCGATGCCATCCGGCGTTGGGTGGTGCGAAGGGATCGATGTAGGGTCGAAGCCACAGAACCAGGAACGCGGAGGCGCAGCCGAGGCCGAATACGCGCGCAATGATGCCCCGCGGTTCAGGTTCGTTGTGGTCCTTGCGGCGGATGTACCAGAGCCAGAAGAGCCCGGGAGCGAAGCCGGCAAGGGTGATTTCGAGGGCTGAGATCGACACACCTCCTGTCTTCTCATCGCAGCATCGGTCGGGCAGGCTTGAGGCGCACGGCCGGGTCGTTTTCCTGCGAAAGGAACCGACACCCCCGCGCGGGTTAGGGAGCACTGATTACGTGAGCGACGACTACATCCACGGATTCTCGCCAGAAGAGCAGGCGCGCCTCACCCGCATGCAGGACATCCTCAACCATCGTGAACTCGAGCAGCTGGATCTCCGCGGCGTGAGCTCGATCCTCGACGTGGGCGCCGGACTCGGTCAGATGACCCGGGCGCTCGCGCGGGCGGCTGGCCCGGGCACGCGAGTGGTCGGAATCGAGCGGGACGAACGGCAGCGGGCGGAAGCCATGCGGCAAGCCCGAGAGGCCGGGGAGGACGCACTGATGGAATTGCGGCCTGGCGATGCGACTGATCTCCCACTCACTGACGACGAGCGGAAGTCCTTCGATCTCGTGCACGCACGGTTTCTCCTCGAGCATGTCACCCACCCGGAGCAGGTCGTACGCGAGATGGTGTCGGCGGCGCGCCCGGGCGGCCGCGTCGTGCTCTTCGACGACGACCACGACCTGCTGCGACTCTGGCCGGGCTGCCCGGGCGTCGAGCAGGCCTGGAGAGCCTACTGGGAGAGCTATGCCGACCACGGATGCGACCCGCTCGTGGGACGCCGGCTCGCGGCCCTCCTCTCCGCTGCGGGGTGCGCGACGGTGCGCACCACCGCCGTCTTCTACGGAGCAACCATCGGGGAGCCGCTGTTCCCGCTCGTCGTGGACAATCTTCGTGGAGTGCTCGCGGGCGCCGCGGACGCGCTGGATGCAGCCGGGCGCCTGCCCCGGGCGGATCTGGAATCCGAGCTGGCGGAGCTCGATGCGTGGCGGTCGCAACCGGGTGCCACGCTGTGGTATTCATTGCCGTTGGCGGAGGGAATTGTCCCCAAATGACCCGCGGCTCGCGGCGGCGGGTTGGGTATCCTCATGACATGGTCCGACCCGCTCGTTGCCTGCTGATCGTGACGCTGCTCGCAGGCGTCCTCGCCGCCCAAGGGGCCACGTGGGTCGCCAGCACGACCGGAGCGGGTGAACAGTCCGACGCCGGGGCCATCGCCCCGCGCGTGTCCGACAACGGGCGTTGGCTCGTCTTTGCCAGCCTCGGTGGCAACCTCTCGGGGCTTCCGGGTACGTGGCAGGTGTACTTGAAGGACGCCCTCACGGGCAGCGTCGATCTCATCTCGGTCACTCAGACCGGGCTCCCCACGGCGGTCGGATGTACGGGCAGCCGCGGCGCTCCGTCAGCTGCTGGGCGCTTCATAGCGTTCGACTGCGCCGCCCCCGACCTCGTACCGAGCGACACGAATCTGGTCCGGGACGTCTTCGTGCGCGACCGGATCTTGACCACTACCCGCCGCATCAGCATCACGAACAACGGAGTCGAGGCCGATGGCGCCAGCCGCCTCGACGACATCTCGGACAATGCACGCTTCGTCGTGTTCACGACCCGCGCGACGAACCTCTCCCCGGGGGAGATCGGCGTGTTCGATGACGTGTATCTACACGACCGCTGGATCGGCACGACGAGCCGGGTTTCATCCACGCCGACCGGGAGGAGCGGGAACGACACGAGCGCTGACGGACGGGCATCCGCGAGCGGTCGGTTCATCGTGTTCTGGAGCCGCGCGTCCGATCTGGTGCCGAACGACACCAACGGCGTGGCCGACGTCTTTCGCTTCGACCGTTCCACCGGACAGCTCGAGATCGTCAGCGTCGATCCGAACGGTGTCCAGGCGGACTTGCCGTCGTCCGCACCGACGATCAGCGCCGAGGGACGCCACGTCGTCTTCTCGACCCTCGCTACGAACCTCGGCACCGGCGCGCCGAACGGCAACTCCCAGCTCGTGCGCAAGGACATGGTCTCGGGCGCCGTCAGCCTCATCACCGTCTCCCGATTCGGAGCGCCGTCCAACGGTCCGACCCCGGGCCCGGCCAGCATTTCGGTGGACGGCCGCCACGTCGCATTCTGGAGCCTCGCCTCCGACCTCACCGTCGACGACCCGGATATCGCATCCGACGTCTTCATCCGCGACCTCGCCGCCGCGCGGACCATCCTGGTCTCGCAGAGCTCCACCGGCTTGAAGGGCACGCCGGCGTGCATCAATCCGGCCCTTCCGTGCAAGGTGCCACTCCCCGTGAGTCTCTCCGGCGACGCTCGCATCGTCGCGTTCGAGCACTCCGGCGATCTCCTCGTCCCGGGCGGTGACGGGAACGGAATCGCCACCGACATCCTGGTCAACGATTGGTCCCGGACCACCCGGCCGATTGGACCGGCCCAGATCGGACAGTATGCGACCCTCCAACTACGCGGCTCGCTCGACCCCGGCGCGTCCTATCTCGCCGGTCTGGCGCTCGGACCCGGTCCCGGTCCACTCGTCGGCGCGCGACGCGTCCCGCTCGCGGACGACTCTCTGCTCCAGTGGAGCCTTCGGCCCGGGAACCCCGCGCTCCTCGGCTTCAACGGGACGCTGGACGTGATGGGTGAGGCCACCGCGTCGGTCCAGATACCGAACGTGATCTCACTCGTCGGAATGGACGTCTGGGCCGCGTTCATCGTTCACGATGCCTGGAGCCTCGTTCGGGGCGCATCCAACGCCGTCAGGATCACGATCGCACCCTGATGATGAAATCGTGACCTCGAGTTCATTGGAATGGCCCTGCCCAAGTTCGCTCTGGATCAGGATCCCACCATGCACCGGTTTCTCCGGCTCTGGCCTGCCCTACTCGTCTTGCTCCCGCTCGTCTCTGGCCAGGGAGCGACGCATCTGGCCTCCGCATCTGCGGCCGGCGTCCAGGCAACGGGGAGCTCGGGGGCACCCAAGATCTCCGATAACGGCCGCTGGATCGCTTTCTACAGCCGTGCCACCAACCTCACGGGAAACGCGACGGGCAACCAGGCCGTGTTCCTGAAGGACTTCATCAGCGGCGCCACCGAGATGATCAGCATCTCGACGACCGGTGCACCCGCGAACCTGAATTGCTACAGCTCCGGCTACCCGTCTGATGATGGCAGCGTCGTGGCTTTCGCCTGCGACGCGACCAATCTGGTCGTCCCCGATACCAACGGTCGCGCCGACGCGTTCGTCCGCGACCGGACGACGGGGATGACGACGCGGGTCAGCGTGTCGACGAGCGGAGTGCAGGGCAACGAGCGGAGCTGGCCCTACTCCATGACGCCCGACGGTCGCTACGTCGTCATCACGAGCCTGGCGAGCAACTTCACCGTCGGTGACACCAACGGCGCGTTCGACGTGTTCTTGCATGACCGGCAGCTCGCGGTGACCGAGGTCATCAGCGCCTCCCCAGCCGGAGTGATCGGCGACTTGGAGTCGCGGGGAGGGCCCGTAGCCGCCGATGGTCGCTACGTGATCTTCGACAGCGCTGCCACCAACCTCGTAACCGGGGATGGCAACGGAACCCGGGACGTGTTCCGGCGCGATCGTCTGTCCGGCGTCACCGTCCGCGTCTCCGTGAGCGCCACGGGCATCGAAGGCAACGGCAGCTCGGTTTCGATCGGGGTGAGTCCCGACGGTCGCTACGTCATGTTCAACAGCGTCGCATCCAACCTGATCGTGGGCGACACCAACGGCACGAGTGACATCTTCGTGAAGGACATGGCCACGGGCCTGATCACGCAGGAGAACGTGAGTTCGAGCGGCGTCCAGGGCGACGGCGGCTGCCTCAACACGGGCGCGATTTCCGCGAACGGCCGGATCGTGGTCTTCACGAGCCTCGCCAACAACCTCACGGCCAACGACACCAACATCGGGTCGGACGCGTTCGTACGCGATCGTCTGCTGGGCACGACGTCGCTGCTCACGGTCAACGCTGCAGGCGTGCAGAGTGGCATCCCGTGCTTCTTCTTCCCGTCCAACCCGTGCGGGGGTCAGTACCTGGGCACCGAGGTGTCGCGCGACGGCCGCGTGGTCATCCTCGACCACACCGGCGGCGCCCTCGTCCCCGGCGGCGACCTGAACGGCGGGGACCGCGACATCATCGTCAACGACTGGTCGTACCAGCTCAGCTCGCTGGCTCCGATCAGCGTCAGCCAGTCGGGGTCGCTCGACCTGTCCGCGCGGTTCGATCCGCTGTACGCGTACGTGTTGGGGCTCTCTCTCGACTACACGCCCGGCATCCCCATCGGCCCTCGTCGGGTACCGCTGAACGCGGACTGGTTGCTCGACCTCAGCCTCACTCTGGGCCCGCCGGTCTTCGTCGGGTTCACGGGGAATCTCGACAGCAACGGCCGCGCCGTAACGAGCGTCAATCTGCCCAACGATCCTGCGCTGATCGGTGCGTCCTTCCGTGCGTGCTTCCTCACGATCGATCAGAACTTCCCGCTGGCGCGCGGCATATCCAACTCGCTCGGCTTGACGGTCAATCCGTAAACCACCTGGCGTCGGGGTGGTCAGTGCGCCCCGGGGTCGCAGTTTCCGGTACCCTCTGCGCCCGCATGCCGCTCGACCAGGATCCGTTGACCGACTGCCGCCGCCGCTACTGGCGGGCGAACGCAATGCTCATGTCCGTGCTGTTGCTCTTGTGGGCGACCGTCGGGCTGGGTTGCGGTGTGCTGTGGGCCGACGCCCTCAACGCGTACGACCTGGGCGGCTTCCCACTCGGGTTCTGGTTCGCTCAGCAGGGGAGCATCATCGCGTTCGTCGCGCTCATCCTGGTCTATGCGCTGGCCATGAATGGGCTCGACCGGCGCTATCGGGAAGAAGCCGCGAAGATCACGTCGAGCGAGAAGGACAGCTAGCGTGGACATCCCCGGCTGGACCCTCCTCTTCGTCACCCTCTCGTTCGGGCTCTACCTCTTCATCGCCTGGGTGAGCCGGGTCCGGGATACGCGGGGGTTCTACGTCGCCGGCCGCGGCGTGCCGGCTGCGGCCAACGGCATGGCGACCGCTGCCGACTGGATGAGCGCCGCCTCCTTCATCTCGATGACCGGCCTCATTGCGACCATGGGGTATGCGGGCGGGGTGTACCTCATGGGCTGGACCGGCGGGTACGTGCTCCTGGCGCTCCTGCTCGCGCCCTACTTGCGCAAGTGTGGTCACTACACCGTCCCGGACTTCGTCGGCGACCGATACGACTCCAACGTCGCGCGATTCGTGGCCTTGACGTGCGCGATATTCGTCTCGTTCACCTACGTCGCCGGGCAGATGCGCGGCGTCGGCATCGTGTTCTCGCGCTTCCTCGAGGTCGACATCGACACGGGCGTGATCATCGGCATGGCAATCGTCTTCGTCTACGCCACGCTGGGCGGGATGAAGGGCATCACGTGGACGCAGGTGGCCCAGTACTGGGTGCTGATCACCGCGTTCCTCATTCCGGCCATCGCTATCAGCATCAAGCTGACCGGACACTCGGTGCCGCAGGCAGGGTTCGGGGCCGAGCTTCAGGGCACCACCGTCACGCTGCTCGGCAAGCTCAACCAGATCCACGAGGAGCTCGGGTTCTCGTCCTACACCGAGCCGTTCCTCGGCAAGTGGGACAAGATCAACGTGTTCTGCACGGCGCTGGCGTTGATGATCGGGACGGCTGGGCTACCACACGTGATCGTCCGCTTCTACACCGTGCGCAACGTCCGCGCCGCGCGCTGGAGCGCGTTCTGGGCGTTGCTGTTCATCTCGATGCTGTACCTCACGGCGCCCGCCACCGCCGCGTTCTCGCGGTACTACATGATCGAGAGCCTGAGAGAGAAGTCGGCCGAGGAGCTGCCCGACTGGTTCCGCAGCTGGGAGAAGACGGGACTGATCGTCTGGCTCGACGGCGGCGACAAGAAGCTGCAGTACGTCGGTGAGGAAACGCCGGAGACCGCCGGGCGCAACGAGGTGTTCCGTCGCGGCAAGCTCAGCGCAGCCGAGCTTGCCGAGGTGAAGAAGGACCACCAATTGTGGCTGGCCACCAAGGACACCGAGGCCGTGCGCGGGCAGGACGGTCGGGTGCGGATGCGGGGGGAGAAGCTATCCGGTCCGGACCCGGACATCATCGTCCTCGCGACACCGGAGATGGCCGAGCTCGCGAGCTGGATCATCGCTCTCGTCGCCGCCGGCGGGCTAGCCGCCGCGCTGTCCACCGCCAGTGGACTCCTGCTCGTGATCTCATCCAGCGTGGCGCACGACTACTACTTCAAGATGATCAACCCGAAGGCGTCGGAGGCGAAGCGCCTGCTCGTCGGGCGCTCTGTCATCGGTGTCGCGGTCGTCATCGCCGGCCTCTTCGGCATCTTCCCCCCAGGGTTCGTGTCCCAGGTCGTCGCGTTCGCGTTCGGACTCGCCGCGGCGAGCTTCTTCCCAGCGATCGTGCTCGGCATCTTCAACCGGCGAGTGGGGACGACGCCAGCCGTCGCCGGCATGGTGGCGGGCATCGGCTTCACGGCGACCTACATCATCGCCAGCGTCTACGGCGGCATGCCGTCGTGGTGCTTCGGGATCGGGCCGCAGGGCATCGGCGTGGTCGGCGCGGCGATCAACTTCGCGGTCACGCTGTCGCTGGCCCCGTTCTTCCCGGCGCCGACAACCCGCGTCCAGAACCTGCTCACGTTCATGCGCGAGCCGGAGGCAGACGGCGGAGACGCGGCGTGAAAACCCGGCTCGTCGAGGCAGACCTTTTCGTAACCGATTGCACGACCCGGCTCCCATTCCGGTTCGGCGTGACGACCATGACGTGGGCGCCGCTGGCCACGCTCCGGGTCGAGGTCGAGGACGATCAGGGCGGGCGCCACATCGGCCATTCCTCCGATCTGCTCGTCCCCAAGTGGTTCGACAAGAGTCCGGACAAGACGTTCGCGGACAACATCCATGATCTCGTGCAGTCGTTCCGGTCGGCGGCGGCGGCCCTGGAGAATGACGCGTCTCCCCACCGCAGCGTGTTCGACCTGTGGTGGTCGGCGTACCGCGTCGACGCTCCCGACGGCGCCTCCGACCCGTCGGCG
>NZBC01000188.1 GCA_002687715.1 Planctomycetota bacterium | reverse complement strand
TCGAGAAGCCCGGCGCCCACGACGTCCCGACCCTGCGCCGGGTGCGCGATCGGGTCGCCGAGCGCGGGGTGTTCGCGCAGGTCGGCTACCACATGCGCTACGGTCCGTCCATCGAGCCGGCGCGCGAGCTGCTGCGGACGCAGAGCCTGGGCCTGCTGACCACCGGGCGTTTCCACGCTTCGGTGCAGGCGCCCTTCCTGGTCGGGCTTCGCGGTGATCTTCTCGACCGTCTCGACCTCGACCACCGGGCCGGTCAGGGTGCGGGAGCGTTCCAGGAGACGGTCTTCGGCCTCCAGCAGCACCGTGGAGGAGAACACGGTCGAGTGGCGGGGCCGGAACACGCTGGTGCCGTCTGGGCGGCGGAACGCGGCCGGGCTGGTGGCGAGCTCGGGCGGCGTCAGCCGCAGCGAGGCCTGCTCGGCGGCATCGGCGATCATCTCCACGATCGCCTCCCGGTCGCTCACTGTCGCGAACCTCCATGCCATCGACTGCCGGCTCGCCTCGGAGTGCAGGTTCCATCGCCGCCAGGTCGAGCGTTTCTCGCCGACGACCTCGACCACCGCCTGCCCGAGCTCGGAGATCACCTCCAACGGCACATCATCAGCCCGCAACGGCCGCACCTGCTGCGCCTCGGCGAGAAGGCCGCCGGCCCAGCCGGTCGCGTCCTCACCCAGCAGACGACCTGCCCGCTCACGCCAGCCGCTCGTCAGGTCGGCCAGGGAATGGACCTGTTTCTCGGGGCGTGTGGCGAGGGTGGCCTGGGCGCGCAGGCGCACGATCGTCCGCGCCGAGGGCCGGCGGCCGTGCTCGGCGGTGTAGGCGGCGATGAGCCGGTCGGTCTCGGCATCGATATCGCGGGCGCGGGAGGAGAACTCCTCGATCAGCTCCTCGCTGACCCCGGTGATCTCCCACGCCGGGTTACGGTCCCGGCCCCGATCCCGCGCCTCCCACTCCACGCCGAGCGTGCCGGTGAGGCGGTCGGCCAGGACCGCGTTGTAATGCTCCGAGAGCGCGACGACCGCCGCGTGCATCGGGCGGCCATCCAGTGACCGCCATCGTCCGTCCAACGCGGTCTGGACCTTGTTGGAGATCACGACGTGAGTGTGCAGCTGCGGGTCCCCGGAGCGGCTGTCGTAGTGATCGAAGGCCGTGGCGATCAGTCCGGTCACGTCGACCTGGGCGACCGCGCCGTCGGCGGCGGTGTAGCCGGTGCGGGTCGCGGCGACCTCGCGCTCCATGAAGTTCACGACCTCGGCGATCGCCTCGTGATGCGCCTGGGCGATCAGGGCCTGCGTGCCGGCGTCGGCCACGCCCCACAGCACGGAGACGGACTTCGGCACCGAGAACGTGTAGTCGAACCCCGCGACCGCACGGCGGTTGCCCCGCTCGTTCTCCTCGGCCTCGATCTGGCTGATCTGCTCGGCACGCTCACCCATCCCCAGGCCGGGGTCGAGGTCGGCGGCGCGCTTCTCGATCCGGTCGGCGACCGAGACGTACCGTGGGAAGGCCCGCCCGAGCGGGTCGCCGCTGACGGGATCGCGGCCCATCCCGATCAGCAACTGCAACTGCGACTCCGAGACCTCATCGCCGAGAGCGATCCGCCCGTCTCCGAGGCCGCGAAGGGCCGACCCGATCCAAGTGCCCGGTGGTGTTCCCTCTTCCGTGTAATACCTGGTCAACGGGGTCGAGAGGGAGCGGTCGCCGTCGGCGGCGGCGATCGTGCGCATCAGGTACTTGTACCCGTCGCCCGCGCTCATCACCCGCATCGAGACCGTCATGCAGACCAGGTGGACAGACTCACCACGGCATCGGTGTGAGCCTCAATGCCGGAGGTTGGCTACAGGGCCGGCCCGTCGTCGGACGGGCCGCGCCGCCGGGGAGCCTGCACGGTGGGCTCGAAGGTCGAGCGAAAGGGGTTCGGGAGCTGTCGGCGTGTTGCACTGGGGTTGCGCAACTGGTCGATCTCGCGCCGTTGCGCCTAGAGTTGCTCGTTCAGACCGTCCATGCTTGTGCGCAACTCGGCGAGCTGCTCGCTGATCTTCGCGTTGGCTTCGGTCAGGTAGTGCATGATCGCGACCTCGTAGCGCTCGGCATCAGAGGGTTGCAGCTCCGCGTTCACCACAACGAACTCAGCGAGAGCAAACGATCCGTTCCCGGCGGCCTCACTCATGCGACGGGAGGCCATGCGGGAGAACATTGCCGTGCGAGCGGCCCAAGGGGGAACTCGCCACCGTAGATGTCGCCGAAGGCTTCCTGGATGAGCTGGACCGTCTCCGGAGTGAGCAGCAACGGGTTCTCGCTCTCGATGACGGAGGCCATCGCCATGCAGCTCTCAGCAACCGCGTGGTGCGAGGCAGTCCTGCCCTTGATCTCCTGCGTGAGGTTCGGAGGCTCCAGCTCGTGCGGCTTCTGCTTCGTGAACACGTTCCAGAGATCGACTCCCGTGCGCTCATGGTAGGCGCCGTAACGACGTAGATCGTCAGCGATCTTGCCTCGCTCAGCCTCCGTGATCGCGAGCTCCACCCGTTCCACCATGACCTGTCTCCTGTCCCTTCGCTCGGCCCGCCGCGGGGCCTGTCGATCTCCAGGTGACCGCGCGATCCCGCCGCCGCGAAGCCTTGTCAACCTGGGTTGACACCTTGATCTGCAAGAGGTGTGGACCAACTCTGAGCGGTAGGTGATCAGGCTGGCGACGAGAGAACGCCGAGCCAAAAATTATGCCGTGGGAAGCCCGGTAAGGGTCGCGCAGGTGACAGGGAGGTGAGTGGGAAGCGCTGGAGAAGTTCGGCGCCGGAGACGGACTCGCTTACCTGGCAGCAACCAGACCGGTAGGGCAGGCAACCGCTCAGCACCGGGAAAGCCAATCACCCGGAGCAACTTGTGTCTGCACGTCGCACTTCCCCCCGTTTCCTCGCCGCGAATTGGCTCGACCTTCAGCGGGTACGGAGGGCTCGACCTTGCCGTCGAACACGCCACTGGTGGGGGATACGGTCTGGTTCTCCGAGATCAACACCTCGGTCGCGCAAGTCTTCTCTCACAATTGGTCGGATGCCCCAAACCTCGGCGACATCTCCGTCATAGACTGGAGTACCGTACCGCCGGTCGAAATCGTGATAAGCGGCTTCCCCTGCCAGGGCGTCTCAATCGTCGGCAAGGGTGCAGGCATCGCGCCAGGTACTCGCTCGGGGCTCTGGTCGTGCATGGCACGCGCAATCGAGGAGCTGCAACCCGCGTGCGTCGTGATCGAGAACGTAAGGGGTTGCTCTCGGCCCCCGCTACCCGACCCGCGAAGGGGTATCAAGTGGACCCGTTGACCGTGATCCTACAGCCGCTGGCCATGCAACCGTTTGCGACTTGGCATCCGACCCGTGCGGTCTGGGGGACGCATCAGCCCGACCTCTTCGGACGGCAGGCGCCGTACTCGGAGACCTGGCCGACTTGCGGTATGACGCACGATGGATCGGCCTACCGGCTTCACTTTCCGGCGCTGATCACCATCGCTTCCGTATCTTCATCGTCGCCTACCGCAGGGGCGCTGTTCCGGACGCCGCTAGCAACGGACTCCTCTCGGGGCGGAGAGACGATGGAGACGGTCAGAGCCCGCGGCGGCACTATCGCACTGAGTCATCAGATAATCGACCTCGCACTTAACGGACCGGGCGGCTCGACCATCAACTCGAACGCAGCGGAGACCCTGTTCGCGCTAGTCGACAGCATCTTCGTCGCTGGGGGCGATACGCCGACGCCGTCGCACGATGGGAGCACATCACCCGACGCGGCGCCCCTGCCCCCGCAGTTCTGAACGAGGACAGAGGGCCACGTTCGTCGCCGGAGTTCGTGGAATGGCTTATAGGTCTGCCAGTCGGATGGATCACCGACCCGATGGGTGATCTGACTGCAAATCAGCAGAACACCGCGTTGGGTAACGGGGTCCTGCCACTTCAAGCGCTCCTTGCCCTGCGCAGTCTTGGACTACGTATGGAACCACGCCGATTTGGGCGATCGTCAACTGCCGCGCAACGATCGGCGGAGTTCGGGAACAGTTCGACGGCCGAGCCTCAGATAATACCTTCGAGGCGCTGCTCGATCTGCGGCTTCGGCATCGCCCCGATGATCTCGCGCACGATCTCACCCTTGTCGAAGACCTTCATCGCAGGGATCGAACTGATGTTGTAGCGCGAGGCGATGTCGGGGTTCTCGTCGACATTGAGCTTGGCGATGAGAAGCTTTCCATCCTGCTCGGCAGCAATCTGGTCCAGGACCGGCGCGATTGCACGGCACGGGCCGCACCAGGCTGCCCAGAAGTCCACGAGAACGGGAACGTCGCTCTGGAGCACAACCTCATCGAAGGTCTGGGTGTCGACGGTGGTGACTTCGCTCATGGGACTGATTTCCTTCCTGTTACACGTTGCGTGCGATAGACCGCACGCACACCACAACACCCTACCCCCTGGGGGTATTCCCGTGGTGCTGGTTTCAGGCCAGTCGCATCGTGGTCAAGCAGGTTTGCGCATCGTCGTCGACGCTCGAAAGTTTGGAGGTGGCGGTCTGGCCGTCGTGGGTGATCGAGATCGACGTCTCGATGCCTCGGGGCAGCCAGATCCCGACGAAGCCGTTGTCGAGGGTTCTCATCTCCTCGTCGACGATCGTCTCGCCGGTCGTCGCATCCGTCACCGTGACGGCCACGTCTGCGTTGCGCAGCTCACCCAGGCATCCGGTCGGGCTGTGGTAGTAGCAATCATGGGGCTGCGACCGATACGGGGCGACGGATACGTAGATTTCGTTACTTGGCAACCGCACCTCTGCCGTGTGTTCGTGCTGATCGGTGAGCGTGACCGCCTCCGCAGTGATCGACGTGGTCAAGGTCTCCGTGCGTTCGTCCAGCGGGATCGCATCGAGCGTTTCGACCAGCTCACGCACGTCGAGGCCATCGAGACCGTTCTCGGCAAGGATCTCGGCTCCGCTGGCCGAGGAGGCTGAGGGCGAGTCGTTGGCGGCCGTGCATCCGGTGAGCAGGAAAGCGCCGACCACGACGGTGATTGCAGCGGTTTTCGTTCCGCCGTACTTCGGGAATGGCCTGAAGTTTTTCATGGGATTCCTTGCCGTGTCTGCCGTGGTGCCAATTGGCCATACTACCCCATAGGGGTAGTGCCTACCTGCGTGACGCGGAAGCCCCCCGGAACGAGCCCGGGAGGGGGCACTGCGTTCAGTCGTGCTTGCTGATTTCCGGTTCATGTTCGGCAATGTGCTCGGTCTCGATCTGGAAGGTCGAGTGATGGATGGAGACCTCGAAGTGTCCTGCGACGCAATCTTTGATCTCGTGGAGCGTCTGCGCGGCATGACCGTCGGTGAAACACTCGTCGTCGACGACGACGTGGGCGGTCAGGGTCGGCAGGCCGGTCGCCACGGTGGAGGCGTGCAGGTCATGGACATCTTTGACATGGTCAAGTTCGAGGATGTGCGAACGCACCTTGTCGAGGTCGAGGCCCTTGGGAGTGAACTCCATAAGGACGCCGGTGGTCTCGCGCATGAGCTTGAACGCGCGAGGCACGATCAATGTGGCGATAAGCAGTCCGGCGATGGCATCGGCCTGCATGAACCCGGTCGTGGCGATGACGATCGCCGCGATGATCACTCCGAGCGACCCGAGGGCATCATTGAGAACTTCGAGGAACGCGGCACGCATGTTGAAGTTCGAACCGCGGCTGGAGGCGAGGATGGTGATGGCGATGATGTTCGCGACCAGGCCGATGATGCCGAATATCAGCAGTTCGCTTGCGGGCACCTCCGGCGGCTCGAACAGTCGCCGGATGCCTTCGATGGCGGCGTACGTGCCCACCACCAGCAGCAGTGCCGACTGTCCGAGGGCTGCGATCACCTCGATACGCCGGAACCCCCAGGTGCGCTTGGAGTTGGCGGGCTTGAGCATCAGCGTCGCGGCGATCAGTGCGACCAGCAGCCCGGAGGCATCGGTAATGGCATGGGCGGTGTCGGTCAGCAGTGCGAGGCTGCCGGTGATGATCGAGCCGATGGCCTGGGCGACGACGATCGTCGCGGTGATCGAGAATGCGATCCAGAGTTTCTTGCGGAAATCTCCGGGGTGCCCGGTCTCGCTAGCGGCGGGGCCGTGATTGTGTCCTGCGCCCATGTCTACTTCTTGTCCGTATCTGTCGCGTGGTGGGTATGTGGGAGTCGCAGGTGCGTGCAGAGCAGGGCCTGCGTGCCGGTGGCATCGAGGAGGCGTTCGGCAGCGGCGATGAGGGTACGCAGGAGCTCGGACTGTGCCAGCGAGTACCAGGTGGAGCGCCCTTCCGGGCGCATCGTCGCCAGGCCGCACTCGACGAGGAAGCCGACATGCTTGCTCGCCGTGGACTGGGCCAGGCCCATGTGCTCGACCAGGTCCCGGACCCGGTGCTCCCCGGAGGCGAGGTGCTGCACGATCGCTAACCTCGTCGGCTCCGCAAATGCCTGGAACAGGTGGGCGTACGCTACTGTCGCCACTTCGTCGAGGGTTGCCCCCTCCTCTTGAATCATCGTCATAGGGCGATCATATCGCGCTAGAGCGATATTGTCGAGTGTGATCTGTTGCTCCGACACGGAATGAAGCTCAGGGGTCCCGTCGCACCCGAGGATGGGCTACCTGGGGGATGGTCGGTCGCATAGCTGCAGTGGGGAGCTACGTCAGCTGACCATCGGCCCCGG
>NZBC01000187.1 GCA_002687715.1 Planctomycetota bacterium | reverse complement strand
GTTCCGGCCGAAGGTGTTCAAGGGCAGCGCGCGACTCCAGACCCATTGCGCGACCCGGTTCATCGAGGATGCGAAGGACGATCGGTTCTTCCTGTGGCTTCACTACATGGAGCCTCACTACCCGTACGAGGTTCACGACGCGCACGACTTCGGTAGCGCGCGGAGGGACCGGTATGATTCCGAGATCGCGCGCGCCGACGCGGCCATCGGTGAGGTCCTCGACACGCTGAAGGCGCAGGGGGTTGCCGACCGCACGATCGTCATCGTCAACTCCGATCATGGTGAGGCGTTCGGTGAGCACAACACGCGCTTCCACGGCTCGACGTTGTATGAAGAGCAGATTCGGGTTCCGTTGATCGTCCATGCGCCGGGGCTGCCCGCGCGTCGGCTCCGGGCCCTCGTCGGCAACGTCGACCTCGTTCCCACGATCCTCGACCTGCTCGACGTCGATCACGACCTGCCGCTGCAGGGTCGAAGCCTCGTGCCGCTGCTGCTCGGCGGCGACGACGACTCCGATGCGCCGATGCCGTTCGCATTCGCCGAGTTGCCGGGAGCGATGCGGGGGCTGTCGCCGGGTGTGGCCCATCGCGATGCCTTGCGCCTCGGCGATTTGAAGCTCGTATGGAACCCGACGGACGCCGTCGCCGAGCTCTACGACTTGAAAGCGGATCCCATCGAGGAGCGCAACCTTGCCACCCGGCGCCCTGACGACGTCGTACGACTGCGCTCCGTGATCGCGGCGTTGAAGGACGAATGTCGACGCATCAACCGCGCCGCCACCGCCGAGGACTCCCCCCCGTCACGTTCGGCACGGGACCCCGTTGCGGACGCCCGGGCGACCTTGGCGACGGACGCTCCCTGGGGGGAGGTCGTCGCCGCCCTGGAGGCACTGCTCGACGCTCCGGCGGACGCGTCGAAGCAGCTCGCACCGCAACTACAGCCGTTGCTGGCCGGGCCCCCGATCGTGGCCCGGCGCGCCGCCTGGGTGCTCGCCCGCACCGGGGATGCGGCGGGCCGCGCGGTCTTGGAGGTGGCGTACGGTTCCGGGGACGACCTCGTCAAGCTGATCGGCGCCGCCGGCCTGGCCTGTCTCGGAGATTCCCGCGGTGTGGAGGACCTGCGGCCGTGGCTCGTCTCTCTGGCGCATCGGGCCAAGACCTGCGCGCGGTGGATCGACGCGCTCGCTCGGTTGCGGACGTTCGCGGTCGCGCCCGAGGTCGTCGAGATCCTCGCCAACGGCTATCGCCATCATTCGCTACTGGTCGCCGTCATCGCCTGGCTTGCGGCTGTGGAGGGAGAGGACGCGACGGGCGTGTGGATCCCGATCCTGAGTGGATGGGACCCGGACGTTGCGGCGAGAGCGCAGGCCGCATGCTCGCGGCGCCTGGGTGCGGACCGGGCCCGCCGGCTCGTCGCTGCGGGCGCCGACCTTGTCGACGTTCGCGACCTGGCCGAGCAGGGGAAGTTCGAGGACGCGATCGCAGCCGCGGAGCGCGTGGCCCGGGCATGTGGATCCGACGCCGCGGGTGCGCCGTGGTGGTTGCAGGCGGCGCGGCTCGCGCACCGGCTCGGGGACGCGACGCGACGCGACGAGTATCGGGCCCGGGTCATGGCGAGCCGGGTCGCCGCGTGGCGGGAGGCCGCGGAGCGGCTTCCGCGAGTACCGCAGACACCGTCGGACCACGATGCGCTCGAGGTCGTGGAGTTCGGGCCGGCAGGGATCTCTCCGTTCAATCCGACCTCCCTGGTGGTATTCCGTGCGCGCCTCGAGAATCGATCATCGGAGGTCATCGCGGGCGGCCGGTGGGGGCTCTCGCCCCCGCTCACGCCGACCTGGTGGCAAGGCGCAGAAGCGTTCTGGGAATCCAACGAACCGATCTTGCTGCCCGACCCCGGTCTTCTTCCCGGAGAGGAGACGACGGTCTATCTGATCGGACGCATTCCACTTGGTCGGGGCGACGTCTCGGTTCGTCCGGGCGTCTACTGGCCGCAGAGTGGGCCTCGTCGCATCGCGCGTGCGACCGAGCGAGCCCATGCTGTCCACCTGCCCGCGGACGGCGCGGTCGGTCTCGACCCTGCGGAGGTGGTGTTCACGGGTGCGGACGTGCGCGCGGGGTGGATCCGCTCACCGTCGATCATCGGTGGAGAGCTCGACGCCGATGGCAGCGTGGTGTTCGCGTGTCCCGGGCCGGGGCTGTGGTTGATGTCGCCGGTGATCGAGGACGTCGGCAAACCCGTCTCGTTCGAGCTCACCTACCGGGTGATCGTGCGCGGTGACCGGACCCCCACCTTCCGGTGCGTGTCCGAATACGGGCCGAAGCCGGGGGAGGGGCCCCAACGCGAGAACGCGGCGCCGCTGCCCGTCAAGCCCGAACTGTGGAAGGTCCCCGCCCGCTTTCCGACCGTGGGTGGCCGCGGAGTCCGGCTCATCCGGCTCCTGCCCACGGACGGGGCGGATCTCATCGTCATCGACCGGATCCGGATCTTCCTCAAGTCCTGACGCAGTCAGACGAAACGGGGATATCGTTTGACACGTGGTTTTTTTTTCCCAAGAACCCGCGCGCCAATCAGCAACCCCACAGTCCAGTCCCATTGGTGCCAGGAGGCACTTGCCAGTCGTCCGCCTCGCGGACAAGATCGAGAGCACGGTGAACTACAACTCAGCACCACCAGAGACCGGTGCTGGTCAGAGTTACCAGCACGCAACCGAACCAGCGGACGATCGATCCGCGGAGTTGGCTACGGTTCGCACCAGGCAGCAGCCCGCGTTGCCGGAAGAAGGCGCGCATCTTTTGTCGCGCGGACCGGATTGCGCGCCGGGCCTGGTGGTCGGAGATCGGCGTTCCGTCGTCGCGGCAGCTTCCGCTCGATGGGGGAGAGGGAGGCAAGGACTTCCTCGAGCGCAATCCCGATTTCCTGGCTCAGCGCGATCTGGTCGGGCCGATCGACGTGACGGATCGTGCCGATCGCTCGTTCACGTTCGACCATGTCCTGCGCGAGATTCCTAGCGGCGCGCGCGCAATAGCTGCCGAGGTCGCGGATCTCTTGCAGACGCAAAGTAGTGACCGGCGTCAGCCGATTCAGCAATCGCCACAGCAACTCGTGAACGAAGTCCTGCTTCGACACCCGCTTGGGTGCGAGGCCGCGAAATGCGTCGAGCCGGCGGTACAGACGTTCGACCCCATCGGGCTCCCGGTTGAGGAGCGCGGTTCTCACGTCGTTCCATTCCTCGCGGTTGATGGCCATGGCCTCCATGTATTGAACACCAAGTCCGGGGAGAGCCGGGATGGTTGATCACACATTCCACGGCCGGGATGGCGAAGAATCCGAAGATCTTTTTGATGTCGCCAACCGCTATCTGGACGGCGAGATGTCGCCAGAGCAGGTGGTCGTCTACGAGTACATGATCCGCAAGGACGGACGCGTCCGCGAGGCCTGGATCGAGGCGACCGCGCAGAGGTCATTGATTTCTATGGGGTTTACGGCGTTGGACGAGGCTGGTCAGCCTCCCCGGAGCGCCCCCCATCTCCGCAGGGCAGCCTCTGCGCATCCGGTTTCTGGGCCCTCCGGGCCGGTCGGGAAGGTCCCAAAGAAGATGCTCGTGGCGGCAGCCGCGGTGGTCTTCCTGGGCGCGGTGGGGCTGATGTCCTCGCCGCTTTGGAGGGACGTGCCACCCGCTCCGGCGACGGTGCCGGTGCCGGTGCCGGGGGCGCCGGAGTTTGCTGCGCGCGACCTCCCACTGAGCGACCCGCAGTTCAAAGAACTGCTTCAGATCCTCAACCTCCGGGCACGAGGAGCGGAGGAGAGTCCCGTCGAGGAAGCGCTTGCTCTCATTGGCCGCGAAGACCCGGACTGGATCGATCGCTTCATCGAGCGCGACGATGTGCGCGCGCACATTGCGCTGCTTGGTCTTCCCGATGGTCACCATCCCGGACCGAGGCACGCAGGGCTCCTGCTGGCGGTCCTTCGGGAGCAGTACTACCCCCCGCGCAAGCGGTTTCGCGCGATTGCGCATCTTCGACGGACCTTCAACGACCGAAGCGTCGCCCTCGTTCTTCGCATCGCACTCGACGCGAAAGACGAGCCCATCTTCAAGGCCGCGGTCCAGACCATCGCCCGGTTCTCCAAGGAGAAGGTCCCATCGACTGTGCCGGACACGCTGGCGACTCTTGCAATGGCGCGGAACTTCAAGGCAGCCGTTCCCGATGCGCTGGACCTCCTCGCGCGCACTGAGACGCAGTCGCTCCAGACATGGGCGCATGACATCCTTGACGGAAAGCACGACACGCAAGTCCCTGACGGGTATTACACCGCCGCCAGGTACATAGGGTCGTTGGAGGCGTCCCTCTTTCCAGTCTTGGAACGCCTCGCCAAGGACGGAGGAGATGAGAAGGGGCGAGCCTACGCGTTGGAGAGGCTGGCTGTGGTGCAGCCGACATCTGCGTGGCCGGCCGAGCTGCGAAAGCTGGCGAGCGCCGAGAAAGACTGGAAGCGAATCCTTCTCGCTGCGCACTTGCAGCAACACGCCACGTCTGACGATCTCCCGCTGCTTCGTTCCTTGGCCATCGACGATCACCCGAAGGTGCAGTTCCTTGCACGTTCGACACTGCAGCGTTTGAAGACATCCCCGGATGGCGATGATGAGGACCAAACGCGTCCTGACAATCGACTTCCGGGCCACCATTGATCGAGCCTCGTCGTTGTTCTTTGCACGATTGCCCGTGCAGTCAGCGTCCAATCAGCCCACCAATAGGAGTCACTGTGATGTTCATCTCACGTTCCCTCATGACCGTCGCGTTCGTCGTTCTGGGGTCTGCGGTCTCCACTGCTGCCGGCCAGCTTGTCGTTACAGTCAGCACCGCGGAGCCCGTTGCGGGAGGGACGCAGTCGGTCAACGTGGAGTCCGGACCGGAGACTCCGGCGACCGTTGAGCTGTGGATCGACGGAAAGCTCGAGGACACCGTCGTCCTCAACGGAGTTCCCGGGGTCGCCACCCTCAACATTCCCGAGACCGCCTCCGGGAAGGACTGGGAAGTAATCGTCGAGTCCGGCGACGAGGTTTTCACCAAGAACGGCAAGGTCCAGTAAGCGGCTCTACCGGGCCAACGCCCGGGCCATCGCGGCGCGGCCCGCGTCCGACAGGATCTCGTCCAGCAAGCGGGGGCGCTCGGCGTCCGCTTGTTCCTGGATTCGGCGGATGGCCGATTCCCGGATCTGCAGCTTGGCGATGGCCACGGCGGCAGGCGGGAGGGCGGCTGCCTGTCGGAGCCAGGTGAGGGCCGTCGACCGGGGGCTGTCGCCGAGGGTGTCGCCGAAGCCGACGGCGTAGGCGTCCTCCGGAGAGAGAGTGTCGGGCTGGAGGACGAAGCGGCGGACCGCCCGCGGCGGGAGTCCGCACGCGACGATCTCGTAGGCCGAGCGAGGGAACGGCACCCCGACGGCGAGCTCCGTCAGGCCGACGCGGTAATCGCCGCGGCGTAGCGCGACGTGGTCCGTGGCCAGGGCGATCACCATGCCGCCTGCGATGGCGTGGCCTTCCATGACGGTGGCGATCGGCGTTGGGCACGTGAACACCGATACCAGCATACGGTCGAGTGCGATCAGGAGTTGCTCGAGCCGGTCACGGTCCATGCCCACGACCTCCTTGAGGTCGAGCCCCGCAGAGAGGCAGCTGCCGTTGCCTTCGAGGAGGATGCCCCGCACGGAGTCGTTCTGCGCGAGCCCCTCGAACGTGACCGCGAGCTGCGCGAGGAGCTGTGAGCCCATCGCGTTGACCTTGGGCGAATCCAGGACGACCCGGGCGATTCCGCGCTCGGCGTCGAGCGTCTCCATGTTCACGAGCATCGACATGCGGCACCTCCGATTGCTGACTATACTTGGCTCGGAATGGTTGTACGCAACGCCAGGGTCGGGTCCGAGTCCCCGCAGGGCGGGAGGCTCATCTGGCCCATGCTCCTCGCCGTGCTGCCGATCGCTGCCGTCCTCACCTTGATCTTCGCGTGTGCGACGGACGTGCCGTTGGTCGACGACTGGTCGATGGTGGACCTCGCGACCCGAGCCTCGGACGGCAGCCTCACCTGGGATGACGTCTGGCACGAGCACAACGAGCACCGCGCGCTCTTCCCGCGGCTGGTGATCGCGGCCTCGGCGCGGCTGACGGGCTGGGACCTGCGGGCACAGATGTTCGCGTCCGTGTTCGTCGTCGCGATCGCGTTGCTGCTGGTGGGAGGCCTGCTGTACCGGACGCCGGGGCTCTCGGCGTGGTCCGTGCCTGTCGCGGCCGCAGTGCTCTTCTCGCTCCACGGGTGGCGGAACTGGCTGTGGGGCTGCCAGATCCACCTCACCCTCGCCACGACCGGAGCGGTCGGAGCGCTCGCCCTGCTCGGTGGACGATCGATCGGCGCCGTGCGGACCGCTGTCGCGGCGGCCTTTGCGCTCGTGGCCAGCTGGTCGTTCCTCGCCGGGTTTGCCGTGTGGCCCATGGGGCTGCTGGTGCTGGTCCTGCGGCCGTTCCCGGACGGACGCCGTCGTCGCAGCGCGATCCTGATCTGGTGCCTGGGCATGATCGTGGCGATCGTGGCTCACGTCGCGACGTCGGCGTCGCTGGACGGTGCCGGCACCGACAAGCGGCAGGTGTTCGAGTCGTCCCCGCGGCAGATCGCGGCCTTCGCCTCGCGCTATCAGGGCGCGGGACTGGTGGGCGCGTCTGCGGGGGAGGGGTTCACCGACGTCGTGGGGACGATCGGCCAGGTGGGACTGGTCCTGCTCGGATTGGCGGTGGTCATTACCCGACGCCGGCGTCCGGACCTGCTCGCGCTGGTCGCGATCGGGGGCTTCGGACTCGGGTGCGGGTACATGATCGCGCTCGGTCGGGTGCAGCACGCGGGCATCGAGACGGCGGCGGCACCTCGGTACGCCGCGTTCGCCGGCCTGGCCTGGCTCACCGTCCTCATCGTGCCGGCCGCGCTGTTCGGATCGTCGGGGCGCCGAATCGGGATCGGGATCGGGCGCACCATCGCCGCCGCCGGAGTGATCGCGTGGCTCGCGACGCAACCGG
>NZBC01000186.1 GCA_002687715.1 Planctomycetota bacterium | reverse complement strand
GATCAGCCGGGTCTCCCGCGAAGGATAATCCCACCCTCGAAGAGACGCTGAAACGGTACAGGAGAGCGTGTGAAGCAATCTGCTCGGGAGGTCCGCGTTCCCGACAGAGCACATTGACTCGACATGCCCTGGCGGTTCGCGCTTCCCAAGACCCCGGGAAGCACTCAGTCCAGCGATCGTCGCAGCAGGACGATCCGGCCCGTCTCTTCGAAGCCGAGCGCCGCGTGGGCGGCCAGGCTCACTGCGTTGTCGATCTCCGCATCCGACAGGAGCACCCGGGCTCCTCGCTCCTGGCCCCAGGCTGCGGCGGCGGCCACCAGCCTGCGGCCGATCCCTTGCCGCCGGAGCTCCGACCCCACGTACCAGCCCTCGATCCGTATCGCCGGAACCTCCGGGAGCCGGGCCGGGTCGACGGTCATCGAAGCCTCGACGAAGCCGGTGATGGCGCCGACGCGGTCGGTCGAGAACAGCACGACCCATCTCTCCGGACGCGCCAGCAGGGCCCGCATCTCGGTGGTGTGTTCATCGGGACTGCCCTCGGGCCACAGCGCGCTGCGCAGCGCGCACCAGATGTCGTCGTCGCCGGGCTGATAGGGCCGGATGGTCATCCTCGATCAGGCTTCCTCTTCCGACTCCAACGCTTGGGTCATCAGATCGGACATCCGCTTCGCGAAGCGAGGCGGGTCCGCGATCGGGCTGCCTTCGGCGAGCAGCGCCTGGTCGTAGAGGAGCTCGAACCAGTTCTCGACCTTGTCGGACTCGGACGGGTTCGCATTGAGGAGGTGGAGGCGTTCGATGACGGGGTGCGTGGGGTTGAGCTCGAGAATCCGCTTCTGGGCGGGGAGATCCTGGCCCTGGGCGCGGAGCATGCGCTCGATGTGGGCGTGGACCCCGCCGTCCGGAACGACGAGGCAGCAGGGTGACTCGTCGAGGCGCCTCGACACCCGCACCTCCGACACGCGGTCCTCCAGGACCTTCTGCGCGCGTTCGGAGAGGTCCTCGAGACGCTCCTGGTTCGCGTCGTCTTCGGCCTTCTGCTCGTCGGTGCGGTCCTTGTCGAGGTCGAGGTCGGACTTCATCGCGGATGCGAGCTTCTTGCCGTCGAACTCGTCGAGGCCCTGCACGGCCCACTCGTCGATCGGGTCCGTCATGTAGAGGACCTCGATGTCCTTCTTCTTCAAGGCCTCGATGTGCGGGCTGCCCTCGACCGTCTGGCGGTTCTGGCCGATGGCGTAGTAGATCGTGTCCTGGTCCTCCGACATCCGGTCGACGTAGTCGGTGAGCGACGTGAAGTCGGACTTGGAGCTCCGGTAGCGGACGAGCTTCGCAAGCGTCTCCTTGTTCTCGAAGTCGAAGTGGAGGCCTTCCTTGAGGACCACGCCGAACCCGTCCCAGAACGCGGCGTAGTCGTCCGCCCTCTCCTTCGCCATGAACTCGAGCGCACCGAGCGTCTTGGTGACGATGGTCTTCTTGATGGAGCGAACGATCCGGTCCTCTTGGAGCAATTCGCGCGAGACGTTGAGAGGCAGGTCATCCGAGTCGATCACGCCGCGGAGGAACCGGAGGTACTCGGGGACGAGGTCCTCGCAGTCCTCCATGATCATCACGCGTTTGACGTAGAGACGCACCCCGCGCTTCTTGTCTTGGTCGAAGAGGTCGAAGGGCGCCTTCTTCGGGAGGTAAATCAGTCCCGTGTACGACGTCGTGCCCTCGATCGTGAAGTGGATCGTGTCGAGGGGCGGCTCCCGGTCGCGAGAAACGTGCTTGTAGAACTCCTCGTACTCCTCGTCCGTGATCTCCCTGCGCGGGCGCCGCCACAGCGCGCTGGCGTTGTTGATGCGCTCGTCTTTCTTGACCGTCTTCTTGTCGTCGTCCTCGCCTTCCTCACGCTCGACCTCGAGCAGGATGGGCCAGCTGACGAAGTCGGAGTAGCGCTGGACGAGCTGGCGGATCTGGTACTCCTCCAGCACATCCTTCTGGTCGTCCTTGAGGAAGAGCTTCACCTCGGTCCCGCGGGTGGTCCATTCGGGCGCGGGCTCGACGTGGAACGTGCCCTTCGCCTCCGATTCCCATCGCCACGCCGTCTGATCGTCACCGGCGGCGAGCGTCCGGACAAGGACCTTGTCCGCGACGAGGAACGACGCGTAGAACCCGACGCCGAACTGACCGATGAGGTCGACGCTCTCGCCGCCCTGCTCCTTCTCCTTCAACGCGGCGAGGAATCCCTTCGAACCGGAGTGTGCGATCGTCCCGAGATTCTGGATGACCTCGTCCCGGGTCATCCCGATGCCGGTGTCGATGATGGTCAGCGTCCCGGCGGATTTATCGGGGACGAGCTGGATTTCGAGGTCCTTCTCGCTGCCGAGAAGGGACTCGTCGGTCACGGCCTGGAAGCGGATCTTGTCCAGCGCGTCGGCCGAATTCGAGATCAGCTCCCGGAGGAACACCTCCCGATGGCTGTAGAGCGAGTTGATGACGATGTCCAGGACCTGGTTTACCTCGGCCTGGAACGGGTGTTCAGAGGTGGTCGTGTCGGTTTCTTGGTTCGGCTCGGTCATGGCTGCAATGATCTCCGGATTCCCCCCATGTTGACGCGCTCCAGCGCCGCATCAACCGGGATCTGTCATCCGGGCGCCCCGTCGGGCCGCCAATCCGAGCCCCGGGTGGGGACGCTCATGACGAGCCTCCCCACCCGAGGGCATGCCGAACTCCTGGTCCAGCAGCCCCTCTTCGCTCCCTACCGGTGGATGATCGGCCCGAGGAAGCCGGCCCCGTTCACCGTGGTGCGGATGGCCGTGAACCCGTTCAGGGTGACGTGGGTCTCGAGGAAGAAGGTCCCGTCCGCCGCGACCGGGACAGTGATCGGGTTGCCCCAGTTGAACACGATGGTCACCGTGTCGCCCGGGCAGGCCTTGCCCTTCACCGTGAGCGTGCCGCTGTTCTTGTCATACGTCATGCTCCCGCGGCGCACGCAGGCACCGGCCGGCACGAAGACCGGAGGATTCACGACCACTGCCGTTTGGATGATGGGCGAGGGGATTGGAACCCCGGCCCAGTTCACCAAAGCCGCCAGATGCAACTCCGGCAGGTTGAAGCTCCCCAGAAGCGGGATCGCGATCTGCCACCTGCCGTTAGCGTCCAACATCCCGCTCATGAACTGCAAGACCCACGGGACCGGGACGGCGGGTGCCAGCTGTCCCATGAACAGATCGAAGGGGCAGTTCGGCGGACCGGTGACCGTGATGATAGCCGTCACTCCACCCCCGGCGGGGAACTGATATTCGACCCCGACGTGGGCCTGCTGCGCCGAGGCGGCGCCACTGGAAAGAACAACGAGAGCGCAGACAGCGGAGAGGATGAGACGTGACATAGTGGACTCCTGCAGTGAGAGTTGAGTCTTAGAATCGAGCGGGTGACAAGGAACGGGTTGAAGAGACGATCGGGTGGTGGAATCGATACGAGAAACCCACCATCAATCGCGCTCTCCAGTGCCTGCAATCCGTTCCCGACTCAGAACCGGATCCACAATCTCCCAGAAAACTATTTCGTCGCTCGAACGATGTCGCCGATCTGCGTCGCGAGCATCCGGGGCCCTGAGGAGACCGAGTTCGAGAGAACGGCGATGACGGTGTCGTCGTGGTCGGGCAGCCAGGAGAGGTTGCAGGAGAAGCCGTTGATGCTGCCGCCATGGGCGATGATGCGCTTGCCGGCCAGGTTGCCCAGGGCGAGGCCGAAACCGTAATCGACGCTCCTACCGCTCTTGAGGAGCGTCCGCGTGGTCATCGTGGCGAGGGAATCCTCGGACACGACCTTGCCGGCGGCTACGGCCTGCACCCAGACGATCAGGTCGCCGACGGTCGTCGCGAGCCCGCCCGCTGCGAAGGGCTGCTTCATGGAGATGAAGTCGGCGTTGCGGGTGGAGCGGCCGCGGACGTCGTAGCCGTGGGCGCGCTTCTTGATGATGCGGCGGGTGTCGTCGTAGTAGGTCCGGCCCATGCCGAGGGGTCGGAGCAACGTCCGCTCCAGGTGCTTTTGATAGGTCAGACCCGTGACCTTCTCGATGACCATGCCCAGGAGGTAGTAGCCCGAGTTGGAGTAGACCCACTGGGTCCCCGGTGGGAAGTCGAGGGGCTCGTCCTTGAAGACGGCGAGGAGGTCCTCGTGGTCGAGGTCGAGGCGGGACCGTTTGCGCCACTTCTCCTTGAGCGAGGTGTAGGAGCGGACCCCCGCAGTGTGGCTCAGCAGCTGCCGCAGCGTGATTCGGTGCTTCTTCTTCGGGAAGTCGGGGAGGTGCTTGTGCAGCTCGTCGTCGAGTGAGAGCTTGCCCGCCTCCGTGAGCTTCATGATCAGCGCTGCGGTGAATTGCTTCGTGATCGATCCGGCGCGGAACACCGTGTCGGCCTCGACGACCACGTTGTTTTCGAGGTCCGCGCGCCCGTAGCCCTTCGCGAGGAGGACCTTGCCACCGCGGGCGACGCCGATGGCGAGCCCGGGGATGCGAAGCGCCTTGAGGTTCTTCTGGACGACCGCGTCGACCTGCTCCTCGAGATCCTGGGCGGCGACGAAGGCGGGGATGAGCAGAGCGAGGAGGATGCGCGTCGAGGCCATGACGCCAATCCTAACCGCCCGGTTGGAGTCAAGCGGCCCCGGCGAGGATCAGTGAGTCCCGTCCGACAGAAGACACTCGTGCGCGTCGACGATGATCTTCTTGGCTTGGGTAAGCCCGTGGAAGGTGCAGTCGTTGCCCGTGATCTTCACGTCCTTGGCACCGAGGATCTCGCCCTCGAGGCGGTTTGAGCCGCTCTTCACCTCGATGTCGCCGTCGTAGGCAACGAACATCAGATCGGCGTACGCGCAGGTGAAGTCGTTGCCCCCGGACCCCTCGAGCTTGATTGCCCCGCCGGCGCAGAACGTACTCGTCGTGGTCTGCCCGCTGGTCTTGATCTCGATGTCGCCCTCGGCGTAGATGAAACCGCCCGGGATGCTGCCGTTCGATTCGAACGTCACACCGCCGGAGTAGTAGGTCCCGAAGTTCTGCGCGTACCAGCGCGCGTAGCCCATGGTCATCGGGATGCTGACCGTCTCGACGGACGAGACGTTGGTGACCGACTCCACTGAGTTCCCGGACGCGAGATCGACTTCCTCCACGTACTCGACGCCATCGATCAAGTTGCTTCCGGCGCCGTTGAGCTCGATCTTGTCGGCCGCAAACGAGCCGCGCACGATATTGTCGTCTTCCTTGATCTCGCTCTTGTCGCCGTTGCCGTAGCCGCGAACGGTCGCGCCGGTCCACACGCGTTGCGCGTACATCGGGTGACCGATGGCCAACTCGAGCATCGCCTGGCGGGTCATGAACCCGTTGAGGTCGTAGCAGTACATGTGGCAGACCGCTTCACCGCTCGCCGTCTCGAACACGACGCGGATGCCGAGGGTCACCGAGACCGGCGGATCGACGTCGTCTTCCAGGAACCAATCGAACTCGACGGCGAAGAGAGTGTGATTCTGGAACCAACCGTTGATCTGACCGCTGGTCTCGAGCACCCCGAGTCGGAAGAAGGTCTTCGCGAGGTGGCGCTGGCGTGCCGTGCCATTCGGAAACGAGACGTCGCTGGGAACGATGCCGACGGTGGTCTGCCTCGGGAAGATCGCCAGGTGACAGTTGAGGTCGGGTTCCGGGCAAGGACCGGTTTCGCCGTCCGCCTCCTCTGCGGTGTCCTCATCGACTGGGACATGCTCTTCGCCCTGTGCGGCGGCCGGCAGACTCAATCCGAATAGCAGCAGGAGGAGCGCCACGAGGCGCGCCTTCGAGGCGATTCCAAGCTCCATGGCAGTCATCCGCTACCTTCATTCGTGGGGGTTGGCTCGATCGCGGCGGGACCCATCATCGTCAGGCGGTGGCTCGTGACAAACCAGCACAAACCACCGATTCTCATGACGAAAAGAGACAGGGTCCTACGGTTATGTTCGCTCCGGGGCCGTTCCCAGGGACACCACCGAACCAGATACGAGCGCAATCTCTCGGCTCGCGTGCAGCGCTTCGGGGGATGCCGTGGACACGGTCTCCTGTGCTTTCAGGCGTCCATCCGGATCGGGCATCCCGCCAACGAGACGCAACGGCGTTCGCACGACGAGATGGATGGACTCCCGGTCCAGGATTCCGTTCCGTGCGCTCACGACGTCGTCGATCCGCACCCGGTCGTCGAGGAACCGGACTTCGCGACGCAGCGTGAACGGGCTCTTGCCCGACGCGACTCCGGCCGCCGATTGGTTGAGCGCAGTTCCCTTGCGTCGCCGCCACTGGTCGATGAGCCAGCGCGACCAGCGGTGGCCGGCCGGCAGCGACGTTGCGATGCGAAGGCCGACGCGCGCCCAGTAGGGCGGCATGACGAACCCGCAGCGGACCAGGGGGGCATGCGTCGTGAGGACTCCGCCCTCGAACGTCGCGTCGACGTCGAGACCGTAGTGCGCATTCCGATACGTGCGTCCGCGGTGATCGAGGGCGTAGCCGCGGTCCACGAAGGCGGGATGGAACCCATCCGCGTTTCGAAACGCGACGCGTACGACGCCCCCATGGCACGGCGCGACCCACGCGCAGTACGCCGGGCGTGCGACCGCGAGCAGCTTCGCTTCCGGAAACCACTGTTCGCCGTGCTCTCGCTCGAAGAACAGTGTCTCGGCATCGGGCCCCGCCGCGTCGAGGTCTTCTCTGGCCAGGGTCCCGGAGTGCAGCAGGGCTGCGAGCAGTGGTTGGTAGGCGTAGCGGGCGAGCCGCAGGTCGTCCTTCAGGGTCGATGACGTGTCGCGGGGTCCGTCGGATGGGCGGCCCATCCAGGACACCGTGGCGGCCGCGATACCGTCGTGCGGTGCGAGAGCGGTCGCCGCCACGCGCGAGAAATACGGGTTGCCGCAGATGCCGTACTCGGCGCCCGTGGTCAGGTCGGGATGAAGGAACCACGCGGCGAAGCGGTACGCCCGGGCGATGTCAGGCAGGAAGTCGCGTTCACCCGTGAGGACGGCGTGCATCGCGAGGTACTCGGCGAGCAGGAACGTGTAGCCGACGTCGAGCCCGGAGATTTCGCGCGACCAGCCCTCGTCGTGCATGCGGTCGACGATGGCGCGTGCGTTGCGGCGCGCCGCAGCCAGGAGACTCTCATCATTCGTGACGCGGCCGATGGCGCCGAGCGCGGCGACGCCCACTGCCTGGTGGTTCGTCTTGAACCAGTCATCGTGGCTCTCGAGCCAGCGCCCGCACTTCGAGAGCGCTCCGAGCACGGCTCCTCGCAGCGGATCCGCGAGCGCGTCGCCGAGAGCTTCGACCGCGAGAGACATCGCATAGCTGGAGAAGGCCGTCGTCGCGTACCCGTGCTCGTTCTTGTACCACTCGTCGAACGTGCCGTCCGGGTGCTGCTGGCGGGTCCAGAATCCCAGGGCGCGCAGTGCGGCGTGGAGGACCGTGGCGTCGCCCTGCCAGCGGTTGTCGGGGAACGGGTGCTTCCACGCCCATGCGAACGCGAGCCCGGCTTCCTGGCGTCGCATGTCCGCGACATCGGAGCTCTTGTCGCGCCAGTAAGCGGGGTGCATGCACCCGCGCATCGGCGAATCCGGATCCCTGTCCTGCAGCGCGATCAATCGCGGGACCTGTGACAACACCTCGGCCACGACGTCGCGTAGGTCGGCGGGAAGCTCCATCTCAGAGCTCCTCGATCACCTCGGACGGTCCCAGGTCCGCCGCGACCCGAATGCGGCGGACGACGATCTCCGCGAGCAGGCCGATCGCGATGAACTGCATCCCGACGAGCACCAGCATCGCGCCGAGGATCAGGGTGGGGATGTCGTCGTCGATGTTGGCGTCGAACGCGACGAAGTGGACGACGACCGTTCCGCACACGGCGAGACCGGCGAGGAGGCTCACGAGTCCCAACGTGCCGAACAGCGCCATGGGGCGCTCGGAGTAGCGCAGATACAGCCCCACCCCGAGCAACGCGGTCGCCGACTTGAGGTACTTGGACCCACCGTACTTTGATCGCCCGTGCTGGCGCGGGCGGTTGGCCACGGGGACCTCCGCGACGGAGAATCCCCGCGAGGCGGCCATGAGCGGGATGTATCGATGGAGATCCGCGCGCAGATCGAGCGACCGGGCGACTTCCTTGCGCATGGCCCGGATCGGGCAATTCATGTCGTGCAGGCGCAGCGGCGAGACGAGCCGCAGGAGCAGGTTCGCGACTTTCGACAGCACGAACGTCAGGGGCGAGCTCTTGCCAGCCGTCTTCCAGCCGACGACCAGGTCCGGGCCCTCCGCGAGCCGCGCGAGCAGCTTGGCGAGATCGGTCGGATCGTCCTGCAGGTCACCGTCCAGGGTCGCGATGATGTCGCCGCGGGCCGCTTTGAACCCGGCGGCATACGCGGCGGACTTGCCGGCGTTCGCGCGGAAGCGGACCCCCCGGATCCCCTCGTCTATTGCGTGTTCGGCCCGGATCGCTTCGAAGGTGCCGTCGGTGCTCCCGTCGTCGACGAACACGAGTTCCCAGTCGCGTCCGGCGAGGGCGCTCCGGACCTCGTCGCAGAGTGGCGCGATGTTGGGCGCTTCGTCGAGGACGGGTACGACGAGCGAGATCTTGCCGGCAAGGGGCTCGGAGGTCACGCCGGTGATGATACTCCGCCGGCCTCGGCGCGGAAGGTGGTCAATGAGACGCCGGCTCTGGCGAGCGCGTCGCGAACGCGCTGAGAGGTGAGCGCGGCGCGCTCCCGGGGACGCGAGTCGGACAGCCGATCCGGATGCGCGACGTCGCCATTGGCCTCTCCGGGGTGGACCATCAGCTCGGTGAGGCCGGTCGGGAGCCGTTCGACGACGTCTATCAACCGCCCCTCGTCGAGACGCCCCGGGAGCGCGAGCCCACGAAAATGGTCCGTGGCGCGCGGGGGCGGGGTCGGGCGCGGACGGCGTAGGAAGGCCCGCCCCGCTCGCTTGATGAGGAATCCGCCGTCCACCTCTTCGCCTGGGATGCGCAGGAACGGGACTCCAGCGTCGCGGACGGCATCGAGCACCACTGCCCACACGCGCGGGAAGACGTGCAGATGCTGGTGGACGTCGACATGGGTCGGGGTGCCGAGGCGATCGGAGAACCGGGCAAGCTGCGCGCGGACCTCGGCGGCGATTTCGGCTTCCGGGATGCGTCGCAGCCAGAGCGCCACGGCGAGTCCACGTTTGCCGCGCAGCTTGCCACCGGGCGCGAGGCGGGGGAGAGGCGCGTCGTGAACGGGGCGGCCCCAGGTCAGGTTGACGTGGAGTCCGGGATCGAGGTCCGGATGACCAGCGAGCTTCGCCACTGCGTCGTCCCAGCCCTCGAGTCCGACGAGGCACGTCGCGGCGGTCACCACACCTTGCGAGTGCGCGGCCAGGATGCCGTCGTTCACGGCGGGCGAGAGGCCGAGGTCGTCGGCGTTGACGATGAGCTTGCGGATGGTCATGGGGGCGAGTTCAGAGCGAGGACGCATGGTATCGTGCCGGCCGCCATGCCGACCGAAACCCCGCCGCTCCTGCGACTCACCCTGGCTGGCATGGTGGCGGCGCTCGTGCTGCATCTCCTGGTTCTGCTCTATGGCGGCTGGAGCGGCATTCACGCCCCCACGGCGATCGAGTACGGCGAGCCGTTCATCGTATCGGCGTCGTACTACTCGGCCTCGGGCGGCAGTCTGTACGCGCCCGTCGACGACCTGCCGTTCCTCCACAACAACTACAACCCGCTGGTGCAGCTTGCCGTCGGGCCGATGCTCGCGGACGGTGGCCCGAGCTACGCCCCGATCCGGGCCGTCACGCTGGGGTCGATCCTCTTCATCCTGCTTCTCCTCGCCTGGATGGTTCGGCGGTCGACGGGGAGCCGGGTCGCCGCGGTGGTCGGCGCCCTCCTCCCGCTCACGTGTGGGTTCATGTTCCCGTGGATGTGCGTCGGCCGCGTGGACGGGTTCGCGACCCTGTGCTCCGTCGGCGCGTTTGCGTGGGCGGTCGCCCATCAAGACGCGTCGTGGCGCCGACGGGCGTGGTTCCTGGTCCTCGCGTGGGTCGCGTTCGCAGCGAAGCAGTCCGTCGTCGGGGGATGCGGTGCCGCGCTGCTGCTTGCACTCTCCCGCGGGCGGTGGAAGGAGTGTTTCGGACTCGGGCTCGTTTTCACGGCCGGTTGCGCCGCGATCGTGGGCGTTGCGCAGTGGCTCTCCGACGGTCAGTACTGGTTGCACGCGATCGCCTACAACGCATCCCATGATCGGGGGAGCTGGTGGCCGCAGACGCTACCTCCGCTCGAGATGGCGCGAGCGATCGGCTGGCCGCTGCTCTTGCTGGCCGTGCTGATCCTGCCGCGCGTGCGCCGAGAGGACGCCCCCTGGGTGTGCTGGCTCGTGGTGACGCTCCCGCTGGCGTTCCTGCTCGTGCGCAAGTCGGGCAGCCACATGCACTATTTTCTCGAGAGCGTGGGCGCGCTGTCGGTACTGGGCGCGATCGTCGGGACGCGTGCAGTGCGGGCGTGGACCAGCCTCGGGTGGACGCGGCGGACTGCAGCGCTGATCGCACTGGTCGCGTTGGCCTCGGCGCCAGGCATCCCATGGAAGAACCCGCGGACGTGGCAATCCGGGGGCTACTTCAAGTGGCAGCAGGCGAAGGGGCTGCGGAGGCTCGTGGATTCTGCGGACCCCGTGCCCGCCGAGGTCCGTCGCCGCATCACGTCCTCGAAGAGGTCACCGCTGTTGCTCGCGCAGACGGCCACCATTGCCATCGAATGCGGACGGCCGGCGATCTTCGACGTCGCGGACTTCGCGCGGCTCCAGGCGCTCGGCAGGTGGAGTGCGGAGGACCGGCTGCTGCCGATGATCCGCGCGCGACGATTCCCCGTCGTTGCGATCCAGCACTTCAAGCCGGACTTCACGGACGGGCACCTGTTCACCGTCGACGCGATCGACGGCCTGAAGGCAGCGATCGAGACGCACTACCGGCCGCTGCCGGGGGGGTTCGTGGACCGGTCGAAGCACGAGGCGACGTTCTGGGTGCCGAAGGACTGATCGCTTGAGAACGTCGGCGCACAAGGGCACGTTGCTGCTCACCCTGGCCCAGGTCTGGCACGCGCTGTCCGGGTACCTGATCTTCTTGCACGGCGCGCGGGTGCTGGGCATCGAGTCCTACGGCAACTTCATGCTCGTGGTGTGGACGATGACCACGCTGGAGATCTTCGTCGTCGACGGCGTGCCGCGCTCGGTGTCGTGGTGGATCTCGAAGGTCCCGGAGTGCACGCGCGGGATCGCGTGGCGCGGATTCCTGATCACCACGGCGATCGCAGCCGGGCTCGCGGCCGTCCTGGCCGCGGCCGCCCCGGTGATCGGTGGAGTCTGGGGCGATCCGTCGCTCGTGAAGGCGGTGCAGCTCTCGGGACTCGACTTCCTCGCCTTCGCTGGCTTCGCCGTGCTCGTCCAGGCGATCAATGGTCTGCAACGCTACGGCACCCAGGCGCTCGTCTGGTTCACCTACAGCACCGCCAAGGTTGCGGCGGTGCTGGCGTTCTTGAACGCCGGCTGGGGAGTCGAGGGCGGGGTACTGGGGTACATCGTCGGGTCCCTCGTCGGATCGTTGGCCGCGTTCGTGTCGGGCGCGCCGCTCGTGGCGCGGTTCAAAGGCCGTGACCTCCCCCGACCCGGGCAGTTCTTCTCGTTCGGGATGCCGGTGGCGACGCAGGCGCTGGCGCTGATGGCGCTGGTCAACGTCGACCTCTGGGCGGCGAAGCGCAGCGCGGCGTCGCCGCGGCTCGTCGGGGCGTACGGCGCCGCGGCCACGCTCGGCCGCGCTCTGTTCTTCGTCTTCAAGGCGTTCGGCGACGCCCTGTTCCCCGCCGTGGCCCGGGCGTGGGCGCGGGGCGATGTGGTCGAGGCGCGCCGGATCGCGTCGAAGGGGCTCGCGCAGCTGCTGTGTTTCGTGGTGCCGACGTGCGGGCTCGCGACGGGCGCGGCCGAGCAGGTCCTGGTGACGCTCTATGGCGATGAGGAGTACCGAGCCGGCGGGGTGCTGCTCGTCCACCTCGCGCCGTCGTCGGTGTTGTGGACCCTGACCGCCGTGTTCGGCGCGCTGGTCGCCGCCGCTGGTCGCCCCGGTGCGGTCGCGACGTCGTTGACCGCGGTGCTCGTCGCCGCGGTCGGGATCGTGTACGCGTGGGCCGACTTGTCCGGCGTCCTCGGCGCGGCCCGGGGCTCGGTCGTGGTTGCGGCGCTCGGCTGCCTCGCCACCGGAGCGTTGATGCTGCGGATTCTCGGGCCCGTGATCCCGTGGGGGGTGCTCGCCACGACGCTCGTGGCCGCGCTCGTCTTTCACAGCGCGCTGACCCTGTGGTCGCCGCCCTCGTGGTGGGTGTTCCCGTACGGCGCGCTGCTGCTGGCGGCGTGGCTTGCTGCGGCTCGCAAGGCCGAGGTCATGCCGGGGGCTGCGTCTCCATCCCTCTAAGGAGCATGGTCCCGAGCCAGGGGTTCGGGCCGCCAGGATGCCGACGTGTGCGACGGACCAGCTGATTCACACGAATCGTCCGACGATCGCGCCGATATCAGGGCGGTTAGGATTCGGGCCGGCCGGCTGTCGCCCCAAAGCCGCGCCAACGGGGAGGTTATCGGTTGCTGAGGAGCGTCGGATCCAACTGGGTGCGAGTCCTGCTGACGGCGGCGTCCGCGCTCGTGCTTCAGCCGTATCTCCTCTTCGCGCTGGGCGAGCAGGTCAACATCTGGGCGGTCATCAGCAGCTACACGACGGTTCTGACCCTGCTCGCCTTCGGGATCCCGATGGCGTCGTCGAAGATCTTCGCCACGGCGGTGGCGAAGGCGGACCACGACGAGCTCAACGCCGCCATCGGAAGCTCGGCGTCACTCTACGTACTCGTCGGGCTGGCCGCGTTGGTGATCGGCGGGATCTCGTTCCTGATCTTCGATGCGTCGTTCCTCGTGCGGAACTGGCCGGACGACCTGGGCGACGCGCGGATGGCGTTCGCCGTGACCGTCGTGTTCATGGCCCTGAACTTCTTCGCACAGCTCCCCTACGGAGTGATGACGGCGCATCAGGACTTCGTCGTCGCAAACGTGATCGCGTCGTGTGGTCTCGCCCTGAAGCTCGCGTCGACGATCTGGCTGTTGTCACGGGTCCCGTCGCTGACCGTGCTCGCGTGCATCACTCTCGGGGTGTTGGCACTCGAGTTCTGCGTGGCCTACCTGATCATGCGAAGGCGCTATCCGTACGCTCGCATCCGCTTCAGCGACCGGACCCGCGAGCAGATCAAGAAGGTCGTCGGATTCAGTGCCTGGGTGCTCTTGCTCAATCTCGGCATCAAGCTGGCGTTCGCTCTCGACGGTGTCGTCCTCTCCTGGTTCGGTGAGTGGGACGATCCGTGGCACTACGAGGCCGCCAACAAGCCGATGGTGATGTTCATCGAGTTCCTGGTCGCCATCGGGGCGGTCGCGATGCCGAAGGTCGCGCAGCTTCTGGTCAGCCAGGACATGGTGGGGATCCGCGCGATCTACCTTCAGTGGACGAAGGTCGCGTTCTCGCTGACCCTGATGGCGGGCCTCTACCTTCTCGTCCTCGGGCCGGAGTTCTTGGGGGCCTGGATGGACGAGGAGAGCTATCGGCTGCGTTCGGGGCCGCTCCTCCAGGTCCTGATGGTGTCCTGCTTCGTGTTCATGCCGGTGCGCGGCGTGTCGCTCGGGGTGCTCATCGGACTCGGCAAGGCCAGGACCCCGGGGCTCCTGTTCCTCGCCATGGGGATCTTCAACCTGGCGCTGTCCCTCATCCTCGTCCATCCGCTCGGGGTGATGGGCGTCGCCCTCGGTACCGCGATCCCCAACGTGCTATTCGGGATGATCATCGCGGGTGTGGTGTGCAAGGACATCGACCTCGCCCGTGGACGCTTCCTGTGGCACGTCGGCGGGCGGGCCGCCATCGGGGCCGTCCCCGTGGTCGGTGCGCTCCTCGCGATGAAGTTCTGGATCGAGCCGCGCGGACGAGTCATGCTCGTCGCCCTCGGAGTCGCCCACTGCGCGATCTTCGCCTTGATCTGGGCCGGGTTCGTGTACCGGGGCGACCCCCACATCGACGTTACGGGGCGGCTGCGACGCATCCTCGGCAAGTGACGCTCAGATCCACCTGGAGATCGTCAGTCCCGAGTCCTTCGCCCAGCGGTCGAGCACGTGGCGGACCGCGTCGGTCGGATCGGCGTTCTGGCGACCGCGACTCTGGACGATCACGCCCGCCCGGTTGACCTCGACGGTCTGCAGCTTGCGTGTACCTTCGAAGTCCTCGACCTCGATGGTCCAGATGGAGCTGCGTCCGGCCGCGCACGAGCGCGAGTAGGTCGCGACGCAGTGGCGCATGACGCGGCCCTCCCTCCTGAGGGCGTCGTGAGTCGTGAGCTCGCGGACTCGCCACACCTTGAGGTCCTTACCTTCCCGGCCCGACTCCAGCTCGAGCGGCCGGATGCCGGACGGCTCCCACGTGAGCGGATGACTCGTGGCGCGACCGAGTCGTTCGTGCCACGCATCGACCTGGGCAAGCAGGGTCGCCGGGGTGCGGCCGGCCATGCTGAGGTTTGGCTGCGGTGGCGGGCGGCGCTCCACGACTCCGTGCGCGACCCACACCTCCTCGTACTCGAAGCGATGGTGATGCAGGAAGTCGACGATCGGTCCAAACTGTCCGCGGTCGAGCATCGGGTGCTGGATGAAGAACCGGATGACCGATGACCAGAATGCGTCCTGCTGGAACGCGCCAGCCATGCGGCTGCCGATGACCGCGTGGGCGAGGTGCCCGTCGCCCCCCGCCGCATGGACCTGACCCCAGCGCAACGCGTGTTCGATGATGCAGTCGTCCGGCGCCTCGAGGAAGTGATGCGCCACGCGCCTCGTGAGCGGAACCGGGGTCTTCGCCGTACGGATGTTGTGGCCCAGCCCCAGGTGGATGAACCACTCCCGCTGAGGTTCGGCTTCCGCGTGACGGCGGAACCACGCCGAGTCCATGAACGTCGGAACGGGGTAGCGAGCGAACAGGTGCCGCGCCAACGACCCGAACTGACGGTCTCGATTGTGCGAGGCCGGCTTCCACGAGCGGACATCCCGGATCCAGTCTGCGCGCTGCTCCCACAGCGCAATCACGGCCCTCAGGTACGACCGTCTCTCGCCGTTCCAGACGGCTTCCCCGGAGAACAACCGGCTCACCTTGCGCACCGCGCAGAGGGTCTCCTCGAGCAGGTCGGCCGCGCTTTCGTCCGCGCGGAGGCTCGCGAGGTGGCGGGCTGCCTCCTGGACGTGCGGATCCTTGACGTGGTCGGGCTCGAGCCGCTTCAGGTACACCGCCCGCAGTACGCGGATGGGGTCCCGGAGCTTCCGGCGGAAGCGAAGCCAGTCCGCGGCTGCTTCCCTGCGGCGCAGGGCGTACTCGCGCGACCGCTGGGCCTGCGACTTGTGCAATCCGAGGCCCAATCGATGCCGTCGGCACCAGTCCTGATACTCACGGACGGACGCGAAGCCCAATGCCTTGATATGCATCGACAGGGACTGGTCCAGCTCCTCTCCGGCCGGACTCCGGGAGCTCCTTCCACGCGCCATAGCAGAGACGGGATACGTCCCTGCCGCGTTGGATTACGTCTGGAGTTCGAGAATCACGGACAGATCGTGACCTCGATCCCGTTCGTCGCGACTGCCGGAGCGCCGGCGGGAAGCGTCACCGCCTGCAGGTAGAACACGGCGCCGGCGATCGCGGGATCGTTGGGCAACGTGATCGGCAGGTCCAGTGCGCCCGTGCCGTCGGTGGGTGCGGCGAGGAGGAGCGAGAGGCTCCCCGGGGCCAGCAGCAGGCTGAGCGGGGAGCCCGGCACCGGGGCGTTGTTCGCGCCGAGTGACACGAACAGGTAGGTCAACTCGCCGGCCGCGCTGTTGCTCACCTGCAGCGTGCTGGATGCGCCGACCGCGGGCGAGCCGGTGAGACCGAGATCGGCGGCGTGGGCCGTCGCCAGGAGCGCGGAGTAGCCGCGCACGCCGCAGCTCATGGGGTCGTTGAGCGCATCGGGGGTCGGTGTGAGCAAGGAGACCCGCAGCGGTCCGCCGTCGAAGAGCGCTCCGGTCGCCACATCCGCGACCTGGGGGCCGAAGAGGTACCCATCGAGCAGCGTCACGCCGTCCGTCGCGTAGAGGCCGATCGACTCGCCGGCCGCGGACAGCTTGAACGTCGCGTGCAACGGGCCGTCTCCGGGCTCATCGTCGGCCCAGATCAGCAACGTATCGCCGGAGGGCACGAGGTTGCCGGCCGGGATCTGCCACTTGGTCGGGAACGCGAGGTTGTCCGTGAGGTAGAGCCCAGAGACGTCGACGGTCGAGCCGGTCGGGTTGTAGAGCTCGAGCCAGTCCTCGAACTCGCCCATCTCGTCCATGGCGCCCGTGTCGTTCTTGGCGACGAATTCGTTGATGACGATCGAACCCGTTCCGGGGGGAATCGGTAGCACGACCTCGAACGGATTCAGCTCCGGGGAAGCGGGCGAGAACGCCATCGCGCCGCCCTGCGCCGCCGCGGTCACGGCCTGGGTGTAGTACTGCACCGTGGACCCCGCGGAATAGGTGGGCAGCTGCTCGCCCCACACGCCGTCGCCAGCGGCCCCATCCATGTGCAGTCCATCGTCGAACATCGGTGTCGAGGCGAAGGCGCCCTGCACTCGGGTGAACAGGCTCACGTTGCCGACGGGTGCGGACGGCCCGACCACGGTTGCGTTGACCCAGATCGCCTGTCCAGCGGACGGAGCTACGGGCTGATGCGAGACGGCCGTGATGGTCGGCGCGGGCTGGCTCAGCTCCGGGTGGTTCTCCAGGTACGGCTTGCGGCCGGCGACGAGGGTCTGCAGGCCCGTGATCGTCGTGAACCAGCCCTGGCTGTAGTTGGTCGTGACGTTCGAGGTGAACGCTGACGTCGGGTACAGCTTCTTGGTGTCCGCGGCGACCTCGGACGCGATCAACGCCTGATAGGTCGCGATGCGCGGCCCGAGAATGCTCCAGTCCCACCACACATCGAGGAGCGTCCGTGCGTGGGCCAGATACCGCTGCCGCAGCTCTGGCACCGCAAAGAGCTTGTTCATGAGCGGGCGATTGGTGTTGCTCTCGCCGTAGAACAGATCGAAGTTGATTCGCGCACTGGTCGACGATCCGGCGAGCGAGGTGGCCGCCAAGGTCATGTTCATGCCGTGGGGCAGCCCCTGGATGCGGTCGTGGTACAGGTCGTGGTACAGCCAGTAGTTGTGCCCGAAGTACAGATAGCTGTCCGGGTTCACGAACACGATCTGACACGCGAGCATCCACAGCGCGGCATCGACGGCGAGCTTCGGCTGCACCGCCGCCTCCAGGTTTGCGAGGGGCGTGTTGTTCAACACGTCGCACGTGTCGATGAGTGGCGACCACGGGTCATTGACGGTGTTCTTCAGCTCGTAGTTGTTCTCGTACGGGGGAGTCGCCGTACCCAGCCACGTCAGCGCCGATCCGTCCTGCGTCGCGTTCGGCAACGTCGCGTCGGCTTCGTACCGCGCTCCGTCCTCGTCGACGAACCACTCGCGCATCATGTCCTTGTTGATCTGCTCCACATTGACGTACACACCCCAATTCACGCCGTTCACCCGCAGGACGACCCAGTTCGCTTTCGCGCACGGCAGGTAGTTCCGGAAGACGTGGTAGCAGAGCACCTCTCGCACGAACGTCGGATCCAGGAACCCGTTGTTCAGGTTCAGCGTCTTGTATCCCAGAAGTCGCTGCCCCGGCAGGAAAGCGTTCATCGAGATGTTGAACGGCTTCTTTTGCGACGACCCGATGAAGCTGTACGACGAGTACCCCCGGAACCTCACACCCACGGAGGGGTACGTCACTCCGTCGACCGTCAAGTCGCCCTCGAGCTCCACGCCCGTTCCATAGTTCGCTTGCAGCAGCTGGTACCAGTTGCTCTGCGGGAACGTCAGCTCGAGCGTCCGGAGGACGGTCTCGTCGTACAAATCCGGGGTCTGGGCTGCCGAGCCCGAGGCGGCGAGAGCCAACAGGATCAGTGTGCGCATCTGCATGGAGGGACCTCTTCCGTAGAGGCGGTGGGGTCCTGCGATCCTAACCTCCGGGGGTCTCGAGTGGGGCCTGGGGTTCGGACTTGGAGGTCCGCGCTCCCGGGCAGAGCATCCGCTTCGAGACAGACACCCGCCCGAGCGCCTCCGAGCGCAGCGCTACTCAATGCAGACCGTGATCGGATTGGTGAGCGTGAGGGCACCCATCGAGTTGAACAACGCACCCTGGATGGCGAGCGGGAAGCCGTTCAGCACGGGCAGATTCGGCAAGTTCACCGCCGGTGCGTTGGTGTTGCCGCTGGCGTCGAGGTTGCCGAGGAAGTTCGGGAAGAGGAACGGGTTCGCGGCTGGGAACGAGAAGGGGAAGAGCGCGTCTTGGTCGAGTGCGATCCGCAAGCCGGTCGGGAGGGTGAAGCCCACGTTGGTCTGGAACGATGCAGCCAGCAGGTAGGAAGACCCGCCGAAGCCGGGGGCGTTGATCGAGAGGCCCATCGTCGTACCGCGGACCGGGGCGGAGGTGCGCGAGAGGATCGGCGGGGGCGGCGTTCCCAAGGCGTCGATGCGGACCGGGAAGTGAGTGGTCTGCGCCGGTCCGAAGTTCTGGTCGCGGTAATCCACCTGGATGTAGTACATCCCCGGCTGCAGGAAACCACCCGGGACCGCGGTCGACCACTGCAGCGTCACGGTCGCGGGCGGCGGACCGACGGTGATGAAGATCGCCGGGCAGATGGATGGTTGGTAGACGATCGGCCCGAACGGACTGTCCTGGCGCACGGCGATGATGCCACAGCCGGAGGCCAGCGACCCGGGCTGCGTCGCGGAGACCGTGACGGACACGACCTGGTTCTGCGCGGCCGGATTGGGAGTCGCCTCGCCGCAAAGCAGCATTCCCTGCGCGCACACCGGGACGACGATGAAAAGGAAGATCACGAGCGAGAAGAATGGGCGCATGATGGTTGGCTCTGAGATACGGAGTTCAGCAGGGCTGGCTGGCTGGCTGGCTGCTCTGGAACTGGATCAGTATACGAGAGGCCATGGCCGCCAGACAATACGACGTGGAGCGGGTGCTCCCGCGAGACGCGCCGGTGTGCGTCCGTTGCTGCGGGTGTCGATGAAACCAGCGTCCGCCAAGGTCTGACCAGGCCACGTGAGGCAGGCTGCGTTCGAGCTCCCATCCGGAGCAGATTGATTCACGTGCTCTGGACGTCCGCGCTCCCGAGATCAGAGCGGCATGTGCCCGTGCTTCTTGGGCGGATTGGATTGCTGCTTGTTCGTGAGCAGGCGGAGGGCGTTGATGAGGGTCGGGCGGGTGCGGCGGGGTTCGATGACGTCGTCTATGAAGCCGAAGGACGCCGCGTGGAACGGGGTGCAGAAGGTGGCCTGGTATTCGGCGACCCGCTCGGCGCGGACGGCTTCGCGGTTCTCGCCGGCGGCCTCCAGCTCGCGGCGGTGGATGATCTCGACGGCCGCTTCGGCGCCCATGATCGCGACCTCGGCGGTGGGCCACGCGTAGTTGAAGTCGCCGCGGATGTGCTTCGAGTTGAGGACGTTGTAGGCGCCGCCGTAGCCTTTGCGGGTGATGACGGTGATCTTGGGGATCGTCGCCTCGCAGTATGCGTGCAGGAGCTTGGCGCCTTCGCGGATGATTCCGCGATGCTCCTGGGTGACACCGGGGAGATATCCCGGAACGTCCTCGAACGTGATCAGCGGCAGGTTGAACGAATCGCAGAAACGGACGAACTGCGCGCCCTTCTTGGACGCGCGGATGTCGATCGTGCCCGCGAGCACCGCGGGTTGCGTCGCGAGGAGCCCGACCGGACGTCCGTCGAGCCGGGCGAACCCGACGACCAGGTTCTCTGCGTAGGCGGCGTGGATCTCCAGCATCTGTCCGTGATCGACGATGCGCGAGATGATGTCGCGGATGTCGTACGGCTTGCGGGGGTCGTCCGGGATGATGTCGTCGAGCTCCGGTTCCTCGCGATTGGCGTCGTCCGTCGGCTCGATGACGGGAGGCGGATCCTGGTTGTTAAGCGGCAGGTACGCCATCAGTGTCCGGACCAGCGCCAGCGTGGTCTCGTCGTCCTCGCGGGTGAAGTGCGCGACGCCGGACTTCCGTGAGTGTGTTCTTGCCCCGCCGAGCCCCTCGAAGTCCACCACCTCGTGGGTGACGGTCTTCACCACCGTCGGCCCGGTGATGAACATGTAGGACGTGTTCTCGACCATCAGGATGAAATCGGTGAGCGCGGGGCTGTACGTCGCACCCCCGGCGCACGGTCCCATGATGACTGAGATCTGCGGTACGACGCCCGACGCCATCGTGTTGCGCAAGAAGATGTCGGCGTAGCCACCCTGCGCCAGCACCCCCTCCTGGATGCGGGCGCCACCCGAGTCGTTCAGCCCGATGACGGGCTTCCCGCACTTGAGCGCCATGTCCATGATCTTGCAGATCTTCTTTGCGTGGGCCTCGCCGAGTGTGCCGCCGAGTGTGGTGAAGTCCTGGCTGAACACGAAGACGTGACGCCCGTCCACCTGACCCCATCCCGTGACGACGCCGTCCGCCGGAATCTGGCGCGCGGCCATGCCGAAGTCATCGCAGCGATGGGTCACGAACATGTCCGTCTCGACGAACGTGCCCGCATCGAGCAGGAGCTCGAGTCGCTCATGTGCGGTGAGCTTCCCCTTCTCGTGCTGGGCGGCGATGCGGGCCTCGCCTCCGCCCTGGCGGACGCGTTCACGCAGCTGACGTAGCCGTTCGACGGGATCCATGCGGGGCATCGTAGGCGCGATGATCGGCCCGGAATAGACCCGGCGTGGTGTTCGTGCCGGGGGGCGTCAGGCCCGCTCCTGAACGCTCTTCAGGATCACCTCGGAGACGGCGTCCGCGACGTCCGATGCGCCCTCCGCCGTGAAGTGGAAGAAGTCGTAGTAGGTCCGGAGCGATCGGTCGAGGGTGGGCATCAGATCCAGATGCTCGACGGCCGCCTCCTCGCAGATGCGCGCGCCGACGTCGGACAACGTCTGCATCAGCCGCGCAGTGACGGCCATGGAGAAGTAGGTCTTCACGTCCTCGGAGTACGGGTAGCCCTCGCCGCAGTTCCAGAACCGCGCGTTTTCCTCGTCGGTGTGATCCTTCTCGAACCACGGCTGCCGCACGACGAGGACGCGCTCGGACATCGTCTTGGCGACCTCGACGGCCCGCCGAAGACCGCTCTCGTACGCGGCGATCATCGGTGCCGGGTCCGGCGTGTCGTCCTTGATCTTTTCGGCGCGGGCACGCATGGCCCGGGTTTCGATCAGCTTCTTGCCGACGTGTTCGCGCCGGAACTCGGCGGCCGACCACCGCTGCTTGAGCCGCCGCAGCAGCTCGACGAGCGCCAGGCGCGCCGGATGCCAGCCGAATCGCTTCTCCGGATGCTGGAGGAAGAGAAAGTCGGTACTGAGCTCGTCCGGGATCTCGGATGGCGTTCCGTGGCGCATCCAGTTCACGATGTCGGCGGCGCCGGCCATGATGAGGATGACGTCGCAGCGGGAGCGGTCGCGGATGCGCTCCAACACGCGGGCGACGGCTTCGGTCGGCCCCGTGCCGGATCGGGCGAGATTCGCGACGTGGGCCCGTCGACCGCCCAGACGCTCGCGGTTCTCGGCGCGAAGCAGGCGTTCCTGGACCACGCCCGGCCACGACGCGTCCTGGTCGAGAAAGTAGCACTCCGCCGCACTGCCGCCGACGACGAGCACCCGGTACACCGACGCATCGTCGCGTGCAGGCGGCGGGTCGTCGCCGCGTTCGCCGTCCCGGTTGATCCAGAACCGGGCTTCGGAGGGCATCCCCGGCAGCGCCTTCGGGTCGATGCCCAGCCGCATACGTGTTCCTGGCTTCCACACGTAGTACTCGCCCCGGCGAAAGGCCGCGCGGACGCACAGCTCCAGCAGGAGCGGTCCGCAGATGACGATCAACGGGATCCAGATGTACGGCGGCAACACAGCACTCTCCGCGCTCGGCGGTCGGGGCGTGGATCTTCATCGGCAAGAGCCCCCGGCCCGCTGGATCATCCGCGGCGCCGGGGGCTCGGGCAAGGTCGGATCAGCTGTCGCCCGTGGCGCGGAAGGTGTCGAACGCTCTCTCGACTGCTCCGAGCTTCTTCACGACATCGTGACGGACGCAACCACAGTCGTGACAGATGATGTTCTTCTCCAGGAGTTCGATGTGCTCCTGGCCGAGGGCCGGCCCCTTGGTGTTGTGAACGGCCTTGGGGAAGACCTCCTTCGGCTGACCACGGCGGGCGTCTTTGCCGACTTCAGGTTGCCGTTGCCGTCGATCTCGTAGGCGTTGGGTGGCCGGGCCGCCGCGGCGATGCGGGGGTCATTGTCCAGCGCCTTGATGGCGTTGGCGTGACGTGCGCTCCTCGGGTCGACGATGACGAGGCTGGGACCCGGCCGGGGTCCCGACCGCCAGGTTGCGTGCCGAGCTTCAGTGAGCGACCGATGTCCCCGAGCGAGCGCGCGTAGCCCCCCGGCCAGCGGGGAAGACGGGCTTCCACGCGAAGGCCAGGCGAGCCAACCAAGAAAGAGCCCGGTGTCCCCCCTTCCATCCGAGAGCAAGCGAAATGCCATGCCGACAGGCGTCGTGCTTCAGGGATCTCGACAGGCGCAACGGCCCGGAGGCGGCCACAAGTCATTGGAAAGACGGCACATGGGGCATCCCACTGCGACGGACTCTCCGTCGGGCGCCTCTTGGTCAGACACCGGTCGTTATTGGGTGTCGGGGGAGTCGAATCCAAGACGCCTGGAGAGGCTCGGGGCAATTCAGTAAGCTCTTACAGAATCAATATCGGACCTGGCTCATGGACTTCATCAAGCACCTGGGATTGCTCGCCCTCGGCAGTCGACTGCGGCGACTGAGCGACCGGATCATGGCCAGCGGGGCGGACATCTATCGAGGCGACGAGCTCGACTTCGAGCCGCGGTGGTTTCCGCTGTACCGCCTCGTCGATGAGCGTGGTCCCCAGACGGTGGGCGGCGCCGCACAAGCGCTCGGGATGACCCACGCGGCGGTCAGCCAGACCGTGCGAGCCATGGCGGGGCGGGGCATCCTCTCCGCTGAGAAGGACGCGCGGGACGAGCGTCGCCGCGTGCTGTCGCTGACCGCGCGCGGTCGCGAGCTGCTGCCGAAGCTGCAGCCGCTCTGGGACGACATCCAGGCGGCGGTGCGAGACATCGCGTCCCACTGCGGCGCGGACGTCCTCGCCGTCCTCGACGGCATGGAGCATGCGCTGCAGGAGTCCGACCTGGCCCAGCGGACCGCAGACCATGGACGCCGCCGGCAGCGCGACTCCGTCGCCATCGAGCCGTTCTCGCCGGACCCGGAGTTCCGCGACGCGTTCCGCGACCTCAACGTCGAATGGCTGGAGAAGTACTTCCGCGTCGAGCCGGTCGACCACGAGGTACTGGACGATCCGGACCGGATCATCATCGAGCCGGGCGGTGAGATCCTGTTCGCGCGCGTTGACGCGCACCTCGTGGGAACGTGCGCGCTTCAGCGCACGGAACCGGGGGTCTACGAGCTCACGAAGATGGCGGTGACGGAGGCCTACCAGGGGCGCCAGATCGGCAAGGCGCTCATGCGCGCCGCACTCGATCGCGCGAGAGGGCTGCACGCGAAGAGGGTCTTCCTCGTCACCAACAGCGGGCTGACGCCAGCCGTCACGCTCTATCGCCGCGTCGGGTTCAAGGTCGTGCGCGCGGGACCGCATCCGAAGTACGAACGCGGCGATCTCACGATGGAGATGCTGATGTGAGGGCCGCTCAGTACTTGAGCTTCAACACCCATGCCTCCCAGTCCTTCTGGAACGCCTTCATGTCCGTGCGCCCGAGGATCTTCTGGAGGGTGGCGTAGCCTGACGGGTCCTTCTTCACGCCGGCGGTGAAGGCCTTCCAGTACTTGCGGAGGAGCTTCTTCTGCTGGAGGTAGTACAGCAGGTAGCGGGCCTGGGCATAGTTGCGGCCGGATCGTTCGCCGTAGAACCTCGCCGTCGACGTGCCGCAGAGCCACTCGAACGTCGGGAGTTCCTTCTTCTCCACGGAGCGCTTCAGGCCGCGGAGCCGCCAGTTGGTGCGGCCTTGGATCTTGCCGTCGGCTTCGCCGCATTGCTCGTACAGCGACGCCAGTCCCTCGTTGAACCATGCGGGGCAGGCTTCGAAGTTCGCTTCCATGAACGGATGGACGATCTCGTGGACGAGTGTGCCGCCACCCGTCTCGATGTTCATGACCAGGACCCGATGCTGGCGTGAGTAGTACCCGTACGGGGTGTGCGGGGTCACGTCCCAGAGCTGCTTCACGTGCTGGCGGTAGCTCCTCTTGTCCTTGAAGAGCCACACGTCGATGATGTGGTTCGGGTCCTTCGGGAAGTAGTCCTGCTTGAGCAGGTCCACGGCCCACTTCACCGTGCGCTTCGACCGGCGCTCGATGACCACGCGGGACTCGTCGCCGATGACGACGAACGGCTTCTGGATGACGATGTGGAAGCCGGCGTGGGGCAGCTTCTTCTTCAGCTTCGCGATGTGAGACGCATAGTCCGGACCCTTGTCCTGGGCACCGAGCGTCGCGACGAGAAGCGTGATGGTGATGAGGGTTCGCATGGTACTAGGATGCGGATCGCATTCGGATCTTAGGGTAACGTCCTCGTCACATGGCCACCTATGCGATCGGTGACATCCAGGGTTGCTTCAAGCCTTTCCAGGAACTTCTGCGACTTGTCGGCTTCACGCCGGGGACGGATCGGCTGTGGGTGGTTGGCGACGTCGTCAATCGCGGCCCCAAGAGCCTCAAGGTGCTGCGATGGCTGCACAAGCACCAGGATCACGTCGATCTGGTCCTCGGCAATCACGACCTGCATCTGCTTGCCGTCGACGCCGGAGTGCGGACGGTGAAAGGTCGCGACACGTTCCAGGACGTTCTCGATGCGCCCGACAAGGACGAGCTGCTCGCGTACCTGAGCGAACAGCCGCTGCTTCACCACGTCGGCGACCGGGTCATGTTCCATGCGGGGTTGCTGCCCTCGTGGACACTCGACGAAGCCGCCGAGCGCGCGGTGGAAGCGGCGGCGGCGCTCCAGGGTCCGAAGGCCAAGAAGGCATTGAAAGGCCTCTACGACAGCGGCGATTTGTCCCGCGTCGCGGAGACCCTCCAGACCCTCACCCGTCTTCGCTACGTCGACCGTCAGGGGCGGCCGACGGAGGGTCACATGGGACCCTCCGTGGACGGGAGCGACGATTGCATCCCCTGGTTCGCGGCGCCGGGGCGGCCGTCGCGGCCCGCGTGCCTCGTGTTCGGACACTGGTCGACGCTCGGTCTGCACATGACGTCCGAAGTCTGCGCGCTCGACTCAGGGTGCGTGTACGGGCGCTATCTCTCGGCGGTCCGGCTCGAGGATCGCGCGGTGTTCCAGGTCCTCGGTCAGGACTGACCCGACTTCCGGAACGCCTTGACCACATCTGGCGCGGGCTTCGTCGTGAACCGGCTGACCACCGCGAACACGACCACGTTCACGAACAGGCCGCAGAATCCTGCGTCGACGTTGCGCTTGAGATCGAGCGTCAGGTCGGCCAGCGAGTGCGCCGCGCTCTCGCTGAACAACGCCGGCAGCGGGGTGAACAGGAACACGACGACCAGTCCCGACAGGATGCCGCACAAGGCGCCCCTGCCCGACCCCCGATTCACGAACAGGACGTCGAGCGCCGCCGGTACCAGCTGCAAGGAGAACGCGATCGCGACGAGCATGAGCTGCGCGATCATCTTGATGGGTTCGAAGTCGGGGTGGCGGTTGCCGTAGCGGACCAGTACGTAGGCGAACAGGGACAGGATGACGATCAGTCCCCGTCCGACCCATGCGCGCTCGCGCTCTGACGCCTTCGGCCGGATGAACCGGTCGTAGACGTCCCGCGTGAGGACGGCAGACAGCGCGTGGAGATTGCTGTCGGCGGTACTCATCGCGGCGGCGACCACCGCCACCATGAAGAACGCGACGACGAGCGCGCCTATCGGACCCAGCAGCTCCGGCACGTGCTCGCGCATGAGGTTCGGCACAATCTGGTCGTTGGCACCCACGTCCGGATGCGGCGTGACGGCGCCGCTCTCCTCGACCGTCGGCGGATAGAGCGCGCGACCGCCGAGCCCGACCATCATGCTCGCCATCAAGCACACGGGCAGGACGATCGCGAAGATGAGGGCGGTCCGGCGCAGGGTGTTGGCCGACTTCGCCGCGTAGAACCGCATCCATTGCGCTGGCTGCACGATCGACGCCACGCCCGAGAAGAACGCGAAGATCATCAGCTTCGGTACGGTCCACGCGCCGGACACGCCGGGCACGGATTGGGCCTCGGGCGGCAGTTCGGTCAGCGCTTCGAAGTATGCGGAGAGGCCACCCATCGCGGCGATCGTGGCTGCGCAGGCGATGATCATGCCGGAGAGCAGCAGCACGCCTTGCAGGACGTCCGACCACGCGACCGAGCGCATGCCACCGAGCAGGACGTACGCCGTCGTAATGCCCGTGAACACGAGCGCTCCGGTGTCGAACAGCGCGTCGTCCGAGACATCGAAGTCGTCACGAAACAACGTCATGGCGAGGTGTCCGCCAGCCTTCACCTGCATCACGACGTAGGGCAGGACGAACAGGAACCCGCACAGGGCGACGGCGAGCCGCACACCCGCACATCCGCCGTAGTAGTCCGCCACGAGGTCGCCCGGCGTCACGTAGCCTCTCGCCCGTCCGATTCGCGAGATCCGGCTACCGAGCAGGTAGACGAAGCACGCGGTCAACGGCAGGTTCAGCGCGAAGAAGAAGAACGGGAAACCGTCCTGGTAGACCTGGCCCGGCAGGCCGAGGACCGCGGCGCTCGAGAACATGGTCGCCATGATCGTGAAGGCCGTCGTGAGGAACCCCTGGCGGCGCCCGGCGAGGTAGTAGTCCTCCTCCGAGTTGCGACTGCGCAGCATCCCCGCGACGCCGATGGCGATCAAGACGCCGACGTAGACGCCGATGGCGATGAGCGAAGGGTTCATGTCGCGTCCTTGCGCCACACCGTGCGGTAGGCGATCACCACGACCACCACCTGGACGCAGAACCAGCTCACCCCCCACACGAAGAGCACGGGCATCCCGAGGAACTCACGGGTCGCGTCCGGGTCGGCTGGATCGGGATTGACGATCCAGATGCCGATTCCGCTCCCCATCGCGGTCGCGAATAGCATCGCTGCCGCCAGGATCCGTCCGAGAGCCGTCATGGGGCGGGATCCTACTCGTCGGTCCCGGGGGCGGATGGATTCACGGCCGCCTCACCAGAAGCCAGCCGTCTCTGTTCGATTCTCTCGACGACGTGCAAGATCCGGGGACTCGGCCGACATCCAGTGTCTGGACCCCGGAGATTCCAACGCATGGACGGAGACGGGATTCTGGTCTCCCACGACGAGTTCGCCGCGCTCTTCCAGAGATCGGCGCAGGTGCTCTGGTGCCTCGCGGCGGCGGTCCTCGGCCGTCCCAAGGACGCCGACGACGTCCTCCAGGAGTCTGCCCTTATCGCGTTGAAGAAGCTGGACGACCTCAGGGACCAGGACGGTTTCGAGGCCTGGATGGGACAGATCGTGCGCTACACCGCCCTGAATGCGCGCCGCAAGGCCGATCGTCGACCCCCCGTCGTCGGGGATGCTGGCTCCGACGACTGCGTGCTCGATCGCGTCGCGGCGCCGGAAGATGCTCCAGCTCCCGTGGTGACTGCCGGCGGTGACCTGCTCCCGAGTCAGGTCGCGTTCGACGATCAGGTGCTCGACGCACTCCGCGACCTCGCGGAGACCGCGCGAGCCTGCTTGCTCATGAAGACCGTCATGGAGCTCGACTACAAGCACATCGCGCGGGTCCTCGGGATCGCCGAGGGCACCGCCATGAGCCACGTTCACCGTGCGCGGTCGCGTATGCGAGCGGCGCTCTCAGCCGAAGGACTGGACGCCGGGAGGGTTGCTTCATGACGCCGCTCGATGCCAGGGACGAGGCCGACCTCCAGGCGTGGATCGATGGAACGATGGACGACGCAGCGAGCGCCGTCTTCGAGAGGCGTCTCGCCGCCGACGCGGGCCTGCGTGCCGCCACCGACCTCGACGACGCGGTCGCGGCGTCCTTGCGACGGACGTTCGTGGTGCCGGACCTCGGTGCGATCGTGAATGCGGTGAAGGACGCCGATGGCGGAGTTGTGGACGGCAAGGGCTCCGCGACTCCGTTCCGGCCGAGCTGGCGCGTCGCCGCCGCGACCCTCATCGTCGGATTCGCCGTCGGCATGGCGATCTGGACCGAGCCACGCGACGACGGGCCGCTTCCGCCCGCGGGGATGGCGACCGCCGAACAGATCGAGTTCGTCGCCTGCACGGACGACGGCAACGCGCTCGGCTGCTCCCTGGTGGAGCAGATCGGGCAGAAGCTCCCGCTCATGACGTGCAAGACGCCCTCGAGCTTCACGCAGGCGACCCAGGCCAACGTCGGATGCGGGCTGAACCTCCGGAATCCGGAGGCCCTGCCGCTCGACGGGCGTCCCATCGATGGCGTCCCCGACGCCATGGCATTCACCGCACGAGTCGATGGGCGCCCCGTGCTCCTGTTCATTGTTCACGAGCAGGTCGATCGCCGTCCCGAACTCTCACACGCCAGCGGCTTTCGGTGCTTCCGTCGCGCCATCCCACCGGTTGTCTGCTACGAGATCACGACGTTCAACGAAGCCCGACTGCTCGGCACGATAGACCGTCCCTGACCAAGACCGATGCCGAGAATCGCGCTGAGTCGGTTCTTTCACACAGCCCGGCCAAGTCCGCTCCGGGTGCGGGCGAGAAGCCCGGGGTTCAGGACGTCCGGGCCGGAGTTCTTATCGACTTGACACGGCGGAGGGCGGTCAGGAGGACGCTCTGCTGGATCGGCTTGGGAACGTGGTCGTCCATTCCCGCTCGCAGACACCGCTCACGGTCGCCCTTCATCGCACGCGCGGTGATGGCGATCACCGGGGTATCCCGGTTGGGGCCCGATCCCGCTCGGATTGCGCGGGTAGCTTCGTAGCCGTCCATGACCGGCATCTGCGCGTCCATGAGAATCACGTCGTACGTCTGGCTGGTCGCCATCTGCACGGCGGACAGTCCATTGTCGGCGACGTCGACCGTCAGTCCCCACCGCTTCAGGATCAGAAGGACCACCCGCTGATTCACGCGGTTGTCGTCCACGACGAGGACTCGTAGCTGGGGAAGAGGCGTGACGTCGGCGTCTTTGACTTCCTCCGCCGGACTCGATGTCGAGGTTCCCGACACGATCTTCACGAGGGCGGAGAGGAGAAGGAAGCGGCGCGCCGGCTTGTCTAGGACGGCGTCCCCGGGCTTCTGCCGTTTGGACAGGAAGGCGCTTCCGACCGGCTGAAGGAACACCCTCGGGAGATCAGGAAGCAGGTCTCGCAAGCGCCCCGCGACGTCGTCTCCGCCCCTCATCGGTTTCTGCATCGCGACGACCGCCGCGTCGAACAACGTGCCAGCAGCGGAGCTGGACTCGATGATGCGGATGGCTTCCGCGTCGTCATTCGCCGTCGAGCAGGTTGCTCCCGTATCCGCGATCATGGTCTCGAGGACCTCGAGGCTCGTCGGATTGGTGTCCACGATCAGGACACGTTTGCCGGTGAGATCGAACTGCGTCGGCTCGACGTCCTGATCCGCCCCGCCGCGCTCGAATTCGAGGACGACGGTGAACGTGCTGCCGGTGCCGGAGGTGCTCTCGACCGAGATCGTACCGCCCATCAGATTGATCAGGCGAAGGCTGATCGGGAGGCCGAGCCCGGTACCCCCGTAGCAGCGGGTCGTCGATCCGTCGACCTGCGTGAACGACCCGAAGATCCGGGTCAGCTCGTGCTTCGGGATGCCGATTCCGGTGTCGGCAACGGTCAGCGTTGCGCGGGTCCGGCTGGCTTCGACCTCCTCGAGCGCAACGTGGATTCTCACCTCACCCTGCCTCGTGAACTTGACCGCGTTGCCCAGGAGATTGACGACTACCTGACGCAGTCGCAAGCGATCACCGAGGACCGCCGAGGAGGTCTCGCCTTCCACGGCGCAGATCAGCTCCACACCCCGGCTCTGGCACCGAGGAGCCAGCAGCGAGGCGACCTCTTCGACCGTCTCCCTGATGTCGAACGGAATCGACTTGATCTCCAGGCTTCCCGCTTCCATCTTGGACAGGTCGAGGATGTCGTTGATGATGGTCAGGAGGGCCTGGCCTGACGTGCGGATCGTGCCGAGGTGGCTCCGTTGCTCGTCGTCGAGCCTGGAGCCGCCGAGAATGTCCACGAATCCCAGGATGCCGTTGAGAGGCGTGCGGATCTCGTGGCTCATGTTGGCCAGGAACTCGGCCTTGGCCTTGGCCGCGTCCAGTGCGCTGTCACGGGCTTCGGCGAGCTCTGCCGTACGCGCCTTGACCTCCAACCCGACCAGGGAGCGGGAGCGTTCCAGCTCCGCGGTTCGTTGCGCGACCTCCCTCATCTCCCGCAGACCGTGCCGGATGGAAATGATGAGGAACGTGTCCTCGAAGACGACCCATCCGGCGTGTTCGAGCCATCGCCACGATTCCGGTGCGACGATGCCGTAGACCGAGGTCGGCCACCAGATGCCGCGAAGGAGGTGGTCGATGGCCACGACGGCGGATGCGGTGACCAGGACCTTCCAATCCCGGTAGAACGCCATCACGGCGAGTGAGCCGAAGATGTGGAAGTGCGTCTCGATCCGTCCTCCCGTGAGATGGATCAGGAGAGCGGACCAGAGCGCTTGCGAAATGACGACTGCGTGACGGGTTGCGACCGCGCCGGGGCGGTTCGCGACCAGGAGTACCGGAGGGATGGTGATCAACGCGCCGAGCACGACGGTGGCCCAGACGTGGATGTGGGGTGCACTCTGGGCTCCGGTCCAGGTCAGCGGCGACAACCAGATGGCTACGCCCATGCTGACGAACCACTGCATGAGCAGGAGGTAGCCGAAGACGCGATCCGTCCGCTTCCAGCCCGCGCGCTGCTGCGCGGCGAACAGCTCCTTCGTCCGGGCGGACGCGGTCACCTGCGTGCTCCAGGGGCGTCGAGGGCACACCTGTAGACGGGCGTCGTCGTGACGTCAGGTCCGCCGGACCCGTGGGCCAGGGCGAGGACGGTACGCCGACCCGGGCTGTCACCTTCGTGTCCTTTGGCGGGCGTGATCCCGCCGTTCAGAACGAGCCGTCGTTCACGGTCGTCAACGAACACCTGCCCTGACGTGTGGGCCCCGAAGAGTCGCGGGGAGGCCTCCACGGTGCGGCGCCAGCAATCGGTCTGCACCCAGGAGTCATCGGGTCGCCAGGAGGCCACGTGGACTCGCAGCCGATCACCGCAGGCGGCCTGGCGTCGGCGCGGTCCGGCGATGGAGGCGCCGGTCCAGGGGCATCGCGGGTGGGCGAACATGATCAGGGTCGCGGGGCCGGTGGGAATCGGGAGGCCGGCCGGATCCGGCCAGGTCTTGGAACCGAGGGCCGGGCGGCCACCGTCGAGGCCGTAGTCGTGCTGGGCCGCGAAACCCGCGCAGACCGCTCCCGCCCACAAAACGGCGTCAAGGAGGCGGCCAGAACCTCCGAAACCAACCACGCTCCTTTTCTCGACACCCCATGGAAGGGACCGGCTGGTAACCCTGCCCGGATGGGGTTGTCTCTCACAACCCCACCCTCGTGCTGGTTCGCTGGGCACGGTCGTCGAATTCGGCCCCGTGCGACCTCAACCTATTGCCAATCATCGGGTTAGATGCTGGTGGCGTTCAAAAAGGTCGAAATCTGGGGAGGGATACGCGAGCCTCAGACGTAATGTCTCGAAGCCAAGACGTGATGTCTCGTCTTCGCGCGTCTTCCCACTCGAGACACCCATGCCCCGACCGATCAGCGACGTGACGGAAGCCGAGCTCGCCGTGCTCCAGGTTCTCTGGGACCGCGGGACCGCGACCATCCGCCAGGTGACCGACATTGCCTATCCGCAAGGGCGGGCGTCGGACTACGGGACGGTGCAGAAGCTCCTGGAGCGGCTGCGCGAGAAGGGGCATGTCAGCCGCGAGCGGCGGGATGGCGCGCCGCACCTCTTTGCCGCCACGCTCGATCGCGATGGCCTGATCGGTCGGAGCCTGCAGACGATGGCCGAGAAGCTCTGTGATGGATCCATGACGCCGCTGCTCACCAGCCTCGTTCGGACGGAGAGGCTCTCGGCAGAGGACCGGCAGGCGCTGCGGCGGCTCGTCGACGAGCTGGACGGGAAGGGGGACCGGTCATGACCCTGCTCGAGATCGTAGTTGGCAACGTCCTGGTCGCGTCGGCCGTCGCCGCTGGGGCGTGGTGGGTCCAGCGAAGGGCCCGGCTGCCGGCTATCGCACACGTGTTGTGGGTGCTGGTGCTGGTGAAGCTCGTGACCCCACCCCTGTTCGAAGTGCCGTTGCTGAACGCGGCGTCCAATGAGGCGCCGGGGAGCCGATCCCTCCATGTCTCTTCGGGCTCCGAATCCGTCCTCTCCGACGATGCTGATCCCGCGGAGCCGATCGACGAGGCTCGCGAAACCCGAACCCGCGGGACCGCGACCTCGCCGGTCGCACCAGCGGGGACGAACCCTGTGTCCACTGCGCTGCCCCCGGTCGGGACTGATGCGGGCGAAGCCGATGCCGGGGCGTTCGCGTGGACCACCTGGCTACTCGTCGTATGGGCAGTCGGCGCCGCGGTCTTTGGATTGGTGGGCGCCTTTCGAATGCGGCGGTTCTCCCACTTGCTGACGGATGCCCGTCGGGCGCCGATCACCCTGGAGGATCGTGCGTTGAGGTGCGCTCGCGCGCTGGGCTTGAGCCGCAGCCCCGAGGTGCTCATGGTGCCGGCTGCGATCTCGCCCATGCTCTTCGGGGCAGCCCCCGTGCGCATCCTCTGGCCGGCCGATCTCACGACGCGCCTGTCGGGTGCGGAGACGGACACATTGCTCCTCCACGAGCTCGCGCATTTTGCCCGCCGGGACCACTGGCTGCGCTGGTTCGAGGTCCTCGTCGGTGCGTTGTATTGGTGGTGTCCGCTGTTCTGGTGGAGCCGCCGCAAGATGCGGGAGGCGGAGGAGGACTGCGTCGATGCCCGTGTCGTCGCGGCGCTCGCGGGTGGGGCTCGGACGTACGCCGATGCGCTCCTGGAGACAGTCGATTTCCTGTCCGGTGCTGCGCATGCGACGCCCGCCCTCGCGAGCGGCGTGCATCCCGCCCGGACCTTGCGACGGAGACTCACGATGATCTTGCAGGAACAGGTTTCGGGCCGACTGAGAGGGAGAGGGAAGGCGGTGTTGCTCGCGCTGGCACTCGCCGTGCTGCCGGTTCTGCCGGGGCGCTCGTTTCAGGAGGAGAAACCGGGTGACCCCGGCGACCCCATCGTCGCGACCGTGAACGGAAAGGGCATCCGGGCAGCGGACCTCCAGGACTTCCTCGTGCGGCGTAACCGGTCGTCGCTAGCCCAGGCGATGACCAACATCGTCATCGCGGAGTTGGAGCTGAAGCGCCGTGGCGTGAAGCTCACGCCGAAGAACGTCGATGACGAGCTCGAGTCCATGCTCAAGAAGACCGGGGTGACGAGAGGCTCGGGTTCCGTCAAGACGAGATACCGCTTCGCCGCCCGCGGGCAGGCGGCGTGGAAGGCGCTGTTCGCGGACCAGCACGATGGGCGCGAGTCGTCCAACGACATGCTGCTGCAGTTCTTCATACGACAGATCACGAACGAGTATGAGGTGCGCAAGCTGGGCGGCGATCCCGCGCCGCGCGAAGGTCTGCTCGCCTCCGTTCACCACGGGCCGTCCGGCGAGACCGCGGAGATCGGGATGGCGGCCGCGCGGAAGTACGTGATCGACATGACCCGGCCGCGGGGACTCGTGGATGCTCGCGATCAGCTCGTGGCGGCGACGATATTCGACGTCGCACAGCGGCGCGCCGGCGTCGCCGTGCGGCAAGAAGAGGTCGACCAGTGGGCGAAAGACCAGCACGCCAAGCACCCGCCACCGTTCACCTGGCCCCAGATCTGCCGCATCAAGGGAACCACGCCCGAGGCGGAGACGGAGCGGTGGCGCCGCATCCAGATCTGGAAGCGCATCACCAAGGCGCGCGTCAACGACGACGAGGTCGAAGCGTTCCTGAATGCCCACAAGGACTTCTTCATGGGCGAGACCCGCAAGGTCAGTCACGTCTTCGTCAGCGCCATCGATGAGGCGACCGGGCTGCCGGTGACCAGTGCGGAGAAGAGGGACGAGCTGAGGCGTCGCGCGCAGAATCTCCTCGAGAAACTGAAGGAAGGCGCTGACTTCGCGGCGATCGCCAGGAGCTACAGCGACGACCAGGTCACGGCCAAGGCTGGCGGGCGCATCGGCACCTCCATCAAGGCGTGGGGTGGGCGTCTCGCCGTACCATTCCAGATGGCGGCCAACGCACTGAAGGAGGTCGGTGACCTTTCCGGAATCGTCGAGACGCGCGACGGCTTTCACGTCCTCCAACTCGATGAGCTCAACGTCCCGACCCGCAAGGAGCCGGACTGGAGCCAACCGCGCTACGCCGAGTGGATCCTGGACGAGTACGAGACCAAGGAGATGGAGAAGTTCCGCCGGGCACTGGAGCTCGCTGCGAGTGTGAAGCTCGCGCCGACGTCGGCGTTGATGAAGATGCGTTGAGGTTCGGACGATCTGTTCGGCCGCAAGTGCGGGGGCTATGATCGCGCGCATGCGCGCAGCCCCCCGTTCTTCACCGCATGCGCGGCGCGAGTTCATGGTCACGCTGCTCGTTGTGCTGGTCACCACTGGAGTCGCGGGTTTCCATCAGGCGGCCGACTTCGGTCTCCTCACCGACGACTGGCCATTCATCGGCCGCCTGGTCTGGGCCGAGCACCCGGGCCAGGTCATGGTGGACCGGTGTTTTGGCTTCGAACATCGCCCTCTTCGACTGGTGGACAGCGCGTTGATCTGGGTGAGCTTCCAGGTCTTCGGCATGGCCGGACCGTTCCTGCTGGCGTGGTTGGTGATCTCGGCGATCGGGGTGTTGTTCGCGCGCCTCGCTCGCCGGCGATGGCCTCAGTTGCCTTGTCTGGCGGTCGGTCTGGGCCTGGCGCTGTGTGCGCCAGACACCAGCTATCTGTGGCTGGTCATCCTGGTCGCCCGCTTCGGGATGCTCTGTGTGCTCCTCGCGATCTGGGCGTTCACCCGTGAGCGCTATCTGTGGTCGGGGGTCCTGCTGCTATGCGGGTTGTGGGGCTACGAACTCGCGATCTTCGCCTTCGTGCTCGCGCCCTGGTTTGCAGACGGTGGCAGCCGACGGTCCCTGATCAGGACGGGAATCGTCGCGGTGGCGGCGGTCGCTGTGTACTCCGCGGTTCGGTTCGGCCTGAAGCCCGAGGGAGACGCTCGCCGTCTATCCCTCTCGACCCACTCGCTGGGGGATCTCGTCGTCGGCGCATGCGAGGCCGTAGGAGATCTTCCTCGGCTCGTGTTCGTGGCGTGGCCATCCAACCTGTTCTCGGTCGGGTGGGAACCTGGCGTGCGGTGGGCGTCGGTGGCGGGCGTCGTGGTCATATTGGGAGCCACACTGGCGCTGCGCCGATTCCAACGCCCCGCCAGCGGTGATTCGCCCTTCCGTCCCGACCTGAAGGCCGGCGTCTTCTGTGTCCTGGGTCTGATGGCGACCTGCAGCCTGGGCTCGTTGCGGGGGCCGACCGATGCGCTGGACACCACGTCGCGGGCGAACTACCTCTTCGCGCCGGCGCTCACCTTGCTCGTCGCGTGGATCCTGCTGACTGGCGCGGCGCGCCTGGGGCGATGGGGACCGCTGGTGGCGACTCTGGTCGCGGCGGTGTTGCTGGGAACCGGGGTCGGGTTCCGGCTCCGGGTGCAGAATGACTACGCGGTCGCGGCCCGGGTCCAGTGCGAGGCCATCGATCGACTGGTGACCGCCGCCGGCCCGATTCCGGCGGAGACGCTCCTCATCATGCGCATCCCGCCCGAGGAAGCCCGGGGCAACTCCGCTCGTGCTTTGCTCAAGGGGTACAACTGGGATCTTCATCACGCCATGAGGCTCATCTATCGAGACGAACGAGTGTCCGGCCTGGCGATTCGCGATTTCGCGGACCTGGAGTTGTTCATGAGTACCCAGGCCACGATGGAAGAAGCCCACAGGATGGGAATCGGGGTCCCGCCGGCCCCCACGCGCAACGTGTTCCTTCTCGATCTGACCTCCGGCAAATCGACCTGGCTTCGACCGGCGGAGGGGCTCCCGAAGGGACCGCGGATCACCCCGGGCGGGCCCGCGCTCGCGTTTGTTCGCAGCCGGCGGTGAGCGTCCCCCGTCTCGAATCGGCCATTCAGAGCGGGACGGGAGCGCCCCCCCACGGGAGCGATCGGGGATGCCGACCGTAGCCTCCCTCGCGGATCCCGCCGGCCATCCGAACCAGGTGCGAGCGCAAGCCGTTGGAGGAGAAGGGCTTGGAGCGCGGGTTGGGGTGCTCTGTCCAGGGCCGTAACTTGGGGAACCATGCAGGTCGATGTCCAAGGGATCAAGGAGAAGGTCGCCGAGCAGGCGGCGCTTCTAGAGCGGATTCGGAGTGAGGTCGGGAAGGTCGTCGTCGGACAGGACGCGCTCGTCTCGAAGTTGCTCATGGCCCTTTTGTGCGGCGGGCACGTGTTGCTCGAAGGCGTACCCGGGCTCGCGAAGACCACGATCATCAAAACCCTCGCGGAGGCCATGAAGGTCACGTTCAGGCGGATTCAGTTCACGCCGGACCTGCTGCCGTCGGACCTCATCGGGACGTTGATCTACAGTCCCCAATCGGGCGACTTCTCGGTCAAGAAGGGACCGATCTTCGCCAACGTGGTCCTGGCCGACGAGATCAACCGCGCGCCGTCGAAGGTCCAGAGTGCGTTGCTCGAGGCGATGCAGGAGCACCAGGTGACCATCGGCGACGAGACGTTCTCGCTCGATGAACCGTTCCTCGTGATGGCGACGCAGAACCCGATCGAGCAGGAGGGCACATACCCGTTGCCCGAGGCGCAGGTCGACCGGTTCATGTTGAAGATCCACGTCGACTACCTGGAGCCGGAAGACGAGATGAGGGTCGTGGACCGCGCGATCGATGACGTTCGGGTCAAGGTCGAGCCCGTGGTCACGCCGGATCGCCTGTTCGAGGCGCGCCAGGTCCTGCAGATGATCTACGTCGACGACAAGATCAAGCGCTATGTGATCGACCTCGTCTCGGCCACGCGCCGCCCGGCGGAGTCGGGGCTCAACGACCTGGTTCCACTGATCGAGTACGGAGCCTCGCCTCGTGCGAGCATCAACCTGACCATGATGGCGCGCGCCCAGGCGTTCCTGCGCGGGCGCGGGTTCGTGACGCCGCAGGACGTGAAGGACGTCGCGCTCGACGTCCTGCGTCACCGGGTCCTCCTGACGTACGAAGCCGAAGCCGAAGAGGTGACGTCGGACGTCGTCGTCGGCAAGGTCCTGGCGAGTGTTCCCGTTCCCTAGTCGAGCGAACGACCCATGGCTCTCGACATCGCGGAGATCGTCAGGAAAGTCAGGCGGATTCAGATCGTCGCCAATCGCCAGGTGAACGATCTGCTCGCCGGCGAGTACCGGAGCGTGTTCAAGGGTCGCGGCATGGAGTTCGACGAGGTGCGCGAGTACACGCCGGGGGACGACGTCCGCACCATCGACTGGAACGTCACGGCACGCACTGGGAAGCCGTACGTGAAGCGCTACTGCGAGGAGCGCGAGCTCACGATCCTGTTCGCCGTCGACATCTCTGCCAGCGGGGCGTTCGGCTCGCAGGATGGGTCGAAGTTCGACCTCATGACCGAGGTCGCCGCGCTCCTGATGCTCAGCGCACAGAAGAACAACGACAAGATCGGCCTCGTCCTGTTCTCCGACACGGTGAAATCGTACTTCCCGCCCCGGAAGGGCCGTGCGGCATCGCGCCGCTTGATCCGAGAGCTGGTCGCCGCCAAACCCGAATCCGCCCGCGGGGCCGTCGCGACGCATGAAGGTCGTACCGACCTCGCTGCCGTTCTCTCGTACATCTCGCGGGTCCAGCGCCGCAAGAGCGTCGTTTTCGTGATCTCCGACTTTCAGGACGATGCCGAGTTCGAGCAGGCGCTACGGGTCACCAACGCCCGTCACGATCTCGTCGCGATCACCACGTCCGACCCGCGTGAGTACAACCTGCCGCCCGTAGGTTTCCTGACGCTCGAAGACCCGGAAACAGGCGAGATCGTCGAGCTCGACACGCAGCATGCGAAGGTGCCCGAGCTGTTCCGTCGCGAGAAGACGCGGCGGGGCGCGGGGCTCATCGAGCGACTGCGCCGGTCCAGCGTCGATCAGCTCGACGTCACCACCGACCAACCGTACACCGCGAGCCTGCACCGGTTCTTCCGGATGCGCGAGGGGCGCCGGTCGTGACGCGGGTCGGAACGGGAATCGGGCTGGCGTTGGTTCTTGCGCTCGCCGGTTGTGCCGATGACCGCGGGGGCGAGCAATTCGATTCATCGGGCGCGACCCACGTCCTGACCGAGGCGTCGCGCGGACCGGTCAAGGTCGTCGTGCGGACCGACACCGCGGCTCCCCGTTTCGGGGACAAGATCCTCCTCGCGATCGAAATCGCATACGAGTCGCGGGTCACACTCGCCCCGATCGAGTTCGGCGCGCGCCTCGGACACCTGCTGCGCCGCGGCCGCCGGGATCCCGAGTTCACGGGGACGAGCCCGCGAATCTACGGCGTCATCGTTCAGCCGGAGCTCACGGGAACCAACGTCGTGAAGCTCCCGGGCATCGCTTTCGAAATCAACTCGGGCGAAGGCGCCGGAACGGCGCAGCTCCTCGACATCCCTGCGTTCGAGATCGAGGTCGAGGGGTTGCCTCCCGACGAGCAGCCCCAGCTTGCGGATGTCGGGGGACCGGTGCCGCCGGTCCCGCTGCCGCCGAAGGAGCGCGGCTCGCTCACGATGTGGGTGGCGATCGGCGGCGCGACGATCCTCCTGCTGCTCGGCGGGGGTGCGTGGGCGTTCAGGCGCCGTCGTGTCGTGTGGACGCCGCCGCCCATCGATCCGGTCGCCGAAGCGCGTCGGGCGCTGGAAGCGCTGCTGGCCAGGCGTCTCGTCGAAGGGGGCGAGCACGGGTTGTTCTACGTCGAACTCACGGGGATCGTGCGAGTGTTCATCGAGCGCACGACCGGCGTCCGCGCACCCGAAGAGACGACCGAGGAGTTCCTCCGGGACATCGAGCGGAACGACGGCTTCCCACCGGAACGCCGTCGCGCACTCGCGCGGTTCCTGGAAGCCGCCGATCTCGTGAAGTACGCGGCGCAGATACCGGGAAGCGACGAGGTGAACGAGTCCGTCGACGCCGCGTTCGCGTTCTGTGGGCTCGACACCCGGCCCGCGCTGGTGGGAGGCGTCGTATGATCCGCCTCGCGCATCCGTGGTTCCTCGCATTGGTGCCCCTCGTGCTCGTCGTGGCGTGGTTACGGCACCGGCGTCGGAGCCGGCCGACGGTGATGTTCTCCAGCCTCGACGGGTTGCGCGGACTGCCCCGGACGCTGCACCAGCGGGTCAGGGGATTCCTGCCGTGGCTCGAGGTCGCGGGCCTGCTCTGTCTCGTCGTCGCGATGAGCCGGCCGCAGTCGGGTCGGGCGGACGGGACGGTGACGACCCGCGGCATCGCGATCCAGCTCGTCATCGACCGTTCCGACTCGATGAACGCGGAGGACCTCGATCCGGATCCCAATGACCACCGCCGGGTCACGCGCCTCGACGTCGTGAAGGCAGTCGTCGAGGACTTCGTCGACGAGTCGGGGGACCTCCCTGGCCGCCCCAACGACGTGGTGGGTCTGGTCAGCTTCGCGGGATACCCCAAGGTCCATTGCCCGTTGACGCTCGATCACCAGATGCTCACGGGCGTGCTTCACGACGTCGAGGTGCCGAGGATCACGCGCAGGGAGGATAAGGACCTGCTCATGACGGCCATGGGCGACGCGCTCGTCATGTCCGTCAAGCACCTGGATGGCATCGAAGCGGAGACCAAGATCGTCGTGCTGCTCTCGGACGGCGCTTCGAACGTCGGCGCCGCGACTCCTGCTGCCGGCGCGAACGACGCCGCCGATCAGGGAGTGAAGGTCTATACGGTCGGTATCGGCACGGTGGGAAAGGGCCTCGACGAGGACGCGCTGAAGGCGGTTGCGGCGCGTACCGGAGGCCAGTACTTCAACGCGCGCAGCGCGGCCGACCTCCAGTCGATCTACAAGCAGATCGATCAGCTCTCTCGTTCGGACTTCGAGGTGTTCTCGGACACCGATTGGGATGACCGCTTCCCGTGGTATCTCGTGGCCGGGTTGCTACTGCTGGTCGTCCACCGAGTGCTCTCCGACACCCGCTACCGGAGCTTGCCATGAGCGACGTGAGATGGCTCTCCATCGATGCGCTCTGGCTGTTGTGGCTGCTGCCGATCACGGCGCTGCTCGCGGTGTTCGCGCACCAGCGCACGCGGCGCGCTGCGTTGCGGTTCGTCGGCGATGTGATGACCCATCGACTCATGCCGGACCTGAGCGGCGGCCGGCCCGTGCTCCGGGCCGTACTGTTCGCGTCGGGGCTCGGGCTCGCGGTCATCGCGCTCGCGAGGCCCTCCTGGGACTTCGACTACAAGAAGATCACGCGGCGGGGCGTCGACGTCGTCGTGGCGCTGGATGTGAGCCGATCCATGCTCGCTGATGATGGAGGCGAGCCGCGGCTGGAGCGCGCGAAGGCCGCCATCGCCGACCTCGTGCAGGATCTGAGCGGCGACCGATTCGGGCTGCTGGCGTTCGCGGGCGAGCAGGTGGTGACGTGTCCCTTGACCTACGACCGCGGGTACTTCATGGCGGCGTTGCGCACGGCGGATCCGAGTACGCTCGGTCGCGGCGGCACGCGTATCGGTCCCGCGCTCGATCGCGCCCTGAAACTGCTCGATCGCGAGCACGGACGCGACAAGGTCGTGATCCTGGTCACCGACGCTGGGGACCAGGACTCGCTCCCGAAGGCCGCGTCGGCATCGCTCGCCAAGAAGAAGGTCCGGGTCATCTCTCTCGGCATCGGTCGCGTCGGATCGAACCAGCAGGCTCCGCTCGTGATCGACGGTCAGGTCGTACGCGATCGCAACGGCAACCCCGTCCTCGCGCGCGTCGATGAGGATCTCCTGCGTGACATCGCTACCGACACCAGGGGGCTGTTCATCCCGCCGGACCAGAGTCATCGCTTGCGGGCGCTCTATCGCAAGTACGTCGACCCCCTGGAGAAGGGGGAGGCGCGCACGATGCAGAAGCGTCAGCCTCGGGAGCAGTTCCAGTGGTTCCTCCTGCCGGGGCTGTTGCTGTTGCTGATCCAGGCTGGCCTGACGCCGTACCGTCGGCGCCGGGTCGCGGGATCGGCGGGTGCGGTCGCGGGGTTGCTGGCGTGCGTCCTCGTGACGACTGGCTGCTCCGATGCCGACGACGCGGAGGCGGTGAGGGCCGCAACGGCGGCGCTTCGCGAAGGGGACGCGACGGCCGCCGTGACGGCGCTCGAGAAGGTGCGGGAGGACCGTGAGGATGACCCGGTCGTCCTCTATGACCTCGCCTGTGCGTACCAGGGCGCCGGGCGCATGAGCGATGCGCGCCGCCTCTTCGGCCAGGTCATGGCGATCGGCGAGCAGTCATTGCGCGCGCGCGCGGAGTGCAACCTTGCCGTACTCGATCTGGCCGATCTGAAGGACGTCGCCATCGATGCTGAGGACGCGGGCAACGAGGTCCGCGCGGAGATCCGCGGCGGCGCAGGGCGCGCGCTCGATCGTTTTCAGCGCGCCCGCGATCTCGATCCGACGCTTGAAGAGGCGGAGCACAAGCAGGACGTCCTCGCCCGCTGGTTGCGCGTGGTCGAGGACCAGTGGGCCGCTGCTGACCGCGCGTCGCGTCGCCGGAAGCGTCGAGAGAGAAAGGGCGTGATGTTCCTGCGCGGGTTGATCGACGCGCAGGAGGAGATCGCCCGCGAGCTCAAGGGGGGGCAACCGATGCATCGCCTCGCGCTCGACCAGAAGGACCTCGTCGCGGACCTCGAGCTCATCGAAGCGAAGATCGGCGACAAGGCGCCCGCGGTTTCGGACGGCGAGAAGGCTGCGATTCTCGAGGATGTTGCGGCGATCAAGCCGTTGCTGGAGACCGTCGTCGACGAACTCGCCAACGCGCGCACGGAGTCTGCTGTATTGGCGACTGGCCGGGCCAAGCGAATGCTCATCGGGGTCGTCTCGCTCTGGGCGGAGCTCGGAGACGCGGTGCAGATCATCAGCACCGAGCATGGCCGCTGGGTGCAACGGCTGCCTGCGATCGCGAAGGCTCCGGCCGCTGCTCGGACCCCCGCCCGGCTGCGTCCCGTGACCGAGGTCTTCTCCGAGCTCACGGTAGTGCTCGAACGGGTTCAGGAGCGGGTCCCCGAGGCCGATCCCGAGAAGGTGCACGTGGCGTGGCTCGCGCTCGCGCGTACCGAGCTGAAGGACGCGGTTCGCGGCATGCGCGAAGTCGCGGATCAGCTCGGCAAGGACCTTGGCGAGGCGCTGCCGGCGGCGACGACGGTTCAGCGATCGCTCGAGCGACTCGTGGTCGACTGGCAGATGAGCAAGCAGGACGCTGCCCCGCTCGCCCGCACGCTAGAGGACCGCCAACGTGCGCTCGCCCTCGCGATCGCCTCGGCCGATCCGTTCGCACTGGGCACGGTGTCGGTCGCATCGCGATTCCGCGATCAGACCCGCCGCATCGGCTATCTCGACGACGCGCTCCGCAAAGCCGTAATGAAGGACGCGCCCGAGAAGCCGACGGAAGAGCAGGCGCAGGCACTCGAGAAGCGCCTGAACGCGTTGCTGGCGAAGAAGACCGCTGCGCTGTCGGCGGAAGCCGCCGCGGCGAAGGGCTGGGCGGACGGCGGATTCCCCCCCGACGAGATCGTCGTGGGCGCGTTGCATACCGCACGCACGGAGCTGCGTGAGTTGTGGGTCGCCCTTTCGACGTTCGAGGAGACGCTGGAGGCCGCGGCGAAAGAGCAGCAGCGCGCTGCGCAGGTGACCGCGGCCGCCCTGGAGACGGCGGGCACTGACGACTCGCGATTCCCGCAGGAGGTCCGTGACGGGCCGCTCTCGATCGTCAATCAGGCCCGCGAGCAGGCGCTCGTGACCGATCTGGCGCACCGCCTCGTCGAGCGGTTGCCGCAGGAGCTGAAGATCCAGCAGGCGAAGGCGCCCGGCGTGGACGCCAAGGAGCCAGCGTCTGCGGAGGCGCTCGAGGCCGGGCAGGTCGCACAGGCCCTGGAGAAGGCCAAGGACCTCATCGAATCGGCGCACGGTGAGTCGGTCCGCGCCACGACCGCGCTCACCGTCACCAAGCCGCCCGCCAAGGTCAGCGAGTTGCGAGGGCACCTCGATGTCGCGCGGCCCGCGCAGGTGCATGCCGCCGAACTCCTGGCGGAGGCGTTGGAAGAGCTGAAGCAGGCGCGCTTGAAGTTGCCCCAGATCGCGCGCATCGTCATGGCCGTCGATGCGCAGGTGTTACCGGCCCTGCGCGACCTTGCTGCTGGGCTCGAGCCGAGCGGCGAGGGCCCGCGCGATGCCAAGGCGATCACCAGTGCACTCGAGCTCGCCGTCACGCCTGTTCTCGCGCGGCTGCCGGCCGCGCTCGCCGGTGCGCTCGCGGGGATGCAGCCGCCCGCGCAGCAGGGGGAGGAACCGACCTCCGAGCAGAAGCAGCAGATCGAGCAGGCGAAGGCCGGTCTCACCGCGCTTACCGACCAGCTCCGCGATGCGCAGGGCCGCGCCCTGAAGGCGCTCCAGGATGGTAAAGCCGCGGATGCCCGCGCGGCACTGGACGTCGGCTGGGCCGCGGCCCGCCAGATCTGGTCGAGCTTCTCGGACCTGAAGTCACTCCTCCAGCAGGGCATCGCAGAGCAGACCCAACTCATCGCGAGCACCGAGGGATTCCGGAACGCGACCGAGGATGTCCCCGACGCGCGGCGACTCGGCGCGACCACCGATCAGGGGCGTACCCGTGATCTCATCCCCATCATGGAGGAGGTGGTCAAGCACCAGGCCGGACAAGGTGACCAGGGCGGAGGCGGCGGCGAGGGCATGTCGGAGGAGGTGGTCAAGCTCGCGAAGAAGAACCTCCCGTTCGCGCATGCGGCGATGGACAAGGCCATCGGCCACCTTGGCGAGAACGGCTGGAGTGCGTCCCGAACTCAGCAGGAGAAGGCCAAGCGACTGCTCGAGGAGATCCTGCGCAAGATCCAGGAGGAGGAGCAGAAGCAGGATCAACAAGACGAGCCGCAGCCACAGCCGCAACCGGACGATCGCAATCTGACCCCGGACGAATCGAAACGCCTCCGTCGCGCCGTCGAGGAGCGCAGTCAGAAGATGGAGCAGCGCGAGAACAAGCATCGGAAGCGCACTCCCGTGAAGGAGGACTGGTAGATGTGCCGGTCGGACCTCACGAAGTGGGCGTTCGCTGCACTGCCCTTCGTTCTCGTCGCGATGCCGCTGGCGGCGCAGCATCGGGCGCGCTGCCAACTCGGTCAGAAGGTGATCCACGAGGGGCAGACCACGATCTATGACATCACGATCCGCAACGTCAAAGACGTGACTGTCGTGGAGGATCCGGTGGTCGAGGGGCTGGTGTTCAAGAAGATCGACCAGCGGGTCGGCCGCACGAGCCTCACGATCATCAACGGGCAGAGAACGCTGGTCACCAACTATCGGTTGCGCTGGAGCGTGACATCGGAGAAGACCGGTGTCTTCCGCATCGCCATGCCGAAGCTGAAGGCCGGGGATGACGCCGTCATCGGGCACACGGTCAGCCTCACGGTTCGCACCGAAGACAAGCAGGACCAGGCCCGCATCGAGCTCTCGGCATCGGCGACCGAAGTCGTCATTGGCGAGAGCGTCGGCCTGACCGTCGACGTCTATCTCAAGCACCTGCCGACGCCGGCGCCCACCGGTGATCCGTTGCACTTCCACGACCGCGGGTTCATGCCGCAGATGCGCGCGCCCGAGGTCTGGATGGCATGGATACGGAAGCCGCCGTTTGGAGGCCGTCGCTTCGACCGGCTCGCGTGGGCGAGAGGTGTGATGAGCCGCGGCAAGGGGTTCCGACTGGCGGGCGTCGAGGCGAACGAGCGCTTCGCCGGTGAGGTGTCCGACGTCGAGCGTCCGGACGCGTCCGGCAAGCGCGCCAAGTATCGTCGCTATCGCTTCTATTGCGAGCTGCGCGCCGACGAGGTGGGGACGTTCGAGATCCCGCGAGCCATTCTGCAGGGCAGCATTGCGAAGCTCAGTGGGGGGAAGTTCCGCCAAGCGAACTTGTTCACCCGCTCGGGGCCGGTCACGGTCAAGGTCGCCGAGGCCCCTGCGTCGGGGCGTCCGGATGCGTTCGCCGGTGCGGTCGGACACTTCGACCTCGAGGTCAACCCGCCGACGCCCGCACAGGTGGCCGTGGGCGACTCGGTCTACGTCACGGTCGTCATTTCCGGTCGCGGGTTCCTCGACGGGGTCATGGTCGATCTCGCATCGCAGCTCGGCGACGCGTGGCGGGTCGAGAAGCCGCAGATCACCGACTCGCCCAAGCCGGGGGAGAAGGGGCCTCCGGGCGCGAGCAAGCGCCCCGGAACCTGGCGGCAGTTCACCTACAAGATCCGGCCCCAGAACGAGTCGATCCGGGAGGTGCCCGCGATCTCGTTCGCGTACTGGGATGCCACGGACCGGCGATACGTCACGAAGACGTCGCGGACCCACCCGCTGGTCGTCCACGCGGCGGGCACGGCCATCGGTGACGCCGGCGTCCACGATGCGACGAATGGCGGCCGCACCACGGATGAGCTCGTCGCCGCTGGACTGTCTGCCAACGAGGACGATCTCAATCGCCTGGGCAACGAGAAGCCGAATCCGTTTCTGTTCGCCGGCTTCCTGATCGCGCTGCTCCCCCTGTGGTTCGGCCTCAGCACCTGGGTCGGGCGTCGACGCGTGCTGGCCGCCGACCCGTCGCTGCTGCGGCGCAAGAAAGCTGCGCCGCGCGCCCGGCAACGGCTGTCCGCTGCGCGCGGGCGGCTCGAGGAGGATGCTCGTGCAGCCGTGGAGGCCGGTGCAGCCGCAATGTGCGGACTCGTGGCCGACCTCGACGATCGCGCCGAGGAGGCGACGACGTCGGGCGACGTCCTGCAGTGGGCGGAGCGCTCCGCGGGCGCCGATGCGGCGACGCTGGAGGCTCTGCGCAAGCTGCTTGACGCCGGTGAAGCTGCGTCGTTCGGAGGCGTCTCACTGCGAGGATCCGAACTGCGTGGCGTGTTCGACGCTGCCGACTCGTTGGCCGCTTCCAAACCGGGCGCCGTTACCGTCCGCCTCCTCGTTCCGTTCCTGCTCTGCACGGCCGTGGCGCTTCCCGCCCCCGCCCAGGACGCCGACGTCTTCCAGCGTGCCCAGGCCGCGTTCAAGGACGGCCGCTTCGACGAGGCCGCCGACCTCTACGAATCGCTGCTATCGGACGACTACGAGAACGGCTGGGTCTTCTACAACCTCGGCAACGCCCACCTCAAGGCCGGCCGCGTCGGTCACGCCATCGCGTCGTACCGGCGCGCGGGGTACTACCTCCCGGGCGATGCGAACCTCGAGCGAAACCTCGATCTGGCGTTGGACTGGCGTCGCCAGGCGCTGTCCGCGGACGACGGCGGGGTCATCGACAAGATCCTCTTCTGGCGGCGGGCCACCACGTTCTCGACGCAGGCGACCTTGGCGCTCATCGCCGCGGTTCTCGCGTTCGCCACCGCCTGGCTCCGCCTGCTGCGTCCGCGTCGCTGGCCGTTCCTCCGCTGGACCACGTGGATCTCCCTCGCGTTCGTGCTGCTGTTCGCGACTTCTGCGACGCTCACCTGGCTCGACCAGACCGCCGGTGACCACGGCGTCATCACCGCCAACGACACCGTCCTCCGCAAATGGCCGGCGGAAGACGCCGACCGCAGCTACGAGGATCCGGTCCACGACGGCGCCGAGTTGCGCGTCCTCCAACGCAAGGACGGCTGGCTCGAGGTCCGCGTCGCCGACCGCTACGTGGGCTGGCTCCCGGTGTCCCGCGCAGTGACCTGGTAGTCGCGGCTCCGGTCGGGAGCGCGGACCTCCAGGTCCGCTCCGAGTCCGGCTCTGGCGGCGCCGTCAGAGCGGACCTGGAGGTCTGCGCTCCCATCCAGAGCAGATTGCTTCACACGCTCTCCAGGTCCGCGCGCCCAGCCGGAGCAGGTTGCTTCACTTGGAGGTCCGTGCTCCCGGGGACGGAGGTCTCTTCAGGGCTTCGGGTTGGCGATGTTGAAGCTGTGCAGCTTCCAGGTGCCGTCGATCTCGTGGAAGAGAAAGCGCGCGACCGAGATCCCCTTCGTGTAACGGAGTTTCACATCGATCTTCCGGTACGACGGGCTCCCGGTCGACGACCCGGCGCGAAAACCGGTGGTCGATTCGATCTCCTCGAAAGCTCCGTGGGTCTCCTTCATCGACTCCACTACGGCGTCGATACCGTCTCCGATGTCGAGGTTGCGCAGCAGCTCCGGGGTCGCAATCTCGCGCAGATCGTCGACGCGCCCGTCGCTCAGCATGCGTGCAACGTCGTCCACCAGCGGCTTCATGTCGCTCGCGCCCTGAAAGAGCGACACGGCGAGCCAGCCGGCGCCCCCGACCCCGAGTACCCCAACGATCAAGACCACCCAGATCCAGGTCCGGCGCTTGCGACGCGGAGGGGGGATGTCGTCGTAGTCGGGGTCGTACGGGGGAGGGTCGTGCGGCATATGCCGATGATAGCCCACCTCACTGTGACTATGCGACCTTCGCAGAGTCGGGGACAGAGGTACGATCCAACTCTCATGATGACTTCCCGCCATGCCCTCCTCCTGCTCGTGCTGGTCACGGTCGCCGTCACGGCATCGGGTCAGGACGCGCCGCGCCTCAACTTCATCTTCATGATCGTGGACGACGTCTCGCACGACGACCTCGGTTGCTACGGCAACGCGCGTGCGCGGACGCCCCACCTCGACCGGCTCGCGCGGGAGGGCCGGGTGTTCGACAACGCGTACCTCACCATCAGCAGCTGCTCGCCGAGTCGATGCTCGATCATCACCGGACGCTACCCGCACAACACGGGTGCGCCGGAGCTCCACACGAGGCTGCCGAAGGGCCAGAAGGTGTTCCCGGCCGCGCTACGAGCCGCCGGGTATCACACGGCACTCTCTGGCAAGCACCACATGGGGAAGAACGCAAACGTCGGCTTCGACGTCGTCGACAAGGGCAAGGGACCGGGCAAGCAACGCACCTGGGTCGACCTGCTGAAGACCCGTCCGAAAGACCAGCCCTTCTTCTTCTGGTTCGCGTCGACGGATGCCCATCGCAATTGGAAGACCGACGATCGTGCTCCGACGTTCCAACCGAAGGACGTCGTCGTCCCGCCGTTCCTGGTCGACGGTCCCGTGACCCGCCAGGATCTCACGGGCTACTACCACGAGGTCAGCCGCACCGATCACTACGTCGGAGCCATCCGCGCCGAACTCGAACGCCAGCGCATCGCCGACCACACCGTCATCGTCTACGTCGCTGACAACGGCCGCCCCTTCCCCCGCTGCAAGACCCGCCTCTATGACAGCGGCATCAAGACCCCGCTCATCGTCTGGTCCCCGAAACGCATCCGCCCCGGCCGCACGTCATCCCTGGTCAGCGCGATCGACCTCGCCGCCACCTTCCTCGACCTCGCCGGCCTTCCGAAGATGCCCACCGTGCAAGGGACGTCCTTCAAGACGATCCTCGACGATCCTGCCGCGACCGTCCGTCATTACGCGTTCGCGGAGCACAACTGGCACGTCTACCGTGCCCACGAGCGTATGGTCCGCACCGGTCCCTGGCTCTACATCCGCAACGCCTGGCCCGATCACCGCAACCTCTGCAAGGAGTCCGACCGGAGCTTCCCGGCCGGCAAGGAGCTCTGGGATCGCCACGCCGCCGGCAAGCTCCTGCCCGCGCAGTCGCAGCTCTTCCAGATCCCGGCCTTTCGCGAAGAGCTCTACGACGTCACGAAGGACCCCCATCAGCTCCACAACCTCGCGCCGGGGCCCGAGCACGGCGACGCCCTGAGCATCCTCCGCATCGTCCTCGACCGGTGGGCCGACGAGACCGCCGACTCCATCCCCGCCAACCCGACTCCGGACCGCGACACCATCGACGGCAAACGCATCAAGGGCTTCCGCCGGGGAGAGATGCCGGGGGGCTCGACCGGAGCGGCGCAGGTGAACGCGTCCGGGCCGGTTCAATCCTGATCTCAGATCTCCTTCCACACCTTCGCCAGGCTCTCGCCGTACACCGACAGCTCCCACTCGCAGAACCAGCCGAAGGGCGTGGTCTTGACCTCGTATTTCGTCGAACGCAGACGTTCGGCCAGGTCCTCGATGAAGGTGCGGGCGAAATCGGGGGAGGCGTTGTCGGCGCCGAGGTGGGTAAAGGAGTGGAGGGCGACCGCCTCGAAGCCGCGCTTGTTGGCCAGCCACTTGAGGTGCTTGAGGGTGTGTTTGAAGACTCGGCGGCGGGTGTCGTCGTCGAGCTCGTCCCTGGTTTCGGCGTGGAGGAAGGCGATGACCGCCTCTTCCACGGAGTCCTCGATGGCGTCCTCGGGAGTGGTGGCGGCGTCGTCGTCGAGGGTCTGGGACCACGCCTTCCACCAGAATCGGCGGGCCTGGAAGGTCAGGATCTTCATGGCGGGAGGGATCTTACCGGCCTCGGGAGGTGCGAGGCGCCCGCCCCGGCGGCAGAGTTTGCTACGCTTCGCAGACCATGAGAAAGATCGCCCTATCCGCGGTGGCCCTGATGGCCGGCCTGTCCCTCGCCTGCTGTGGGGGGGACGACGACCGAGAGAAGGTGGACGTCGGCGGCGGCAAGAAGACCGTTCTCCAGCAGGAGGACAAGAAGCCCGATAGCGCCCACGGTGGCAGCGGAGGCACCGAGCAAGCCGTGACGCCGCAGGAGCGGCAGGCTCGAGCCAAGGTCAAGCTGCTGAAGGAGCGCCTCGCCAAGACGACGGACTCCGACGACCGGGCCGAGATCCTGGGCGAGGTCGTGACGCTCGGCGCCCACGCCATGTCCATGTGGTCGGAGGTCGTGGCGTGCTTCAAGGACGAGGAGCCGTTCACCCGGGGGTTCGCCCTTCAGGCAGCCGCCAAGGTCAACCCCACGAGCTGCCGCGAGCTGCTCGAGCAGGGCCTGAAGGACGACGAAGCAGAAGTCCGCAAGATGGCTGCGGAAGCGTGGTGCCAAGCGGAGATCAAGGACCTGGCACCCCTGCTTGACATCGTGCCGAATGAGCTGGAAGCCCAGGTCCAGATGGCGATCATGGTCGCCGTCGAGAAGCACGGCCAGAAGTACCACGCGGCGCAGGTCACGAAGATCATGGGCGACCTCGACTCCAACGCGCTCAAGCCGGCGATCCGATTCCTGGTCGAGAAGGGTGAGGACGCCCCCGCGTTCGCGCCCGCGATCGCCGAGTACCTCGATCGCGCCGACCTCGACTTGCGTGTCCTCGCGGCGCGCAGCATCGAGAAGCTCGGGTTCAAGAACAAGGCCATCCTGACCAAGCTCTGCTCCACGTTGGTGGACGAGGAGTCGTCGGTGCGCAAGGCGGGCATCGAGACGCTCCGCAAGCTCACGGGGCAGGACCTCGGCTACGCGCTCGAAGACTCCGAGGAGGAGAGAGCTGAGAGCGAGAAGGAGTGGCGCGACTGGGTCCTCAAGAACGGCTGACCCCGGGGGCTCCTACGGCCGATGATATGATGTCGGGGGAGGTCCCGAAGCGGGACTTCTTGTCACGCAGGTGGCGCGCACCGAGCCGATGGTCATCGACTCTCGCGCGTCGCCCCGCATCGAAGGCGAACACTTGGAAGACGACCCTGGACCTGCTGTCGCCTGGCTTCTGGCCGGCGGCGCGGTCGACAACATCGTTCTCATAGGCTCTCTGGCGCTGGTCGTGCTGACCGTCGTCGCCGGAACCGCGCTCCGGAACTTCCGGTGGCCGCGCCTCTCCAAGCTCGTCTCGCCCGAGCGACTCGAGGAGATGGAGGCGCTGCTCAAGCAGGAGCGTGCGATCCTCGACGGGCTTCTCGTGCTCCGCCTCCTTGCCTCGATCAGTCTCCTGCTGTCCATGATCGGGCCGGCCGGAGTGAGCTCGTCGCCCGCAGGGTTCCTCGGTGAGCTCGCGCTCGCGCTGGTCGTCTTCCTCGGCGGGGTCTACGGCGTGGTTCGGGGCGTGGTGCGGTCGATGCCCGAACGCGCGCTCGTATGGACGATCAAACTGGCCTGGTTAGCGGCCCGGGCCATGGGACCCATCGTCTGGGTCATGGACGGCATCGGTCGCGTGGTCTCCCGGGCGTTCGGACTCAACGTCACTCCCGACGAGCAAGAGGAGGCTGTCGAGGAGATCCTCGATGCGGTGTCGGAGGGCGAACGTGACGGTGCGATCGACGACGACGAACGCGAGATGATCGAGAACATCATCGAGGTCCGGGATCAGGCGGTGTCCCAGGTCATGACCCCGCGGACGTCGGTGCTCGGCCTGCCGGTCGAGACCCCGCTGGCGGACGCGGTAAGCAAGGTCGTCGAAAACGGCCTTTCGCGGATCCCCGTCTACGAAGACACGATCGACAACATCAAGGGCATCCTCTACGCCAAGGACCTGCTCGTGTACTGGGCAGGGCGCAACGGAACGGAGCCGCCCACGGCCGGTCACATCATGCGCCCGGCGCACTTCATTCCGGAGACGAAGAACACCTCCGACCTCCTCGAGGAGCTGCGCCGTGACAAGGTCCACATGGCGATCGTCGTCGACGAGTACGGCGGGACGGCCGGCCTGGTGACCATCGAGGACATCATCGAGGAGATCGTCGGCGAGATCGAGGACGAACACGACCGTCCGGAAGACGGCGAGCCGACGTTGAAGATGCTCAACGAGCGCACCGCGGAGATGAGCGCGCTCATCCACATCGACGACGTCAACGAGGCGCTGAACATCGAGCTGCCCGAGAGCGACGGCTACGACACCATCGGCGGTTTCCTCTTCGAGCGGATGGGACGGGTTCCCGGCGCTGGCGAGCAGTGCGAGTTCCAGAACGTCCAATTCGAGATCATGGATGCGGACGAGCGCCGCATCCATTTCGTCCAAGTGACGGTCGAGAACTGACCGCGTGAGCACGCCCGCTCTGGTGCTGCGCCGTTTCGACTACGGCGAGACCAGCCAGATTGGACGCTTCTTCACCGAGGAACACGGTCGCCTGTCCGCGCTGGCGAAGGGGATCAAGCGGCCGAACGCGGACCTCCGGGGTCCAATCGACCTGCTCGTTCTCGCGGACGTCGAAGTGCGTCTGCGCAAGAAGAGTGATCTCCACCTGCTGACGCGGTACCGCGTCGTCACGGGATTCCCGGGCATCCGGAAGAACCTCGAGCGATGGACCGCCGCGTTCTACGTGACGGAGGTCCTCCGCGAGGGCACCCGCGACCTCGATCCGGACCCCGGGCTGTTCGCGATCTCGGTCGCGGCGATGCAGGCGCTCGAGGCCAGTCCCCCCCAGGGCGCGGCGCTCGTCTGCGCGTGGTTCGAGATCGGGTGGTTGCGGCTCGCGGGGTTCGGCCCCCGCTTCGACACCTGCGCGAACTGTGGCCGCGACGCCCCGCCGTCCGGTCCCGCCCGGTTTTCGCCGTATCTCGGCGGGCTGGTCTGCCGGAGCTGCGTCGCCTCGCGGTCTGTACGCCTCGTCACCTTGCCGGCGTCCACGCGGACCGCCCTTGCGGCGATCCTGTCCGCGGCCGGTCCCGGGGCCGCTGCCCGACTCGACGTGCCTGCCGAGGCCCGTCGAGTACTCCGGAAGCTCTTGCCCGAAATCCTCCAAGGGGTCATGGAAAAGGAGCTCAAAGCGGTCCCGTTCGTTACCCCCTAGATGCTCGAGCGGTAGGAGAGCCGGGAATGCCCAGGAGAACCCAGGAACCCAGGAATCAGATCAGGGTCTGTTTCTGCGCCTGGTTCCTGGGTTCCCCGGGGCGCCTCCCGTCTTGCTGATCTCCTGCCGTGCCGCCCTTGGAGGATCGGCGCTCGGTGACTGGAGGTCTCCCCGCTGATTCCCTACCATCCCCACGGGAGGTGGCTCGTCATGAGGTTCGCGATCCTGATCGTGCTGGCTGCGTTGCTGTCGGGCTGTACGGGCCTGTCGCGCGAGATCAATCAGGCCATGCCCGAGTTCCTCCGCTCCGAACCGGGCGAAGAGGAGATGGCGATCTTTCGCAAGGTTCGCCGGACTCGCGAGTGGACCGAGGAAGACCTCCAGGACCAGCGGGACCAGGTTGCCAACATCGGGCGGTTGCGGGCCGAGAAGGAGTGGCCGGATGCGATCGCCCGCATCGAGGATTTCCTCGAGCAGTTTCCGGTGTCCAAGAGCGATGAGAAAGTCCGGTACTGGCTGGGTGACGCCTATTACCAGGACGACGACTGGGACCGCGCATTCGCCAACTGGCGCGACTTCACCGCCCTCCACCCGGTCAGCGACTACAACGTCGGCCTCACCGAGCGGCTCTACGCGATGGGGTCGGAGTTCATCGACGGCGAGCGGTCGACCTTCTTCGGGTTGTTCTCCCACCGCGGGACGGGAGTGAAGATCTTCAACCACCTCATCGAGACGTTCCCTTCTACTCCGCGCGCCGCGGACGCCCAGTGGAAGATCGGGATGTATCACCTGGAGGAGGAGAGCTGGCCCGACGCCGAGCTCGCGTTCAACTTCATCGTCGAGCAGTACGACACGTCCGAGTGGTACAAACCGGCGCTCTACTACACCGCGTACTGCCGCTACCGTCAGGTCAAGGGCATCGTCTACGACCCGGTGATGAAGAAGCGGGCGAAGGAGGGCTTCGAGCTCTATCTCTCCAAGGCGGGGGACGACGCCCGGTGGCGCGAGGATGCCACCGCGATTGCCGCCGAACTCAACGAGCAACAGGCCGCGCAGATGCTCAGCGTCGCTGAATGGCTGATCGACCAGGACAAACCCTACAGCGCGCGGTACTACCTGCTCAGCGTCATGACGCGCTATCCCGTGAGTCAGGCCGCGGCGCGTGCGCGCGAGCTACTGCCGGACACTCCGGGTGGTGAGGAGGGGTTGGCTCCGGAGAAGCCGGCCGCAGACCAGGGAACCGCGCCCAAGAAGGAAGCGCCGCCCAAGAAGGAGACCGGAAAGTGACCCGGTTCGGGCTCCTGATGGTGGTTGCGGTCGGCGCGTCGGGCTGCGGGTACTCCTCGGGATCGATGATGCCCGAGGGCGTTCACAGCGTCGCGGTCGGGATCTTCGGCAACGAGACCTTCTACCGCCATGCCGAGGTGACCTATACGCGCGAGCTCACCCGAGAGCTCGTCCGCCGCGCCCACGTCGACGTCCGCGACCCGGCGAAGGCGGACGTGGTCATCACCGGTCGCATCCTCACCATTCCTCGCATCACCCTGGTCGAGGACCGGATCGACCAGATCCTGGAAGGCGGCGTCGTGGTTCGGGTCGAGGTCAAGGTCGAGGACCCCAGGACCGGTCAGGCGGTGATCGATCCGTTCTTCATCAACCGCCGCGCCGAGTACGTCGTCCCGCGGCCGGAGACCCTCCAGACCGCCATCGACGAGGCGGTCCGCGATGCGGCCCGATCGACCGTCCACCGAATCCAGGCGCACTCGTTCCTGGTGGAACGCACGTCGGCGCGCCAGTAGCCGGGGGAGCGTCGGACCTCCGGGGCGTGTGAAGCACCCGCTCCCGGGACCTGGAGGTTCGCGCTCCCGGGACTTGGAGGTTCGCGCTCCCGGGAGACTCGGCTTTGCCGCAAGACGTTCCGCCCGCCTGGAGGTCCTGGGCGTGCGATGTCACACTGTGGTCATGAGGCGGTTCGAGATGCCGATTGGCCGGGGCGAGTTTCTTCCCGCTGGCCGTGCGTGCGCGGTCATGGGCGTGTTGAACGTGACGCCGGACTCGTTCTCGGACGGCGGAGAGCTCGTAGACGTGGAGGCCGCGGTTGCCCGGGCGCGGGAGATGCGGAAAGCAGGTGCCGCGATCCTGGACGTCGGCGGGGAGAGTACGCGTCCCGG
>NZBC01000185.1 GCA_002687715.1 Planctomycetota bacterium | reverse complement strand
GCCGAGATCCGCCTGGTCGCCGCGGCGGGAGTGCGACTACCATTCGCTGCGGGTTCGTTCGATGCCGTGGTCCTGTCCAACGTCTTGTGCAGCGTGCGGTGCGCACCCACGGCACTATCGGAGATCCGGCGGACCCTGCGATCCGGTGGTGAGTTGAGAGCCAACGAACACGTCTCGAGTGAGCGGCGCCTTTCGCACGTCCTCATGCATGCCTTCAACCCCGGTTGGAGACTGTGGAATCGCGTCGGCTGCAACATGAACCGTCGAACGGATCGCAGCATTCGTGAGGCCGGATTCGAGATCCAGGATATCGAGCCTTTCCAGGTATTCTCACCCGGGATACCGGCGTTTCCGTCGCTCGCCATTCGCGCCCGCATCGGTTGACATCGGTGCGTCCGCCCCGGAGCATGCCGACGTGGACACACAATCGACACATCTCAGCGAACGAGTCTTCGAGGCCAGCGAACGGTCTCTGGAGCTGATCGCCGACCTCAGCGACGACCAGCTGCGCGTTCCCTACCTCCCGACCATCAATCCGCTCCTGTGGGAGTTCTGCCACCTCGCGTACTTCCACGAGTACTGGGTCTTGAGGCAGGGCGCAGGCCAGGATCCGCACCGTCCGGACGTCGACGCGTTGTTCGACTCGATGACGGTCGGACACGAGACCCGCTGGCGGCTCCCGGTTCCGGAACGGGAGAACGCCCTCTCCTATGTCCGAGCTGTGCGGGATCGCGTGCTCGACCTCCTCGAGCGAGGTGCGGACGACCGGCAGCTGCTCTACTACATCCGGTACTCCGTGATGCACGAAGACATGCACGCGGAGGCCCTGACCTACACCCGTCAGGCTCTGGGCTACTCGTACCCAACCCTCGGCGTGGAGTCCGGCGTCGAGCTTTCCGAGGAAGACGCGTCGGGCGACGTACACCTGCGCGGCGGGTCGTTCGAGCTCGGTGCCGATCCAGACACATCGTTCTGTTTCGACAACGAGAAGTGGGCGCACCCCGTACGGGTTTCGCCGTTCGCCATCTCGAAGACCGCGGTCAGCGAAGGCGAGTTCGAGGGGTTCATAGAGGACGCCGGCTACCGGCGCCAGGAGCTCTGGAGCAGTGAGGGATGGCGCTGGCGGCTGGCCTCGCAAGCCGAGCTTCCGCTGTACTGGCGGCGCGCAGCGTCGGGAGGTTTCGAACGACGGCACTTCGACCAGTGGATACCCATCGAGTCGGCCCGCGCGGTCATCCACGTCAATTGGTACGAAGCCGACGCTTTCTGTCGGTGGGCCGGCCGCCGGCTCCCAACGGAGGTGGAGTGGGAGATGGCCGCCGCGACCAGCACCGGCCAGTCGCTCGCGAACGCCAACCTGGACTGGCGAGGCTCGGGGCCCGTTGACGTCGCCGCCTGCTCCGCAGTGGATAGCGCCGTCGGCTGCCGGCAGATGATCGGTAACGTGTGGGAGTGGACCGACACGACGTTCGCCCCCTTCCCTGGCTTCGTCCCCGACATGTACGTCGACTACTCCCAGACTTCGTTCCATACCCGCAAGGTCCTGCGAGGTGGTTGCTGGGCCACCCGGTCGCGCATGGTCCGAGATACCTTGCGCAACTTCTACCAGCCGTGTCGCAGGGACGTGTTCAGCGGGTTCCGGACCTGCGCTCGAGGCTCCTGATGCCGGACGTTCTCATCGTGACGCCGGTTGCCCCCGACTCCCTCACCGGGAACGGGATCACGGCACGGCGCTGGGCCGGCATCCTCGAACGACTCGGGTCACGCACGACCATTGGCGAACGGTACGACGGACAACCGTGCGAGATGCTCGTCGCCCTTCACGCCCAGCGCAGTGCGTCCTCGGTGGCGAAGTTCAAGGAGGATCACCCCGACCGCCCGCTGCTGGTCGCGCTGACGGGGACGGACCTCTACGGCGACCTCGCGCAGGACAAAGACGTCTGCAGCTCACTCGAGCAGGCGTCCCACCTGATCGTCCTGCAGGCTCGCGGGCCCGATGCTCTTCCCGAGCACCTGCGCCCGAAAGCTCGGGTGATCTACCAGTCCGCGTCAGCTCCTCCCAACCTCGAGGGACCTCCAGAATCGGGCTTCGACGTATGCGTTCTCGGGCATCTCCGCCCCGTGAAAGCCCCCTTCCTGGCTGAGGCAGCTGCCCGACTCCTTCCCGCGTCATCGCAGGTCCGCATCCTGCACCTCGGCGCGGCTCTCGACGACGAGAGCGCAGCGGCGGCCCGGGCCAAGGAGAGCGAGAACCCCCGGTACCACTGGCATGGCACGCTCCCCCACCCCGACGCGATGCGCTTCCTCGCTCGGTGCCATCTGCACGTCCTGACGTCGGAGATGGAGGGTGCGGCCAATGCCATCTCCGAGGCGATGACGCTCGCCGTTCCCACTGTCGCGACACGCATTGCCGGTTGCGTGGGCATGCTGGGCGCGGACTACCCGGGTCTGTTTCCGGTCGGCGACGCCGAAGCCCTGGCCAGTCTCATGCATCGAGCCGAGACGGATGCCGCTTTCTATGCCTTGCTACGGAGTCGGTGCAGGGAACGGGCGCACCTCGTCGATCCGGATCGCGAGTTCGAAGCGTGGGAAGCGCTCCTGAACGAGATCCGGAGTCGGAATGGGAGGGAATCGGGGTGACCGCTCTCCGCACCGAAGGCGTGGGGAGTCTCCTGCGTCCCCCAGAACTCTTGGAAGCGCGCGAGCGGCTCGCGGACGGTCGACTCACCGCACTCGAGTTCAAGTCAATCGAGGATCGCGCGGTGGACCTTGTCGTCGCGCGTCAGGAGGAGGCAGGACTGGACGTCGTGACCGACGGCGAGGTCCGGCGGCTCTCGTTCCAGAGTCAGATGACCGACGCCGTAGACGGCTTCGGCGAGTGCCCGATCGAGGCCTTCCTCTGGGGCGACTGGCACGGCGACGAAGGGGTCGGAGACCGTCACATCGAGCGTCCGGACGGACTCGGAGTCACGAGCAGACTCACCCGACGACGTCACCTCTGCGCCGAGGAATTCACCTACCTCCGCTCGCGCACGCGACGCCAGACCAAGGTCACGCTCCCGAGCCCGAGCCTGTGGGCGAACCTGTGGTCGCCGAAGGGGGCCGAAGACGTCTATCCTACGCTTGAGTCGTTCCTTGAAGACGTCGTCGCGATCACCCGTGACGAGGTGGAGGAGCTCGTCCGCCTCGGCGCGACCTACATCCAGATCGACGCCCCGCACTACATGCTGCTCGTGGATTCGCGAACTCGTGCGTTCTACGAGGAGCGCGGCTGGGACCTCCAACGCTGGCTGTCTTCCGGGATCGACCTGGACAACGCGGTGATGGACGGGTTCCCCGAGGTCAGGTTCGGTTTCCACTTGTGACGCGGGAACCAGGACAGCCGGTGGCTGTCCGAAGGCAGCTACGACACGGTTGCGCGTGAGCTATTCCCGCGTATCCTTGCGGACCGTCTGCTCCTGGAGTTCGACGATGCACGCTCGGGTGAGTTCGACCCGCTAGAACACGTTCCCGACGATAAGATCGTCGTCCTCGGACTGGTGAGCACCAAGGGCCGGCTCCTGGAGGAGCCGACCCGCCTGAACGCCCGCATTCGCGAAGCGTCGAGATCCCATCCTCAGGAGCAGCTGGCCTTGAGTCCGCAATGTGGCTTCTCGACCTCCATCCTCGGCAACCGGCTGTCGCACGAGGATCAGCAAGAGAAGCTCGAGCTGATCGTCAGCACGGCTCAACAAGTGTGGCCCCGGTAGGCCGGAGAACCCGATGGAACGTTTCACCCTGATCGCGGACACGCCGACCGACACCCTCGCGGCATTCACTGCGGACGTCCGAGAGGGCCTGCTCTCCCCCAAGAAGCACGTGCCCTGCCACTGGCTCTATGACCACGTGGGATCGGCGATCTACGACGAGATCTGCGATCTTGCGGAGTACTACCCCACCCGCGCGGAATCGGAGATCCTCGAGGCCCGCGCCGCGGAAATCGCGGACGGTTTCGGCGACCGCGTGACCTGCGTCGAGCTCGGCAGCGGGAGCGCGATCAAGACGCGCCTGCTCATCGCAGCCTTCCTTTCGTCCGGCCGAAAACTCGTCTACGCGCCTGTGGACATCTCCCCCACCGCCCTGGAAGCGAGCGCGAAGGACCTTCTCGCCACGCATGCTGCGCTCGAGGTCGTCGGCGTGGTCGGCGAGTATGCCCGCGGGATGGAGTGGATGGAGACACAGGGGACGCGCGAAAGACTCGTTCTCTGGTTGGGCTCGAGCGTGGGAAACCTGACCCGGGAATACGCGGCGGACTTCCTGAACGGGGTCCGCGATTGCCTCACCGACAGCGACCGCCTCCTCATTGGCATCGATCTGCGCAAGGACCGCGCGGTACTCGAACGCGCCTACAACGATGCCCAGGGCGTCACCGCCCGTTTCTCCAAGAACGCACTTGCCCGCATCAACCGCGAGCTCGGTGGACACTTCGACCTCGACGCGTTCGAGCACGAGTCCCACTACGAAGAGGACGCCGGCCGCATCGCCATCCACCTCGCGAGCAAGCTCGAGCAGAACGTCTCGATCGACGACCTCGACCTCGTCGTCCCCTTCGCGAAGCGAGAGCCCATCCACATCGAGTACTCGCACAAGTACTCGACAGAGGAGATCGACGCGCTCGCTGCGGTAAGCCGGTTCGAAGTAGAGAACCGTTGGCTGGACAGCGCATCGCACTTCTCGCTCAACCTGCTCGCGCCGAAGTAGGCCCCACGGGAGCGCGCACCTCCAGGTCCGTTCTGCTCTTCACGGGAGCGCGGACCTCCAGGTCCGCGCTGGGGCCGGATTCGGCTTCGCCGTCAGAGCGGACCTGGAGGTCCGCGCTCCCATCCGGAGGCAGATTGGTTCACACGCTCTGGAGGTCCGCGCTCCCGGTCAGGCGCGCGCCAGGCGGAGTCCCCGAGGAATCGCCAGGCGATCCAGCAGCTCGAAGATCCCCTGGACGACGAGCGCCATCCCGGCCGCGGGCAGCGCGCCTTCGAGAATGAGCCCGTAGTCGTTGAGCCGGATGCCGGTGAGGATCGGCTGGCCGTAACCGCCGGCTCCGATCAGTGCCCCCAGCGTCGCGAAACCCACGTTCAGGATGGCGCCCGTCTTGAGGCCGGCGAGGATCGTGCGGGACGCCAGAGGGAGCTCGATCAAGCGCAATCGGGCCCACGGCGAGAGTCCGAGCGCCTCCGCGGATTCACGCAGGTCGAGAGAGACGCCGCGCAGTCCCTCGCACGCGTTGCGCACGATCGGCAGCAGGCTGTAGAGGAAGAGCGCGCAGATCGCCGCGGCCGAACCGGCGCCCACGCTGGGCAGACCCAGGGAGGCCGCGGGTTCGATCAGCACCACCAGCAGGGCAAGTGCGGGGATGGTCTGCACGATCCCGACGGCGGCGAGAATGACCTGCCCCGCGCGCGGTCGCTTCGCTGCGAGGATGCCGAGGGGAAGACCGAACACGACCGCGAGAAGGAATGAGAGGCGCACGAGTTCCACGTGCTCGCGCGTGTGCGTCCAGAAGCGGTCCCAGACCGTCTCGTCCGCGGTTCCCACTTCCATCCCGAAGTGGCTCTGGAGGAAGTCCGCGGCCACCTTCTTCTCCGGCACGTGCTTCAGACGCGCCTGGGCGTTCAGCGCCATCACCTCCACTTCCGATAGCTGCCCTTCCAGCGCGAGCATGGCGGCGTGCATCGCCGGCTCCCGTTCGGCGAGGTCCGCCCGGTACAGCAGGACCGCGTCGTACCGGGGAAAGTGCTGGCGATCATCCTCCAGCATCCGGATGCCGTAGTAGCGGATGTCGGCATCCGTCGTGTAGACCTCCATGACCTGGAGGGTGCCGTTCTCCAGCTGGCGATACGCCACGTCGTGGTCCATGCCGGAGACGTTCCGCTGCGGGAGACCGTACGCCTCCTTGAGCGACGGCCACCCGTCGCCGCGGTCCATGAACTCGTTGGAGAATCCGAAGACGAGATCGGGATGACGACCGAGGTCGGAGATAGTACGGATGCCCAGTCGCGCTGCCGTCGTCTCGATCATGCCGATGGCGTAGCCGTTGTTGAACCCGAGCGGCTTGGACATCAGGATGCCGCGCTCGGCCAGGACGGCACGCGCAGACTCCGCGTCCGACACGCCTTGCCCGGCGAGGATCTCCTGGGTGATCGTCCCCGTGTACTCCGCGTAGACATCGATCTCCCCCGCCCGGAGCGCATCGAAGAGAATGCGCGTTCCGCCGAGCTCACGGGCATGCAGGACCTCGACGCCCGCCTGCTCCGCGAGCAGGGTGACGAGGTCGCCGAGGATCACTGACTCCGTGAACTTCTTCGAGCCCACCCGCGGCCCGTCGAAGCGCGTGGACATGGGTACGAGAGCGAGGACAACGAGCACCAGGAGAATGAGCGCCGTTCGTGTCTTCATGATGCGGTGAGGCTCTGCTGGGCCCGGATGAAGCGGGTGACGAACGGATCGGCGGGCGCCTGATCGAGCTCCTGAAACGTCCCGGACTGGACGATGCTCCCCTCCTTCATGAGCACGATGATGTCGCCAAAGTAGGCCGCTTCGCTCATGTCGTGCGTGACCATGACCACCGTCTTGCCGAGAGTAACGAACACCTCCTTGAGCTCGCGTTGCAGGTCGGCCCGAACCATCGGGTCCAACGCCCCGAGCGGCTCGTCGAGGAGCAGCACGTTCGGGTCGAGCATGAGCGCTCTCAGCAGCGCCACTCGTTGCTGCTGGCCACCGCTGATCTGGATGGGGTAGCGCTCCCAGACGTCCTCGGAGATGCGGGCCAGCCGGGAGAGCTCATCGACGCGGTCCTTGATGCGGGATCGCTCCCACCCCAGATGCGCCGCAACAAGCGCTACGTTCTCTCGTGCCGTGAGATGGGGGAACAACCCTCCGCCCTGGATGACGTAGCCCATGCGGCGCCGCAGGTCCGGTGCGGAGGCGGGATTGACCTCGACGCCATCGAAGCTCACCGTCCCCCGCGTCGGTGCGAGCAGTCCGATCATGAGTCGGAGCAACGTCGACTTGCCGCAGCCGCTCGGTCCGATGAGCACGGTCGTTCGCCCCGGCGCGATGGACAGATCGACTCCGTCCACCGCGAGGGTCGCGGCGAAGGAACGGGTGGCCTGGCGGAGTTCGAACATCGTTGGCTAGCCCCGGTATCCGGCGGAGGAGTCAGCATAGCCGACGCGGCCAGGTTCGCGATGGTCTGGATTGGTTACGCTGCGCCCCTTGCCGAGGAGGCTCATCCCATGGAGCACAGATACGACGCCATCGTCGTCGGTACGGGGCAGGCGGGACCGTCGCTCGCCGGTCGCATGACCCGTGAGGGAATGAAGGTCGCCGTCGTCGAGCGCAAGCTCATGGGCGGTACGTGCGTCAACGTCGGCTGCATCCCCACCAAGGCACTCGTGGCCAGCGCACGGGCGGCGCACATGGCCCGCCGCGGCGAGGACTTCGGGGTCATGATCGACGGACCGGTCCGGATGGACATGAAGCGGGTGCACGCCCGCATGAAGGAGATCTCCGGTCAGTCGAATACGGGCGTCACGTCCTGGTTGGAGGGGATGGAGAACGCGACGGTGTATCGCGGGCACGCGGTCCTGGAGGGTGCGGACACGGTCGTCGTGGACGAAGACCGGCTGCGGGCCGAGCGCATCTTCCTCAACGTGGGCGGCCGCAGCCGCGTCCCCGATATCCCCGGTCTCGCCGAGGTCCCCTACCTGACCAACAGCTCGATGATGGAGATCGACTCTCTGCCCGAGCACCTCGTCATCGTCGGCGCCAGCTACATCGGGTTGGAGTTCGGACAGATGTTCCGCCGCTTCGGAAGCGAGGTCACCATCGTGGAGACCGGGCCGCGGGCGATCGCGCGGGACGACGAAGACGTGTCGGCGTGTGTCCAGGAGGTGCTGGAGCGCGAGGGGGTGCAGTTCCGGTTCGGCGCGGAGTGCGTCCGCGTGTCTGGTTCCGAGGGAAGCGTGACGGTGGGGGTCTCCTGCACCTCGGGCGAACCGGACGTCGTGGGATCGCACCTCCTGCTCGCAGTGGGTCGCGTGCCGAACACGGACAGCCTGGGCCTCGACACGGTCGGGATCGAGACGAATCGCCGAGGCTTCATCCAGGTCGACGACCAGCTCCGGACCAACGTGCCCGGCATCTGGGCGCTGGGTGACTGCAACGGGCGGGGCGCGTTCACCCACACCTCCTACAACGACTACGAGATCGTGGCCGCCAACCTCTTCGACGACGACCCGCGACGGGTCAGTGACCGCATCCTCTGCTACGGCCTCTTTGTGGATCCACCGCTCGGTCGCGTCGGCATGACCGAGCAGCAAGCCCGGGATTCCGGTCGCAACGTGTTGATCGGCAAGCGGCTGATGAAGCACGTTGGCCGGGCCAAGGAGCGGAGCGAGACCGACGGCTTCATCAAGGTCCTGGTCGATGCGGACACCAAGGAGATCCTCGGCGCCGCGGTCCTCGGCATCGGCGGGGACGAGGTCGTGCACGCGCTCCTCGACCTCATGTACGCGAAGGCTCCGTACACCGTCGTCTCGCGCGCCGTGCACATCCACCCGACGGTGTCGGAGCTCGTCCCGACCACCCTCCAGAACCTGAAGCCGCTGGGGTCATGACGCTGGGTTCCCGACGCCTCCTCCTGGAAATTGAACGCCACCGGCGCCGTCATCCCGCTGAGCTGGCCGAGGGGATCGAACGAGTGGGTGACGCTGTAGACCGTCACGCCGCTGTAGGCGGACGGGAATGTCCCCGCCGGGAACGAGAACAACGCACCTCCAGTGGCTCCTTGGAATGGCGGGAAGGGCAAGCTCGAGAGCGCCAACACCAGGGCCGGTCCTACCAGGGCGAGAATGAGCTTCGGCAGTGGCTCTTCAGCGGCCACGCCCCGACCACGAGTAACCAGAAAGGCACTCCATGCTCCCACGACCGCTGTCCCTATCCCTGATCGCCCTGATCGTCGGTCTCTGCTCCTGCGCCAGCGAGGGCGATCCACCGGCGTACGAGCCGCGGGCGATCGGCGCCGGCGAGCGATTCGAGCTGCCCAAACCCGGACCGATGCTCCCCCCCGTCCCGGCCATCGTCCTGGGCGTGAAGGGCGACGACACCATCGTCCAAGCAGGCGAGACCACGAATCTCGACCGGCTGCACATGATCTCGTCGGG
>NZBC01000184.1 GCA_002687715.1 Planctomycetota bacterium | reverse complement strand
TACCCACCTTGAGATTCTCACTCTGGCCTTGTGAACCGGTGGGAAGTCCAGGTCCGCTCCTGACGGCGAAGCCGGATCGCACGAAGAGCGGATCTCGAGGTCCGCGCTCCGGGGCTGACGGCTAGTTACCGATGACCACTGACTGTCCACCCGACCGTCGTGCGAGGCCTTCCATCAGAGCCTTGTTCGAATTCCCGAAGGCCACGGTGTGGACGACCATCTTGGCCCGGGTGTTCACGGTATTGAAGTAGTCGAGGAGGGTCTGGGGCTGGGTGATCCGGCCCGTGGTGGGGTTGCCATCGGAGAGGAAGAAGACGGTGTCCGCGTCGGTCTTGAAGGCCTTCTTGTCGAACTCGTGGCCCTTGAAGAGGCCGAAGCAGGCGTTGAGCGCTTCGAACGTGTTGGTCTGGCCGTTGATGGCCCCAGCGCGGCGGAACCCACCACCCTGGGGGGCGACCGTCTCCGGGGTGAGTCGGGCGAGGAACTTGATCGCCTTGTTCTTGTTGCCTGAAGTCGCGGGGACCATGGTCTTCTTCCACCGGGCGGTCTTGGCGTTGAAGGTGACGAGGTTGAACTTCGCGTACGACTTGAGGCCCGCCACCATCTTGATGAGCTCTTCGCGGGCGATGTCTATCTTGACCGAGAGATCTCCGTAGCGGTTGCGGAACGCCTCGACCGCCTGGTGGTTCCTCTCGTCGAGGGTGACGACCTCGGCCATCGATGACGAGATGTCGATCACGAAGAGGATGCGCCGGGACCGGGTCTTGATGCCGTGGTACGGCGGGTACTCACTCTTGCGCGGTGGGTCGTATCCGGCGCGTCGCGTGTTCTCGCGGCGCTTGCGTTCGGCGATCTCCAGGGCCGTCGGAACCTTGTAGCCGTCCTTCACCCGGTCCCACCATTTTCTCCAGCGGTCGTAGTCGCCCGGGATCTCGCGATCGCAGATGTCGTTGAGCGCGTCGCTGGCGTCGTCCTGCAGCCGGCCCTTCTCGTCCTTCAGCAGCTCGATCAGGGGATCGATCGAGGACTTCATGCGGAAGTGGCGGCAGACCTTGATGGACGATGCGCGAACGCGCCAGTCCCGGTCCTGGAGGCCGGTCAGAGCGAACTTGTGGCCGCGCGGGTTCTTGAGGAGCACGATCGCGTCCATCGCGGCGAGCCGGACGAGGGCCTCCTTGTCGCGGCACAGCGGGAGGATCGCGCCGAGCCCGGCGCCTTCCTGATCCGGATAGCGTGAAATGAGCTCGGCGACGTGGGCGCGGATCTCCCAGTCCTTGTCCTCGGCGAGGTCGAGCACCGCCGAGTAGGCCGAAATGGGGACGCTCGACTTGAACGCCTTCACGATGGCGATGCGGATCAGGCGGTCACGGCCCCGCCACATCTTCTGCGTCATTTCGGAGACGCCCATCTTGTTGCGCTGATACCCGAGTCCGAGGACCGCAGCCGCGCGGACCATCTCCGACCTGTCCTTCAGGCATCCCATGAGGGCGCGGGTCACGTCGACATGGTCGACGATACAGAGCCCCTCGATCGCGGCCTTGCGGACGTGCTCATTCCGGTCCTTGTAGAACCCCTTGAACTCCGCCAGCGCGGCCACGGCCTTCTCCTTCGCACCCTGGGCGCAGGCGAGCGTGGGAATGAGCGCCAGGGCGGCGACGACGAGCCAGATTGTCCGTCGCATGAGCTGTCGTCCTCCGTAGGGCCGGGAACGCAAGTCTAACCACCGGGGCGGGGGGCACCGGGAAGCGTTGCCGGGTCGGGATCGAACAGGATACGGAGGGAATTGCGCGACTGCTCACAATGCGTCGGTCTCCCAGCGATGGACGGCGGCCCAGCGCCGTGGCTACAATCTGCATCCTGGCCTGTCTCAAGTAGATACGTCATTGAGGCGGGTTGCCGACCCCGATTCCCAGCGCAGAGGATGCCCATGGGCGAGCACGACGTCTCCACCGATACGGACGAGGTCCGGCTCCGTTCGTTCATGAAGGCGCTGCTCCGGGACGTCCGGGCTCTCGAGATGATGCTCGAGTCGGACCAGTTCGAGGAAGATGGCCGGATCGGCGCCGAGCAGGAGATGTTCATCGTCGATGCGGCAGGGCGGCCTGCGTGCAAGGCCACCGAGATCCTCGCTGCCATCGACGACCCGCGATTCGTCACCGAGCTCGCTCGCTTCAATCTCGAAGCGAACCTGAGCCCGTTGCCTTTCGAGGGTGATTGCCTCTCGCGGATGCACGCAGAGCTCGACGAGTGCATCCAGATCGTGCGCGACTGCGCGCGCCCACTCGGCGCCAACGTCCTGCTCACGGGCATCCTGCCGACGCTCCAGCTCAGCGACCTGAGTCTGGACTCGATGGCTCCCAACCCGCGCTACCACGCGTTGAACAAGGCCGTCCGCGCGATTCACGGCGGTGACTTCGACTTCCGCATCAAGGGGGTCGACGAGCTCCAACTCACTCACGACAACGTCATGCTGGAGGCCGCGAACACGAGCTTTCAGATCCACTTCCAGGTCGGGGCACCCGTGTTCGCTCGGATGTACAACCTGGCGCAGGCGGTCGCGGCGCCGGTCCTGGCCGCGGCCGTGAACTCACCGATCTTGCTGGGCAAGCGGCTGTGGAAGGAGACGCGCGTCGCGCTCTTTCAGCAGTCCATTGATGCCCGCAGTCAGGGGCAGCAGGCGCGGGGACACCGGCCGCGCGTCGATTTCGGAGAGAGATGGATCGACGACTCGGTGCTCGAGATCTTCAGGGAGGACATCGCCCGGTTCCGCGTCGTCCTCGCTGCGGCCGTGGAGGAGGACAGCCTGGACATGCTCGCGAGAGGCGAGATCCCAGAGCTGAAGGCGCTCCGTCTCCACAACGGGACCGTCTATCGCTGGAACCGTCCGTGCTACGGCGTCGCCGGCGGCAAGCCGCACCTGAGGATCGAGGCTCGAGCGTTGCCCGCGGGTCCCTCGAGCGCCGACGAGATCGCGAACGCCGCTTTCCACTTCGGGCTGCTCGCGGCGCTCGGCCGTCAGTTCGACGACATCTCCGAGGTCATGGCGTTCGCCGACGCGAAGGCGAGCTTCTTCGCGGCCGCGCGGCACGGGCTGAAGGCCCAGCTGACTTGGCTCGGCGGGGCCACGATTCCGGCGCCGGTCCTCATCCTCGATCACCTCCTGCCGGAGGCGCAGGTGGGCCTCGAGGCCGCTGGGATCGAGCGCGCCGACGTCGATCGCTACCTCGGCATCGTCGAGGACCGCGTGAAGTCCGGCCAGACGGGTTCGTCGTGGGCGCTGTCATCCCTCGCGGCGATGGGGGAGGAGGGCACCGCCGATCAGCGGCTCCGTGCGTTGACCCAGGGCAGCATCGAACGCCAGAAGACGGACGAGCCCGTCCATGCCTGGGATCTGGCGGCGCTGTCCGAGGCACCAGACTGGTCCGAGAGCTACCGGATCGTCGGTCAGTACATGACCACTGACCTCTTCACCGTGCGCACGGGCGATCTGGTCGACCTCGCCGCATGTCTCATGACGTGGGAGCACATCCGTCACGTCCCCGTCGAGGACGACGAGGGGAGGCTCGTCGGGCTGGTCTCCCACCGCGCGCTGCTGCGCCTGCTCGCGGAGGGCCTGCTCCACCGCTCCGGCGACCCGATGACCGTCGCGTCCATCATGCGGCCCAACCCGGTCACGGTAACGCCCGAAACCTCGACCCTCGACGCCATCGCACTCATGCGGCGCGAGAAGGTCGGTTGCCTCCCCGTCACCCTCGACGGTTGTCTGGTCGGCCTCGTGTCCGAACGCGATCTCATCATCGTGTCCGGGCGCCTGCTCGAGCAGCACCTCAAGGGTCGGAGCTGAGCGCCGTCCGGGAACGCGGACCTCCAGAGCGCGTGAGGCAATCTGCTCTGCCCGGGAGCGCGCGTGAGGCGATCTGCTCTGCATGGGAGCGCGGACCTCCAGGTCCGCTCCGGGTCCGATCCGGCTACCGCCGCAGGTCGGCCCCGGTGGTTCGCGCCCCCGGAAGACCGCTCGGTCAGAGGCTGCGGATGCGATCCAGGTAGGGCTGGAAGGTGGCCCCTTCCTCGACGCAGCGCCGCAGCAGATCGGCCTTCTCCACACCGGCAGTGAGGAGGTCGCGCAGCGCGGCGATGACGGCGTCGTCGTCGCGGTCGCGGCCGGCGAGGCGTGCGGCGAGGAAGATCGTGTCGAGGAGCTTCGGATCCTTGCGGCGGGACAGGCGCACGTTGGTCGCGGCCATGGGGGCGTCCTGATTGAAGTCGGCTTCGAAGGCGAGGAGGAGCTTGAGCCGGGCGACGGCGTGGTCGCCCTGGATCCGGAGCTCGATCGACGGGTTCTTCGTATCCAGAGCGACGCGGTGGACGATGGTCAGGGCCTCCGATGAGCGCGGGTCGTCGGAGAGGTGCAGCAGTGCGTGGCGGCGGGCGACCGCGAGGTCCTTCTTTGTGTACGCCTCCCGGGCCAGGCGGAGGTCTTCTCTCTCCACGGGGCTTGCCGGGGCCGTCGTGTAGTCGATCCAGCGGCCAAACGTGGCGGCATCACAACCGATCCGCAGGGCGGCCTTGCCTCGGGCGAGGCGGAGGAGCTCGGGCATTTCGTCGTGGAGGGCGGATTCGGCGTCCAGCCAATAGAGCGCAGCGCCGACCTGGTTGCGGTTCATCTCCAGGCGGGCCAGGACGACCCGGATCCGTGGTGCCTGGGGGACGCCTTCGATGTACTCGACGAGGTTCTGGATGGCCTCGTCGATCAGACCGTCCGCCTCCTCCGAACCTTGCGGATTCTCGGCGCGGAGGTTCTTCGCGCGGTCCTGGAGGACGTCCGCACGCTTGATGCGGGCGAGGTGATGCCACTTCATTTCCTCGAGGGTGCGGTCGAGGAGCTGCTCCGCCCGTGCGTACGAGGGGAGCCAGGACGTTGCGGCGGGGATGCCTCGCTGCTCGAGGCTGCGCTCCATGTCCGGACGCGTGAGGCGGTAGCGGAGCGCGGCGAGGTCATGCGCGATCAGGGACGCACGATAGGCGTGATGCGGGCTCCAAGGCCCCCACGACCCGAGCTTCTTGAGCGCCTCATTCGATGCCGCGAGCTCGCGTTGGTAGCGGTACGTCGCGCCCTCCACCCGCGCGGTGTTCGCCCGCCCATAGGCGAATCTGGCTTCGCCGACCAGTTGATCCTGGCGCAACATGAGGACGCTGCCGATCAACGTGAGGGCGACCAGCGCGTGGCAGACGGCGGCGGTGAATCGTGTCCGGGGTCCGGGCGGAGCGGTCGCGGCGAGCGCGCCGATGAGGCACGCGGGAATCAGGACTCCGCAGGGATGGTGGAGTGGCGATCGCACGAGCGCGGTAACCCCGAACGCGGCGAACGCGCCCGCCGCCGCGCACCCGAAAGTCCTGAGTTCGGGATCCTCGGATCGCAACGCCCGCGCCAACGGACCGATCAGCAGGACCAGCGCGGCACCGAGGAACAGGAGTCCGATCAGTCCGCCTTCCGCTGCGATCCACAGCGGTTCCTGGTGCGGCGACTCCACGCTGCTCTGAAACAGCGAGAGCCGCCACTCTTCGAGGTCGCGGTGGGGTGGCAACTCCCTTTCGAACCGACCGGCGCCGATGCCGAGTAGCGGGGCGTCCCACCACATCTCGAGGGTGGCCTCCCACAGGCCGAGCCGGACGACGTTGGTGGGGTGGCCCGCCTGGAGGACGGTGGTGGCGCGCGACCGGATCGGCGCTGCTTGGGGAACGATGGAGACTGCGAGTGCGGCTACGAGGATCGCGACCAGCGCGATCGCCGCGACGACCCGGGGTCCCCGGACCTTGCGGAGCCCGCTCCACGTGAGGACTGCAAAGACGACGATCCCCGCGACGACCGCGAGCGCGCCCGCCCGAGAGTCCGAAATGAGTACCAGCGCGAAGGGGGGCAGGCAGAGGGTCCAGCCGAGCCTGGCCGTGCGCCCACGTTTGATGGCCAGGAACAAGGCCAGCACTCCGACCGGAGCGGCGAACTCGGCGAGTTCGTTGCTGTTCCCGAACGTGGAGGCGATGGCGACGTCGGCACGATCCGGCAGCGACGTGAGGAACCCTTCGACGTAGCGCCGCATCAACCCCACGATGAGGACGGGGACCGCCGACACCGCGGCCAGACCGACCAGCTGTCGTCGGCGTTTCGCCTCGCGTCCGTACGCTGCGCCGACCTCCATGAACATCAGCGGTACGACCGCGATGATGAAGAACGGTGCGAGGTGGTACGGAACTCCACTCTCCTTCAGCGTCGAGACGATCGCGAGGAGTGGAATGAACAGCGCGAACACCCGCCGCCATGTGGCGAGTGGATCGCCTTCGCGACGGAACGACAGCCCGAGTGCGACGTATGCGGGAGCGCCGAGGACGAGGATCGCGAGGAGCTTCGACGCGACGAATGGCTCATGGAACGCCGGCAGGAACGCCAGTGGCAACAGGAGCACCAGGATCCCACCCAGGACCATTCCAGTCCGTCGCATGAGCGAGTCCATTCAGCCTCTCGGTTCAGGGGGCCGTGGCATCTTCCAGCTCGAACAGGCCCTCGACGAAAGCGTCGGCATCGAAGTCCTCGATGTCCTGTGGAGTTTCACCGACGCCGATGTATCGGATGGGGACGCGCACCTGGTCGCGAATGCCGATGATGGCGCCGCCCTTGGCCGTGCCGTCGAGCTTGGTCAGGAAGAGGCCGGTGATCTCGAGCACCTTGCCGAATTCGAGCGCCTGGTTGATGGCGTTCTGACCGGTGTTGGCGTCGAGAACGAGGATCGTCTCGTGCGGCGCGTCGGGGATCTTCTTCGTGATGACCCGCTTGATCTTGTCCAGCTCCTGCATGAGGTTCTTCTGCGTGTGGAGCCGGCCCGCCGTGTCGACGACGAGGTAGTCGACGTTGCGCGCGATGGCAGCGTCGGCGGCGTCGTAGGCGACGGCCGCGGGGTCGGAGCCCGTGGCCTGCCGGACGATCTGACAGCCGATGCGTTCGCTCCAGGTGACGAGCTGTTCGACGGCAGCGGCGCGGAAGGTGTCGGCGGCGGCGAGCAGGACCTTCGACCCGTCGCGCGTGAGCCGGTGTGCGAGCTTCGCGATCGACGTCGTCTTGCCGGACCCGTTCACTCCGGCGACCAGGATCACCGTCGGGCCACTGGCCGCGCGCTGCATGCCGGCGCTCTCGTCGTCGAGCAGGTCCTTGAGGTACTTCTTGAGGAAGACGTAGCAGTCGTCGGTCGTCTTGATGTCCTTCGCCTTGTAGGCGGTGCGAACGGCGTCCATGACCTTGCCGACCGTGATCGGACCGATGTCGGCCGTGTAGAGGTACTCCTCCATCTCCTCGATCAGGTCGTCGTCGAGGTCCCGGCCGAAGGGCAGGACGGCCTTCAGTCCGCCAAGGACCTTTTCCTTCGTCTTCTTCAGGCCCTTGCGGAGGGCGTTGGTCAGCTTCCCGAACACCATGGTCACGACTCCTGCGGCGCGTCCGGCGGGCGATCCGGCAGACGGAACTCACCCGCATCGCGCTTCTTTCGTACGCGATCGAGGAGCCCGTTGACGAAGGCTGCCGAGTCCTTGGTCCCGAACTTCTTCGCGATTTCGACCGCTTCGTTGATGACCACGCCGGGGGGTAGCCCCGAATGGCGAAGGAGCTCGTAGCACCCCAGCCGCAGGACGTTGCGGTCCACCGCAGCCATCCGGTGCAGGGACCAGTTGGCGGCGAGGCCTGACAGGAGGTCGTCGATGGCGTCCTGGTCCGCGAGCGTGCCGAGCACGAGCTCGCGGGCGAAGGGCACCATCGGACCCCGTTCCCCTTGATGGACGACGAACGCGTCGAAGTCTTCCGCCCCAATCTGACGTTTCAGGTCGGCGGAATAGAGGTACTTGAGGGCCAGCTCACGCCCCTTGGACCGCGCGCGGTGGGCGTTGCGGCGACCGGGGCGAGTCGAGGATGAGGCATCCGGGCCGTCGGTCACGCCTCGTTCCCTCGCAGCAGGTTCGCCAGCTCGACGGCGACATGCGCCGCTTCGCGTCCCTTGTTGTTCTCACCCGGCTCGCAGCGCGCGAACGCCTGAGTGTCGTTGTCGCAGGTGAGCACCCCGAAGGCGACGGGCTTGCCGCTGTCCAGAGACGCGCGCAGGCAGCCGTCCGCCGCCATGCTGCACACGTAGTCGTAGTGCGACGTCTCGCCGCGGACCACCGCTCCGAGCGCCACCACGGCGTCGACGTCGTCGCGCACGCACAGCGCCTGAGCGGCCAGCGGGATCTCGATCGCTCCGGGCACCGAGCACACGACGGTGTGGTCCTCATCCACCCCGAGCTCGGCGAGCCCCGCCAGCGCGCCCTCGAGCAGGCGTTCCGTTACGGGTTCGTTGAAGCGGGAGCAGACCACTCCGATCTTGAGATCGTGGCCGTCCAGGGATCCTCGGGCGATCGTGGTCGTCATGGTGGCTCGGTGCGAGATGGAAAAGAGCGGCTCGACCGTAGCACCAGGGTGGGAGCGGCCAAACCCGCCCTGGCCGAGGGGGGACGGACCTCCAAGAGCATGTCAAACGGGAGCGCGGACCTCCAGATCCGCTCGGAATCCGGGTCCGGCTTCGCGGTCAGAGCGGACCTGGAGGTCCGCGCTCCCGCCAGATCAGATTGCTTCACCCGGCCGGGAGGTCAGTGGTCCCGGGAGAGCGCCCCGCTCTAGTCCTGGCCGCCGGGAAAGGGCGTCGCCACGGCGCCGGGCCCGCGTTGGCTGAGGAGCGCGCGCATCGCGTCGGCGGCTCTTCGACGCAGATCGTCGAACAGGGTGTAGAGGATGGGCACGAAGAACAGGGTGAAGAAGGTGGAGACGATGAGCCCGCCGATGAGCGCCCGGGAGAGCGCAATGTAGGAGATCTGGGATCCGCCGCCGTCCGAGAGGGCCATGGGAAGCAGGCCGACGACGGTGGTGGCGGCGGTCATGAGGATCGGGCGGAAACGGGTGCGTCCGGCCTCGATGAGGGCGGCCGTGCGCTCTTTGCCGTCGTGGATGAGCCGGTGGGCGCAGTCGATCAGGACGATGCCGTTGTTGACGACGACGCCGACGAGGACGATCACCGAGATCGAGCCGACGAAGTCGAGTGGGGTCGAGGTCAGGGCGAGACCCCAGACGAGGCCGGCCCAGGAGAAGGGCACCGCGACGAGGACCGCCAACGGCAGGATGAACGACTCGAAGAGGATGCCCATCAACAGGAACACGAACACGACGGCGAGCAGGACGGCGCCTCGCATCTCCTTCATGGCCTGGTCCATGTCATCCTGGCGGGTCTGCCGGAACGAGTAGCCGTCGGGGAGTGAGTACGTCTGGAGCCGGTCGCGGATCCCCGCGGCGACGACCGTGCGATCGTCGGACGCGGTCTCCAGCGTGAGCCGGGCGCGGACCTGGCCGTTGGTACGGCGGATCTCACCGAAGCCGCGGGACACTCGCACGTCGGCCACGGACGACAACGGGATGAGCCCTCCGGTGCCGGTTGGTATCGGCAGCTCTTTCAGCTGGGGGAGATTCCGGGTCTCGGACCCCTCGTACTCGATGATGAGCGGGATCTCGCGCTCCCCCATGACGAGGTCGGAGAACCGCCAACCGCGGATGCCGTATTGGAGCGTACCGCGAAGGGCGCGTGGGTCGATGTCGTATCGCGCGGATTGCTCGCGGCTGGGGATGACGTGGATCTCCTCCTCGCCCTCCTCCAGGTCGCTGGTCACGGCGAGCACGCCGGGGACCGGCTCCAGCAACTCCGCGACCTCTTTGGACAGGCGCAGCAACTCGGCCGGGTCCGGGCCGTGGATGTCGAGCAGGAGCTTGCCCTTCTCCTCGTCGCCGCCGTCGTTGATGCGAAGGCTGATCTTCACGCCAGGACGGGGCGGCAGCTCCCGGTCGAGCTGTTTGGCGAGTTCCCTGGTCCGGACCATGTCCTTGTGATCGAGGATGACCCAGAAGTTGCCGGAGCGTTTCGAGAAGAAGCACCAGAAGTGTTCGACGTCGTACTCCACGGCGCGCTCATCCAGCCACTTTCCGAGGAAGAGCATCTCGTCGTACGCGTCCCGGAGGCTGAAGTTCTTGTCGAACTTCATCCGGATCTCGAGCGAGCCGCCCTGGTCGCTCATGACGTCGACCTTGGGCAGCGTCTCCCACGCCGCGGCGGTGAGGCCGCCAACCACGGTCACGACGGTCAGGACCGCGAGCAGGCGGTTGCCCAGTGCGCGTCGTAGCGTGCCTGCGTACAGGCCGCGCGCCACTTCAAGGACGAAGGAGCGTCGCCAGCGCGACCGCTTCTGTCCGGGCTGGCCCGTCGACGAGAAACGGTCGAACACGACCGTCGCCAACGGAATGAACACCAGCGCGACGAAGAGACTCGACATCACCGCGACGCACAGCGGCAGCCCGATCGCCGAGGTGAAGAAGGTCATCTGCGCGTTCCCGGTCATGAAGATGATGGGCAGGAACGCAGCGACGGTGGTGAGGGTCGAGAGCGTGATGGCGAGTGCGACCTCGGAGGCGCCGCGCCGGGCCGCCTCCAGCGGCGGGAATCCGAGATCCCGCTGGCGGGATATGTTTTCGACGACCACGATCGAGTTGTCGATGAGCATCCCGATCGAGACGGTGATACCGAGCATCGACAGGATGTTCATGGACCCGCCGCTGAAGTACAGCCAGGCCGCGGTCACGAGCAGACTGAGCGGAATGCTCGTGGTGATGATGAGCGTGGTGGAGAGCCGGCGAAGGAACCAGAACAGGACGAGCATCGCGAACATGCCGCCCATCAGAGCCGTCTTGCGCACGGTCACCAGCGAGCCGTTGATGAGCAGCCCGACGTCGAACCGGTCGTACTGCCGGACGCTGCCCCCGAGCTCCTTGATCCGCCTGTCCTGCTTGAGCTCCTGGATGAACTTACGGACGCGTGCGGAGGTGTCGACGGCGTTGGCGGACGCCTCCTTGGTGACCTGGCACCAGAGACTGCGTCGATTGCGGGACAGCGCCATCCGGTCGCGGACCGCCTTCACCGACTCGACGCGGGCGATCTCGGACAGTCGCAACCCGTCCGCGTTGACGGGGAAGTTGCGGATGTCGTCGAGGTCGCGAAAGCGGGCGTCGGTCCGGAGCGCGTATCGGGTCTCTCCGTCCTCCATCTCGCCACCGGACAGCTCGATGTTGGATTTGGAGAGCGTCTGGGTCAGCGCGTAGATGCTCACGCCGAGCGACTGCGCCTTCTCCCGATCGACGAAGATACGGATCTGGTTCTGGAGCAGCCCCATGCACTGCACGCGGGCGACGCCAGGCAGCGATTCGACCCGCTTGATCACGTTCTCCTCGACGAGGAACGCGATCTCGTCCGAGTAGCCGTGGGTCAGATCGATCGCGAACGAGACGATGGGAAGGTCAGTGTCGAGGTTGAAGCGGAAGATGCGGTAGTCACGCACGTCCTCCGGCCACTTGGCGCGGGCGCGCTCCATTCGGTCGCGCAGCTCTGCGACGGCGAGGTCGACGTCGACCTCGCGGCTGAAGCGCACGTGAATGCTCGCCGAGTTGGATCGGGCTCGGGTCGATATGCGGGAGATGCTCGGGACGGTGCGGATCAGCTCCTCGGCGGGGCGGATCACTTGCTCCTGGATCTCCGCCGGGTTGCTGGCGGGGACCGGGATCCACATGGAGACCTCGTCTTCGGTGAATCCCTTCGGCGCCAGCTGGAGTGGGAGGAGGAAGTACGTGATGAGCCCGACGAGCACGACCGCGGCCGCCATCATGAGGACGGTGATCCGGCGGCGCAGGGTGAATGCGATCAACCCACCCGGGGTCATGGTGCGACTCCCTCCGGCTCGAGCGATCCCTTGCGGGAGACGAAGGAGTACACGACTGGAATCACGATCAAGGTCAGGACGGTTGATGTCGTGAGTCCGGCGATCACCGTGACGGCCATCGGCGTGCGGATCTCCGCGCCCTCTCCGAGTCCGATCGCCAGGGGGAGCAGGCCGAGTACGGTGGTAGCGGTCGTCATGAGGATCGGGCGCAGTCTCAAGCGTCCGGCCTCCTTGAGCGCCGCGTCGCGGTCCAGGCCGGCGCGCCGACGTTGGTTGACGCAGTCGACGAGGACGATGGCGTTGTTGACCACGATCCCGACGAGCAGGATCACCCCGATCAGCACGACGATGCTCACCTTCATGGCGAGGAGTTCGAGCGTGAAGACGACGCCGACCCCGGCGAGCGGGATGGTGAACAGGATCACGAGGGGGTGTACGAGCGACTCGAATTGGGACGCCATCACGATGTACACGAGGAAGATCGCGATGAGCCCGGCGAAGAGCAACGACTTCATGCTGCGTTCCGATTCCTCGCGCTGACCCGCGACCCGGACGGCTACTTCGCGGAAGGCGGCCGGGTTCTCGCGCTGCAAACGGTCCACGGCGTCTTCGATCTCGCGCGCGGCACCCGCGAGGTCGAGGTCGGCGACGTCCGCGGTGAGGATCCCCGCCCGCTCGCCTCCGACGCGGCGGATCTCCGCCGGGCCGGGGCGCTGCTCGATGGCGGCGACCGTGCGCAGGGGAACCGGGTCCTCGCCGTCCGTGTCGACGCGGAGGTTGAGGATGTCCCGGCGCTCGTTGACCTCCTCGCGCGGGACTCGCACCACGACGTCGATCTTGCGATCGCCCCGCGAGACGCGGGTCGCGACGGTGCCCTGCACCTTGTCGCGGACCAGCCTCGCGACGTCACCTGCGTTCAGGTCGTACTGCGTCAGCTGCAATCGGTTGGGACGGATGACCAGCTCCGGGTAGCCGGTGCGATTCGTGCTCTGGACGTCCGTCAGCCCTGGAATCTGCCGCATCGCGGACTCGAGGTCGTCGGCGACCTCTCTGATCGCGTCCAGCTCCGCGCCCACGACCTCGACCTCGAGGGACGTCTTGGTCGAGAACAACGACGGGTGGACGAACACCGGCTGCCGGACGCCCGCGACGTTCGAGAGCTCGTCGCGAATGGCGTCCTTCGCGAGCTCCTCCAGCCGCTCGAGGTCGTCGGCGGCACCCAGCCGAACGTGGACCTTGGACGTGTGCTTGCCCTCGCCGGCCTTGGCGATGATGTCCCGGGGCACGCCGGCTGACGTCGCGAGTCCGGCGAGCGGTACGTTCGCCTTGCGGAGCGCGGTGCGGATGAGGCCAGCCATGTCCTGGCTGATCCGGTCCGTTTCTTCCACCGGCGTCCCGACATCCAGCTGGGTCTCGACCGTGAATTCCCCCTGGTGGACCTTCGGGACCAGCTCGACACCGAGTTCCCCGAGGTGTGTCCAGGCGAAGTAGGAGAGGACGGCCGCGAGCGCGACCACGAGCAGACGGGCCTTGAGCGCGCCGGTCAGCGCCCAGCCATAGCCCATCTCGACGCCCGCGTACGCGCGGTCGAAGGCCCAGAGGACCGGCTTCAGCACGAGACGCAACCCCTTGGCGACGAGCTTGACGACGAACATCGCGCCGAACAGGGCCGCGAACAGGACCGTGAACACGGCTCGCGCAACGAGCTCGAGTGGAAACCGAACCAAGAACTCGAACCCGCACATGAGAAGGTTGACGAGCCGGATCGGAGCTCCGCGGCCCCGGGAGTCTCGGACCAATCGGCGTACGCGTTGGGCCGTGATGTAGCGGTGATACCGCCAGGGCCCGAATCGCTTCAGGAACGCCACGTGGTCGTCGAGGAACTCGAGCTTGAGGCGCCGACTCGCGAGCATCGGAATGAAGAAGAGCGCCGCCAGCAACGCGGCCAGCAGGGAGAACACGACCGCGAGCGCCTGGTCCCGGAAGAACTCGCCTGCGATCCCCTCGACGAACACCATCGGCAGGAACACCGCTACGGTGGTCAGGGTCGACGCGAGAACTGCGAGCCCGACTTCGCGGGTGCCGGTCACAGCCGCCGCGATGGCGCCGTCGCCTGCCTCGCTCCGGCGCGAGATCGACTCCAGCACCACGATGGCGGAATCGACGAGCATGCCGATGCCGAGCGCGAGTCCACCCAACGACATGATGTTCAACGAGACGTTGGACAGGAACAGCGGCGCGAATGTGGCGACGACCGAGATGGGGATCGTGACGCTGATGATCGCCGTGGGGGAGAGGCGCCGCAGGAACAGGAACAGCACGAGCACGGCAAGGAGAGCGCCGACGAACGCGGAGTTCTTCACTTCGTCGATGCTGCTCTCGATGAACACGGACTGATCGGAGAGCAGCCGCATCCGGACTCCGGCGCTCGCCAGGGTGCTCGCCAGCGCCGCGCCCTTGCCCTTGAAGACTCGGGACGCGCCATCGCTTGATTCGTGACGCCCCCCGCTCCGCCCCTCGCGGTCGCCACCGGGTTCCTTCTCGTTCTGCTTCGGCTCCTGGTCGGGGTCGTACTCGCCGTCGACGAGCGTCTCCCTCCAGGCCAGGCCGAAGATCCGCGTCTTCACCGCCTGCGCGACCTCGACGACGTTCGCGCCCGCTTCCTTGAAGATCTCGATCTCGACGGACTCGCGTCCCTCGATGCGGGTGATGACGTCGCGCTCCTTGTGGCCGCGGATGACGTCGCCGACGTCGCGGACTCGGATGGGTTCGCCGTTGCGCACGCCGACCACGAGCTCGTCGAGTTGGGGCAGGGTGGTGATCTCACCCAGCGTGCGGACCAGGCTCTCGCGATCGCCGTCGCGGAGCACACCGCCCGCCACGTTCGCGTTCTCGAGGCCGATGCGGGTGACGACGTCCGTCGCGCCGATGCCGCGCAGCTTGAGGCGGTCCTCCTTCAGCTCGATCCGCCACTCCTCCTCGAAGCCGCCGCGGACGCGAACGGCCGCGACGCCGGCGAGGCTCTCGAGCTGCCGGCGCAGCTCTTCCTCGGCCACGCGGCGCAGCTCGTAGAGATCCGGCCCGAGGTCCCGATCCGGGTAGAGCGCGAAGCGCATGATCGGGTCGAGGGTGGGGTCGTAGCGCAGGATGAGCGGCAGTTCGACGTTCTGGGGGAGACGCGTCTTGATCTGGTCGACCTTCTCGCGGACGTCCTGCGTCGCGAAGGCCATCTGGGTGTCCCACTCGAACTCGAGGATCACGTCGGAGACGCCGGCCCGCGAGATGCTGCGGTAGGAGACGAGGTTGGAGATGACCGCGAGGTTCTCCTCGAGGTGACGCGTGACCAGCTTCTCGACCTCGGCCGGCGCGGCGCCGTCGTACTCGGTGCGCACGGTCAGCGTCGGATAGGAGATGTCGGGCAGCAGGGTGATGGGCAGCTTCTGCAGCGAGACGAGCCCGAACACCGCGACGGCCAGCACCACCATGAACACTGCGACGGGGCGTCGAACGACCAGGCCGAGCATCCCGGGCGTATGGGGCGGCGGAGGGGGGCCTCCGGCGGGGCGGGGGCCGGTCGCGTCCTTCGGGTCGACCGGGTCGGTCATGGCTCAGTCCTTCTTGGGCTCGTCGGACCTGGCCCCGTTGGTCGCCTCCGCGGCGTCCGTCGTCTTTTGATCGCGTTCGAGGCGGACCGGATCGCCGTCGCGCAGGCGGTCCTGGCCGACCAGCACGATGAGCGCCTCGGCAGCGAGAGTCTTGTCCGGAGTGACGGGCTTGAACTCGACCCAACCGGACTGCGCGAGCCCTTCGCGGAAGTAGAGACGCTTCACACGCCACGGCGCTTTCGCCTCGTCGCCTTCGTCGTCGGGCTTCTCGGGCTTCGCTTTCTCGACGACGTAGAGGTAGGGCTGCCCGCGCATGTAGGAGATCGCTTTGCGGGGCACGGCGAGGGTGTCGGTCTTCTTTTCGAGGACGATCTGGCCCGACACGAACATGCCGGGCTTCAGTGTGTACCCGTCGAGCAGGCGCCTCAGGAGGGACCCGTACTCGGGCCGGTTCAGCGCCGCCGCATTGTGGGCGTCCTTGCGCGTAGCGTCCGCGTCGAGCTTCAGCCGGATCGCGACCATGCCGTTCCCCTGGTCGACCTGGGGCTCGATCAGGGCGATGTGGGCCGTGAACCTGATGTCGGGGAAGGCGTCGCCCTCGAAGCGCACCACCTGGCCCTCTCGGATGTGGCGCAGATGGTGCTGTGCGACCTTGGCGCGGGCGACGAGCGAGCTGGGGTCGTACAACTTGAACAACGCCATTCCGACGGACGTCGACTGGCCGACCTGCGCGACGCGTTCCGTGATGACTCCGTTCATCGGCGCCAGGACGACCGCGTACTTGAGCTCGCGCAGCGCCTTCTCGTGCTTGAGCTCGGCCAGCCGTTTCGCGCGGCTGGCGAGGGTCTCGCTCGCCTCGAGCTTCTGGATCATCAGGCCGAAACGAGCCTGCTTCGCTTTCTCCGTGTCGAGGTCGAACTGCGCGGCGTCCACGTCGTCCTGGGCGACTCCGCGGCCCTCCTTCTTCAGCCGATCGAGGATCTGCTTCTTGCGGGCGATCGTGCTCTTGTGCGCGACGCGCTCGGCCTTGACCTCCTTGACGGCGAGTCCGGCCTCGACGATGCGCTGCTCTGCCTCGGTCACGGCGCTCGCGGTCTCGGCGACCGTGTGTTCGAGGTCGATGGTCTCGAGCTGGACGAGGGGCTGACCCTTGGACACCCGTTCACCGACGTCATTCAGGAGCTCCAGGATCCGGATGCCCTGGACCCGGGCCGTCACCTCGCCTTCGAGCTGGGGCATCATCCGCGCGGTCATGGGGAGGGAGCGCTCCATGGTCCGCGGCTCGGGATTGGCCGCGCGCACGAGGAGAGCTTTCGACGGGCGGGACTGATCGGCGTCCTCGTCGTTCTTCTCTCCGAATGAGCAGCCGGTGAGGAAGAACAACGCGGTCAGGCTGGCCACGGTGGGCGTCAGGGCGCGACGTCGCACTATCGGTCTCCGGGAGAGGGTGGGCGGACCTCCGGGGCCGCTCCGATTCGGCCCCCGAGGACGCACGGAAGGTACGAACGGGGGGCCAACCCAGTATTACGACTTCGCATGGGATCATCCCCGAACGCCGCTCGAAAAAGCCGGGATGGGGCGAGCCGTGCCAGGACGGGGACGAAGCGGGCCTCCGGTTGGACGTGGAGGCCCGGAATGCGAGAATCCCGACATGACGTCCCCCGCCCGACACGAGTCGGTGGCCTCCGAGACCCTGAATCTCGTCGAGGCCGTGGCCCGGGAGTTCGACGACATCCCTCGGGAGGCCGTCGTCAAGGAGGATTGTCTGCGTCGTGGCCTGTGGTTCACCGAGGAGGCGCTGCGCTCTGGCCATGAGTACGCCCGCAAGAGCTACTTCATCTTCTCCTTCGACCACCGTCCGCTGGAGGACATGGCCGACGCCCCCCACCGCGACGACGCCCCGGAGGAGATCGCGCTCGAGGGCGGACCCTGGGGCTTCCAGCGGGTGATCGTGTCCGTCCGGCTCAACCCGGACAGCCCCTGGCTGATCGAGCTCGGCGACGACGATCAGCCGGTGCTCCGATGCGGCGACACGACGGTTTGCCAGGTCGCGTTCTCGCCCCGGCCGCCCTACTACGGCCAGGAACTCGACGACGGCACCCCGATCACCGAGGTCGCGCCGTCCATCGAGTGGGGCTACCTCCTCTACCTCACCGTGTTCCGGATGTGCCAGTACTTCGGCAAGGAGGAGGAGTGCCAGTTCTGCGACATCAACCGGAACTTCAAGCAGCAGCGCGCGCTCGGCCGGCCGTACTTCGCGGTCAAGCCGGTCGACCGACTGCTCGAAGCGTTGGACCGGGTCGTCGCGTCAGGATCGCGTGCGAAGGCCTACACGCTCACCGGCGGCAGCGTCACGTCGCAGCTCGAAGGCCTCACGGAGGCCGAGTTCTACGTCCGCTACGCCGAAGCCATCGAGTCCCGGTTTCCGGGGCGCTGGACGGCCAAGATGGTCGTGCAGGCGTTGCCGAAGGAGGACGTTCAGCGCATCCATGACGCGGGCATCGTCATCTACCACCCGAACTACGAAATCTGGGACCGGGAGCTCTTCGAGCGTATCTGCCCCGGCAAAGCCCGCTACGTCGGTCGCGACACCTGGATCTCCCGCATCCTCGACGCCGCGGAGGTCTTCGGACCCGAACGGGTGATCCCGAACTTCGTCGGCGGCATCGAGACCGCGCGCCCGTTTGGCTTTCGGACGGAAGAGGAGGCTTGGGCGTCGACGGGAGAGGGCCTCGAGTTCTTCATGTCGCGCGGCATCGCCCCGCGGTTCACGACCTGGTGTCCGGAGCCGTTATCCGTCCTCGGCAAGGAGACGGGACCCGCGACGCTGCGCTACCACGTGGGCCTGCTCCGCACCTGGCGGGACACCCACGCCCGTCACGATCTCCCCGCGCCTCCGGGCTACGGTGAGCCCGGGCTCGGCAACGCAGTGTTCAGCGTCTCGTCGTTCATGGACGTCATCGCCCCGGGTACGAGGACGTTGCCTGCGCGCCCATGAAGCCCCCGATTCTCCCTCATCTCGCGCTCGCGACCCTCTCGCTGCTGCTGGTGTCCGCGGCCTTCCATCCGCTCGACCTCTGGCCGCTGGGGTGGATCGCATTCGTCCCGTGGATGGCCTATCACGAGCTCAGGAAGCGACGCGGCACCGCCCGCGCGCTCATGCTCGGCTACTTTCTCCACTTCGCCTACGTGCTGATGTGGGTCGGCTGGGTCGCGTGGCCGCTCGTGCTCATGATCCCCTTGCTCGGGCTGCCGTTCGTGTGGATCCTGGCCCGGTTCGCGGACCGGGGCGTCCACAAGCTCGGGCTGCCGGGGATCGTCGTCTATCCCCTGGCCATCGTCACGACCGAGGTGCTGCGCGATCAGGTACTGGGGCTGACGTGGTCGAGCGTCGGCTACACGCAGTGGCGGTGGATCGAGGGCGTGCAGTCGGCGTCGGTTTTCCGCGTGTACGCAATGTCCTGGGTGATCCTCGTCGCGAATGCGGCGCTGGCGCGGCTCTGGCTCGTGTGGCGCCACGGCGAGGCCTGCGCGGCGCGCTCCGCACCGATCACGGCGCGCAGCGCGCGATGGGGGCTCCTCGTCGCGGCGGCGCTCGTCGCCGTCATGCACATCGCTGGGATGATCCGCATCGCGGCCGCGGAGTTCGAGGAGGGACCGCGTGCCGTCGGCGTCCAGGCGAGCATCCCGCAGAAGGCCAAGATGCGGAAGAGTCCGCGCGACACCTGGCGCAGACAGAAGGAGACGTGGGATCTCGGCGGCGGCGCCGCGTTCGACCCGGACCTGCTCGTCTTCGCGGAGACGTCGTTCCGTCCCGTGCACCTTCCCGGCGAATCGCTGGAGTCGAGGGTCGAGATACCGTTCTGGGGCGGCTGGTTCCCACGCGGACGCGGACAGCAGACCGTGCTCGGTTACGTGAAAACGCGTGTGATCTCGCCGGGGGAGATGGAGAAGTTCAACATCGCGGGCGTCGTTGCCGACGGTCGGACGCTGGTCACGGAATCGCGCAAGCGCAAGCTCGTGCCGTTCGGCGAGTACATCCCGGTCCCCGAGGGCTTCCCGGGACGCGACGCGTTGATCGATCTCGTCGAGTCGTTCGCGGGCTACGTCCCCAATCAGACTCCCGGGACGTCGTTCGGTGGCGCGACGCTCGAGACGCGCGACCATCGGTGGCACTACGGACTGAACGTCTGCTACGAGATGGTCTTCCCCCCCGAGTTGCTCGGGTTGATGCGCGCGCGGAACCCCGACTTCATCGTCAACATCTCCAACGACGGCTGGTATGGGGAGTCCAACGAACTCGACCTGGTGCACGTCGCGACGCGCTTCCGTGCCGTCGAGACCGGGCGCGCGATCTTCCGGGTCTCGAATACCGGGATCTCGACGTCAGTGGACCCGATCGGTCGCTATCGATCGACAGTCGAAGTCGACGGTGTTCGCAAGTCGGTGCGGGGGCTCTTGAAGGACACGATTCCGGTCGCCCGGGGGACGACTGTGTGGGTC
>NZBC01000183.1 GCA_002687715.1 Planctomycetota bacterium | reverse complement strand
TCGGCTCGAGCCACTATCTGAAGGGCGAAGGGCGGATCTGGATCCGCATCTTCCCCCACAAGTCGGTCACCTCGAAACCCGCCGAGACCCGCATGGGCAAGGGCAAGGGCGAGATCGACTACTGGTGCGCGGTCGTCAAGCGTGGAACGATCCTCTACGAGATTGGCGGAGTGCCCGAAGAGGTTGCGAAGACCGCTCTGTTGCGGACCGCTCACAAACTCCCGATCAAGACGCGCTTCGTGAAGCGTCGTCACAAGGTGTGAGAAACGGGCGATGAAGATCACCGAAATTCGTGCGCTCGACGACGGCGACCTCCAGGTTCAGCTCGAGAAGCTGCGCCGGGAGCTCTTCGACCTGCGCGTGCGCGCTGCGACCGAGAGCATCGACAACCCGCGTGCGATCCGCGAGATCCGGCGGACCGTCGCGCGCATCATCACCGAGCAGCACCAGCGCAGCACCCAGGGGAGCGCGTCATGACCGACGAGGCCAAGAACAGAAAGAACCGCCGCACCGTGATCGGTGTCGTGACCAGCGACAAGATGGACAAGTCCATCACCGTTCAGGTCGACCGCATGGTGCAGCACCCGCGGTTCAAGAAGTACGTGCGCCGTTCCACTCGGTTCCACGCGCACGATGAGAAGAACGAGGCGGGTCTCGGAGATCGCGTGTCGATCGTCGAGTGCCGGCCGTTGAGCAAGACCAAGAGCTACCGTCTGGTGGAGGTCCTGGGGCGTTCGCGCCTCCACGCCGCCACCTCCGGCGACGCGAAGAAGGGCTGATCCATGATTCAGATGCAGACCCGATTGCGCGTGGCCGACAACACCGGAGCCAAGGATGTCATGTGCATCAAGGTCCTGGGCGGCTCGCGTCGACGCTATGCCTCGATTGGCGACATCATCGTGGGTGCGGTGAAGAAGTCGATACCGGGCTCTGCGGTGAAGCAGGGTGAGGTGGTCAAGGGCGTCATCGTCCGCACCAAGAAGGCCGTACGCCGCGATGACGGCAGCTACGTCCGGTTCGACAGCAACGCCATCGTGCTTCTCGACGGCAACAACGAGCCGCGAGGGACTCGCATCTTTGGCGCCGTGGCTCGCGAGCTGCGCGCGAAGAACTTCATGAAGATCGTGTCTCTCGCGTCGGAGGTCATCTGATGTCCCTCGCACGCATCAAGCAGAACGACGAGGTCATCGTCATTCGCGGCAAGGACAAGGGCAAACGCGGCCGTGTGCTGCGCGTGCTCCGCATCAAGAAGCGGGTCGTGGTGGAAGGCGTGAACATCGTCACTCGCCACCTCAAGCGGAACCCGCAGAACCCTCAGGCTGGTGGGCGTCAGGAGCGTCCGGCGCCGATCGACGCTTCGAACGTCATGCCGTGGTCCGATTCGGACTCGAAGGCGGTTCGCGTCCACACTGAGGGCACGGGTCGCGACAAGCGGCGCGTGTCGTCGGCAGGGAGCGCCCTCACCACGGCCGGCAAGGCCCGGGAGAAGAAGGCGGCCCGCAAGAAGGGCAAGGAGTAGCGACGCATTCGTGAGGCGACGCCGTTAGGCCTCGCGCTCTGAGGAGATGGGAATCATGACGGAAACCGCGACCACGACTGAAACCGTCCCGAAGCCTCGGCTTCTCGAGAAGTACGAGTCGGAGATCCGGTCCGCCGTCCAAGAGAAGTTCGGCCTCGGCAACGTCCATCAGATCCCGCGTTTGCGGAAGATCGTCGTGAACATGGGCGTGGGCGAGGCCATCGAGAACAAGAAACGTCTCGACGTCGCCATGGCCGACATGGCGATCATCACCGGACAGCAGCCAAAGCTGTGTCGGGCCAAGCGGTCCGTCGCCGGCTTCAAGCTCCGCGAGGAGATGCCGATTGGCTGCAAGGTCACTCTTCGTGGTTACCGGATGTACGAGTTCCTCGATCGACTCGTGTCGGTGGCCATCCCCCGTATTCGCGACTTCCGCGGCATCAAGCAGAACTCGTTCGACGGGCGCGGCAACTTCTCGATGGGGCTGTCGGAGCAGGTGGTGTTCCCCGAGATCAACCTGGATAAGGTCGAGTGGGTACAGGGCATGGATATCACGATGGTGATCAGCGGTGGGAGGGACGAGATGTCTCTCGAGCTGCTGACCCTGCTCGGGATGCCCTTCAAACGAGACTGATCTCAGCAGCGAGATTGAACACGTGGCGACCAAGGCTCAATACAACAAGACCTTCCAGAAGAAGCCCAAGTTCAGCACGCGGCACCGTCGCCGGTGCCAGTTGTGCGGTCGGCCGCGCGCCGTATACCGCAAGTTCGGCATCTGCCGGATCTGTTTCCGTGAACTCGCCCACAAAGGCGAGATCCCGGGTGTGAAGAAAGCGAGCTGGTAGGGAGCGCAAGCCATGAGCATGACCGATCCCGTCGCCGACCTGCTGACGCGCATCCGGAACGGCAACACCATCCGGATGCCTCATGTGGACGTGCCCGCGTCGAACATGAAGCGCGGCGTCGTCGACTGTTTGAAGAAAAACGGATACGTCCGGGACTACCGCGTCATCGAAGACGGAGTCCAGGGGAGCATCCGCGTGTACCTGAAGTATGGACCGGACGGTGAGTTCGTCATCAACCGGATCCAGCGGGTGAGCAAGCCGGGCCGTCGGGTGTACTCGGGTGTCGACAACATCCCGAGCGTTCTCAACGGTCTGGGCATCGCGATCCTGAGCACCAGCAAGGGCATCATGTCGGACCACGAAGCGCGTTCGGAGCGCCTCGGCGGCGAGGTGCTCGCGGAGGTCTGGTAGAGGGCGCAGGAGCCACACCATGTCCCGCGTAGGAAAACAACCTGTTCCGGTCCCCTCCGGGGTGACCGTGACCGTCAGCGGCAACGTCCTCAAGGTCAAGGGGCCTAAGGGTGAGCTCGAACAGTCCTTCGATCCCGACTTCAAGGTCGAGGCCAAGGACGGTGAGCTCGTCGTCGATCGCCCATCCGACCAAAAACGGCACCGGGCCTTTCACGGTCTGTACCGCGCCCTGTTCAGCAACATGGTGGTCGGCGTCTCCACCGGGTTCACCCGGGTGCTGGAGGTCGAGGGCGTGGGTTACTCGGCGCAAGCCACCGGCAGCAAGCTCACGTTGAACGTGGGCTACAACGCGCCGGTGGAGATGGAGGTGCCAAAGGGCGTCGACGTCGCCACGCCGAAGAACACGGTCATCGAGATCTCGGGGTACGACAAACAGAAGGTCGGCCAGTTCGCGGCCGTCGTTCGCAAGGTGCGGCCTCCCGAGCCCTACAAGGGCAAGGGTATCCGCTACAAGGACGAGCACGTCCGTCGCAAGGCCGGCAAGGCCATCGGCGGTAAGGCGTAGTCGGAGGTTCATCGATGGCTCAGATGAGTCCCCAGCTGAAGGCGAAGCGGCGTCTGCGTCGCAAGCGTCACATTCGTCGGAAGGTCTCCGGCTCGTCGCTGCGTCCGCGCATGTCGGTGTTCCGCAGCCTGTCCCACATCTACGTGCAGGTCATCGACGACGAGTCGGGGCGCACGCTTTGTGCGTCGAGCACCTGTGACAAGGAAGTCCGCGAAGGCCTGGCCGGCAAGTTCGGCGGCAACCAGGACGCTGCGAAGGTCGTCGGCGGCAAGATCGCCGAGCGAGCGACCGCGGCCGGCCTGAAGCAGGTCATCTTCGACCGCAACGGCTTCAAGTACCACGGTCGGGTCAAGGCCCTGGCCGAAGCCGCCCGCGAGGGCGGGTTGGAGTTCTGATCATGGCGAGAGGCAGGCAAGGCGGTGGCGGCGGTCGCGGACGCGGTGGTGACGGCTCGCGGGATGACGGATTCGTCGAAACCGTGGTCAAGATCAACCGCTGTGCAAAGGTGATGAAGGGTGGACGTCGGTTCTCCTTCTCCGCGCTCGTCGTCGTCGGCGATGGCAACGGCAAGGTCGGCGTCGGTTTCGGTAAGGCCAACGACGTCCCCACCTCCGTCGAGAAGGGGGTCAAGGAGGCGCGCAAGGCCATGGCGCCGATCGCTCTGTCCGGCCGGACCATCCCGCACGAGGTGAACGGCCGCTTCGGTGCCGCACGCGTCGTCATGCTGCCGGCCGCCCCCGGCACGGGTGTCATCGCGGGCGCCACGATGCGCGCGGTGCTCGTCGCCGCGGGTGTCCAGGACGTCCTCACGAAGAGCCTGGGCACGTCGAACCCGATCAACCTGGTCAAGGCGACCATGGAAGGACTGATGCGGCTCCGCACGAAGGAGCAGGTCGAGGAACTGCGAGGGGTGAGCATCCCCGGCTGACCTCGGCCACGAACGGACACGAGACGGTTGGAAACGCGAGTGGGCCCCCAGATCGGAGGTCTGCGCCACCACGCGACGCCGGGCCAATCCCGGATGACGGAGCGAGCGGATGAATCTCGAAGACATCAATGGATCAGCCCCCAAGAAGCAGGGGCGTATTCGCCGAGGCCGCGGCCGGAGTTCTGGCAAGGGCAAGACCGCGGGTCGCGGCCACAAAGGCCAGCAGTGCCGGTCGGGCTACTCGCGCCGTTTCGGGCACGAAGGCGGCCAGATGCCGCTGTTTCGTCGCCTGCCGAAGCGCGGTTTCACCAACGCCCGGTTTCGCGTCGACTACGCGATCATCAACGTGGCGGCGCTCAACGACTTCGACGCGGGGACCGAGGTCGATCTCGAGGCGTTGAAGAACAAGGGCCTGATTCCTCGTGGCGCCAAGCGTCTGAAGATCCTCGCCAAGGGCGAGCTCGATCGTGCGCTCACGGTTCGTGCCCACCGGTTCAGCGAGAAGGCTCGCGAGGCGATCACCGGTGCTGGCGGCTCCGCCGAGGAGGTCAGCTAGCATGTGGGGCGCCCTCCAGAACCTCTTCCGGATCGAATCGATCCGAAAGAAGATCTTCGTCACTCTTGGGCTCCTCTTCGTCGCTCGCGTCGGACTCCAGATCCCACTTCCCGGCGTGAACCAGGCGGCGTTCGCGGCCATCGTCAACCGCGCGTCGGATTCCGGAATCAGCCAGATCGTCGGCCTGATGAACGCGCTGTCGGGCGGCAACATCCAGGCCCCGGTGCTGTTCGCGTTGGGGATCCTGCCCTACATCACCAGCTCCATCATCTTCTCCCTCCTCGTGAAAGTCGTGCCCAGTCTCGAGGCGCTGTCGAAGGAGGGGGCCGCCGGCCAGAAGAAGATCAACCAGTACTCGCGCATGCTCACCGTGCCCATCTGCATGTTCCAGAGCACCGCGATCTGCTACGCCGTTTTCAAGACTCTTGGCGATTCGGGCAATCTCGTCGTTCCGGCGGCAGCGGGTGGGAACTTCTTCTTCAGCTTCGTGGTGCCGGCCGTGCTCGGTATGACCGCGGGCACCATCTTTCTCATGTGGCTCGGCGAGCAGATCACCGCGCACGGGGTGGGGAACGGCGTCTCTCTACTCATCGTCGCGGGCATCGTGTCCGGCCTGCCGAGAGCGTTCCTCCACATGTTTGGACAAGCGGTGGAGGACCGGACGCTCATTCTCAGCGCGGTGGTGCTCCTGGCCGTGTACTACGGGATGGTGGTCGGCATCGTCTACATGACGAAGGGCCAGCGGCGAATCCCCATCCAGCAGGCGAAGCTGATGAAGGGGCGCAAGATGTTCGGCGGCGCGCGGCACTATTTGCCGGTGAAGCTGAACATGGCGAACGTCATGCCCGTCATCTTCGCCAACGCGCTGCTGATGCTTCCGGCGACGATCATCTCCTGGATCACGAACAGTCAGGGTGGCTTCCTTTCCTACGGAGGATGGTGGTACACGACGCTGTTCGCGGCCTTGATCATCTTCTTCTCGTTCTTCTGGACGTCGCTGATGTTCCAGCCGACCGAGATGGCCAACAACCTGAAGGAGTACGGCTCTTTCATCCCGGGCATCCGGCCGGGCAAGAAGACCGCGGACTTCCTCGAGCACGTGATGGTTCACATCACGCTCGTCGGGTCGGTGTGCCTCACGCTCGTTGCCGTGGTACCGATGCTGATCACCCAGGGTCTCGACATCTCGTACATCGTCGCGGGGTTCATGGGCGGCACCGGCATCCTGATCGTCGTCGGCGTGACCCTCGACCTCGTTGATCAGCTCAACGCGAGCCTGCTCCAGCGGAACTACGAAGGCTTCATGTCCGCATCCGCGAGCAAGCGAGGCTCCCGTCGTTGAGTCCAAGGTCCCACAACCTCGTCTTTCTCGGCCCACCGGGCGCGGGGAAGGGGACCCAGGCCGCGCGTTGGGCGCTGCGGCATGGGCTGGCCCACATCTCGACCGGCGACCTCTTGCGGGAGAACCTCAAGGACCAGACGTCGGTGGGAATGATGGCTCAGGACTTCATGGACCGCGGGGTCCTGGTGCCCGACGACGTGGTCTGCCAGATGGTCCGGGACCGTCTCGAGCACCAGGACACCGAACCGGGTTTCATCCTGGACGGGTTTCCCAGGACGGTTGGCCAGGCCGATGCACTCGCCCGGGATCTGGCCCGCAGGCATCGTCCGCTGACCCGCGTGGTGTCGTTCGCGGTCCGGGAAGAGGATCTCGTCGTGAGGTTGGCGGGCCGGCTCACCTGCGGCCGATGTGGCCGGGTGTTTCATCAGAAGTCCAATGCTCCCAAGGCTCAAGGCGTGTGCGACGACTGCGACGGGGAGCTGTTTTCGCGGTCGGACGACTCGGAGGAGACGGTGCTCGCGCGTCTCGCAACCTACCGTGAGGAGACCGCACCCCTGCTGTCTTGGTACCGGGATCGGGACCTCCTCACCGACATCGACGCCTCGCAGAGCATCGAGGCGGTGGAAGGCGCCCTTGAGAGGGCGCTGGAATGCCAGTAATTTTGCGGGTTTACAGAAGAAGGCCTCAACGGTGATCTCCTACAAGTCCCAGCGCGAAATAGACAAGATGCGCGCGGCCGGGCGGATCATCATCCAGGTCTTCGACCTGGTCGGGGAACTCGTCCGACCGGGGATCACCACGGGAGAGATCGACGCACGCGTCGAGGAGCTGATCCGGAGCGAGGGTGGCAAGCCGTCGTTCAAGGGGTACCACGGGTTCCCCGGCTCCATTTGCGCGTCCGTCAACGATGAGGTCGTCCACGGCATTCCGAGCGATCGGGTGCTGAAGGAGGGCGATCTCTTCACCATCGACGTCGGCGTGATCGTCCGCGGCTACCACGGGGACGCGGCACGCAGTTTCGCCGTCGGTGGCGTCCCGGACGAGGTGGCCCGGTTGGCTGAGGTGACCGCCCAGGCGCTGAATGACGCCATCGGCAACTGTCGCCCCACCAAGCGGCTCACGGACATCGCACTCGCGGTGGAGACGCAAGGACGCGACCACGGCTACGGCGTCGTCGAACAGTACGTTGGTCACGGGATCGGGACCCAGCTCCACGAGGAGCCTCAGGTGCCCAACTACGTGAGCGACGAGTTGAAGAAACGAGATCTCGTCCTCAAGGCGGGGTTGGTGATCGCGATCGAGCCCATGTTCAACCTGGGCACGGCCGCCACGAAGACCCTCGAGGACGACTGGACGGTGGTGACCGCGGATGGGTGCTGTTCGGCGCACTTTGAAGACACGATCGCCATCACTGCTGACGGACCGGAGATCCTGACGCGCCCGGAGGCGCAGCTCGATCACCGGATCTGGACGGGGAGTCACTGAGACTCCCTTGGAGAACACCGATGAAAGTCAGAGCTTCGGTGAGACGCATGTGCGAAGGATGCCGGATCGTACGTCGGCGCGGCGTCCTTCGAGTGATCTGCAAGCTGGACCCCCGGCACAAGCAGCGCCAGGGCTGAGCCCTGGTAGGAGTTGATCCATGCCACGCATAGCTGGTGTCGACGTTCCCCCGAACAAGGCGTGCTCGATCGCCTTTCGGTACATCTATGGCATCGGGCCGAAGTTCGCCAAGGACATCTGCAACGAGCTCGGGATCGAGCTGACGCGGAAGTCCCGTGATCTTACGGACGAAGAGGTGACGAAGGTCTCGGCGCTGATCGACCGCAAGTACATGGTCGAAGGACAGCTGCGCCGCCAGATCAACCAGAACCTCGCCCGCCTGAAGAACATCCGTTGCTACCGCGGGATCCGCCACATCCGGGGACTCCCGGCGCGTGGTCAGGGCACGCAGAGCAATGCACGCACCCGCAAGGGAAAGAAGAAGACGGTCGCCGGCAAGAAGTCGGTGAAGCAGATGCGCTAACCGCGCATCGAGCGCGCGGAAGACCGCGCGTACACGCGCTGGATACCGACCAATGGCAAGACCAGGAAAGAAGAAGGTCAAGAAGACAGTGGCGAAGGCCGTTGTCCACATCAAGGCCACCTTCAACAACACGATCGTCACGATCACCGATCAGCAGGGCAATACGCTCTGCTGGGCCAGCTCCGGCACCATCGGCTACAAGGGCTCGCGCAAGAGCACGCCGTTTGCCGCTCAGCGTGCCGCCGAGCGCGCCGCCGATCTGGCCCACAAGTTCGGTGTTCGCGAAGTCGAGATCCGGATCAAGGGCCCGGGGTCCGGCCGCGAATCTGCGGTCCGGGCCATCCGGGGAGGTGGTCTGGACATCAAGGCGATCGAGGATGTGACCCCCGTTCCCCACAACGGCTGCCGCCCGCGTAAGCGGCGGCGCGTCTGACCCAGGAGCCTCGCAGAGACATGGCTGTCTATACCGGTCCCAAGTGCAGGCTGTGCCGCCGTGAGGGCATGAAGCTCTTCATCAAGGGCGAGCGCTGCCACACGAACAAGTGCGCCATCACCAAGCGCGGCGACAACTACCCGCCGGGCATGCAAGGATGGAAGCGTCCGCGCAAGCCGTCGGAGTACGGCATGCAGCTGCGTGAAAAGCAGCGGCTGAAGCGCATCTACGGCATCCTGGAGCGTCAGTTCCGCCGGATGTTCTCCAAAGCCCAGGCGGGCAAGGGCAACACGGGAAGCGCCCTGTTGCAGCTGATGGAGCGCCGTCTCGACAACGTCGTGCGCGCCTCCGGGCTCGCCTTCGGGCCGAGCGCCGCGCGCCAGATGGTGACTCACGGTCTGGTGCACCTGAACGGTCGCAGGGTCGACGTCCCGAGCATCCTCGTGAAGACCGGTGATGTCGTGTCGGTAGCGCCCCGGGATCGTACCCAGGCGTTGGTCAAGGGAATCGTTGAGGCGACGTCCGCCTATCAGAACTGCCCCGGCTGGCTCGAACGTGACGGAGAGAAGCTGACCGTGAAGGTCCTCAATCTCCCCACTCGTGAAGAGTTCCCGTTGCAGATCCGCGAACAGCTCATCGTCGAGGGGTGCTCCAAGTAGCACCGTCAAGGAGAGGGAATCGATTCATGCGCATTCGCTGGCGTAACCTCGAACTCCCGAGTCGGGTCGTGGTTGAGCGAGACTCGCTCACTCCGACCTACGGGCGGTTCATCATCGAGCCTTTCGAGCGTGGCTTCGGCCACACGATCGGCAACGGCCTCCGCCGCGTCCTCCTCTCGAGCCTCGAGGGGACGGCCGTGCAGTGGTTCACCATATCGGGCGCGCTGCACGAGTTTCAGGCGGTCGAGGGCGTCGTCGAAGACGTCACCGAGATCGTGCTGCAGCTCAAGCAGCTCCTCGTGAAGATCCCGGGCGAAGGCCCGGTCACGCTTCGCGTCGACAAGAAGACCAAGGGTCCGATCTCGGCTGGCGACATCACCTGCGAAGGCGACGCCGAGATCGTGAACAAGGACCTGCACATCTGCACTCTCACGAAGTCCATGGCCTTCGAGATGCGGATGGAGGCCGCGCGGGGTCGCGGCTACGTTACGGCCGAGGAGAACGAGCAGGGCGGCGGACGTCACTCCGACGCAGGTGCTCGTCGCGGTCAGCGCGACGTCGAGCAGGAGATCGGGAAGATCTGGGTCGACTCGATCTTCTCGCCGGTGCTGCGCGTTCGGTACGGCACCCAGGACACGCGCGTCGGCAAGCTCACGGACTACGACAAGCTGATCCTCGAGATCTGGTCCGATGGCACCCTCCGCCCGGAGGAGGCCCTCGCCGAGGCGTCGAAGATCTACCGCAAGTTCCTCAATCCGCTGTGCGCGTATGGCAGCCCGGGCTCCGAGATCCCGGCCGCCGACCCCATGGAGGAAGAGGAGATCATCGAGCCGGGTCCCGATCGGACCATGCTCGACAAGTCGATCGCCGAGATGGACCTCTCCGTGCGCTCCAGCAACTGCCTGGAGGCCGAGAAGATCTTCACCGTCGGCGACCTCGTCTCCCGGTCGGAAGCGGAGCTCATGGCCGTCCGCAACTTCGGCAAGACGAGCCTCGAGGAGATCCTCGCCAAGCTCGAGGAAATGGGCTTGGAGTTGGCTCCGAACTGAGCCGAGCCCGGGGGCGTTGATCGCTCCCGGCGGAGAACCCAGTCATGCGACACAAGATCAGAGGGCGCAAGCTCAACCGAAGCACCGCGCACCGCAAGGCGCTCGGCCGCAACCTGTTTCGTGAGCTGATCACGCACCATCGGATCATCACGACGCCCGAGAAGGCGAAGCACTACAAGTCGTTCGCGGAGAAGCTGATCACGTTGAGCAAGGAGAAGAACCTGCACAACGTCCGGCGCGCAATGGCCCAGGTGCCTGACAAGACCGTGATCAAGAAGCTGTTCGACGAGATCGGTCCGCACTTCAAGGACCGTCCCGGCGGCTACACCCGCATCGTCCGACTCGCCAAGAACCGCCTCGGCGACAATGGCGGGCGCGCGATCTGGGAGCTCGTCGGCCTCGACAAGACCGTCACGACCGAGGGCGACGAATAACGCGGATAGCCCCTCTCTTTCGCGTCGCCCCCGACGCCCCTGAACGTGCCGGTGTGAACGGATTCGTCCCGCACCGGCGCGTTTCCGTTTCTGCCGTCGTGGGGTTCCTTCTGGCCACCCCCGCGGACCCGCCCGCCTACGGTCCGGCGACCTGGGAGCTCGCTCAGTGGCTCACCGTCGCGGGCTACGTCGTCGCGTTCGTCTTGGTCTGCGTCGTGATCTGGCGGGTCGCCCGTCCGCGTCAGAACAGCGAAGCACCGCCCAAGTAGCGTGAACGCCGGTGCCTGGTCGCCGGGAGCCCGGACCTTCCAGAGGCCGTGAATCAACCCCGTACGCGCTATTGCCGCCCCGCGAGCCTGCATCGACGACGCTCCCCGAATCGGCGAGGGCCATCGCCGATGCAGGCACCCGAGGCTCCCGCAGCTGCGAGTTCGAAAAAGTGTGGGTCCCGAGCCGTCGTAGGCGGTTCGCCCGAGTGGGACCGACGTCGACGGTGAAGGGCAGGGCTCGTCCGCCAGTCCGGGGTAGCGACGCCTGGTCTCGGGACTCTTCCACACCGCGCACTGCACGGGCGTCATGCCCCGGCTGGTCGTCGCCTTCGGGGCTGGTCCTGGTTCCCGATCAACCCGAGCCTGCGCCAGCCCTCGCGGAGCAACCAGGTCTTGGAGAGTGCGACGGGAGCGTCGTCTCGGCCATCGTTGCCCTGACCGCGAAACCTGCTCTTCCAGCCGTCGAACCAGACTCCAGAGGCGAATCGGTCGACGAGTTCGTTCAGCGCCTTCCCGTGCTTCCAGGCGTTCCGCAGCACGTAGACGATCGCGTTTCGGACCTCCCTCACCGACCTCAGGATGCGGTCGTGGTAGCGCGTACGAAAGACCTTGCCCTTGCGCGCCCAGAGCCGGTTGAGCCCTTTGGCGACGCGATCCCGTCAAAGCGACATCGCGGAGCTGGCCAACGTCCTGCGGCGACTTGCCACCTCGGCGTGGGAACTCCCTTGAGAGTTCCCGCGGAGGGGTCGATGTTCGGACGGGGTCCGCGAGGATGTGACTCCTCGGTCGTTCCAGGTCTGCTCTGGCGGCGAAACCGAGAATGAGAGGGGAGTCAGAGCTGCCAAGGAGGAAGCCCCGCCGTATTGCAGCTCTCCTAAACTCGTAGCCATGACCGTAGTCGGAGAGTCCGAGCCAGGCATTCAGCACCCGTCGGGTATCGAGCACTGCCGTTCCACGAACGAGCCCGGGAGATGACCGCCGCCCTGTCCCTCCACGAAGACTCGCTGCAGTACCGACTTTCCAGCGGATCCGGCTGGCGCGTCCACTGGAAGGACATCCGCTCCATCGCGCGGTACAGGCTGCTGTCCCATCCCGTTCGTGTCGAGTCGCCAGATCTTCGCTGCGCCCGGCCCGTCTTCCAGCCGCGTGGTGGCTTTTCGTCACCCGTGACTTGCGACAGACTCGATTGGCACGACGCCGGCTTCGCGCTCCCGGCGGCTGTCAGTTCAGCCGCACGCGATCGATCCCGAGGACCTTCTCCAGGTCACCGAGGAGCTCTTCGGTGAACGCGATGCGGAACTCGTCGCCCGCCTGGATGGTGACGGCGCCGAGGTCATCGGTGCGATAGTCGAAGAAGACGGGCATGCCGCCGGGATGGGTCTTCAAGATGCGGTGGACCGCCGGTACGACCATTTCCAGTTCGTCCGTCGGCCGCAGCCCGAGGGTGAGCTTGCGCGCGAGCGTCTGGCGGGCCCTCTCCAGTGGTATGAGCTCCTGGACGCGGAGCGACGGCTCGTCGCGGCGCCGGTCCACCTCGCAGCGGAAGAACGCGATCATGTCCTCGGCGACGCAGTCGATCAGCGTCGGGTACAGATCGGAGAAGACCACCGCCTCGCAGGAGTGCGAGCAGTCCTCGATCTTCAGGATCGCCATCTTCTGACCAGCGTTGCGACCCTTGCGAATCGTGACGACGCGGATGTTGTTGATGATCCCGCCGACGACGACTTTGCTGCCCTGGTCGATCCGGTCGAGTTGCTTGATCTGCGCCGTTGCGAACCGAAGCAGGTCCGCCCGATGGCGATTGAGCGGGTGTCCCGTGAGGTAGAACCCGATGACGTCCTTCTCCTTTTGGAGCCTGTCCTGCTCCTCGAACTCCGGGAGGTCGGGCAGCGACGAGGGCTCCGGGCCGGTCGGATCGGCATCGAATGCGTCGGCGCCGAAGAGCGATCCCTGGCCGGCGAGACGATCCCGGTTGATGGAGGCGCCCATGGCGAGCGCGTCCTCGAGGACGGCGCATTTCTGCGACCGGCGACCTTCGATCGAGTCCATCGCGCCAGCCCAGATCAACGCCTCCATCGTCGCCTTGTTGGCCTTGTGGAGATCGACGCGTTCGCAGAGGTTCCAGATCGTCGAGAACGAGCCGTCCCGTTGCCGGGCCTCCACCAGTGAGTCGACCGCGCCCTCGCCGACGCCTTTCAGTGCCGCCAGTGCGAAGCGGATCTTGCCGTCCTCCACTGCGAACTTGGCGCAGCTCATGTTGATGTCGGGCGGGAGAACGTCGATGTTCATCGCGCGACACTCTTCCGTGTACTCCACCGTCTTGTCGATGGAGATCATCTCGCAGGTGAGCAGGCCGGCCATGTACTCGACGGGGTGGTTCGCCTTCAGCCACGCCGTCTGGTAGGTGACGAGCGCGTATGCCGCACTGTGCGACTTGTTGAATCCGTAGCCCGCGAAGTACTCGATGAGGTCGAAGACTTCGGCGGCCTTCTTTTCGTCGACGTCGTTGGCGATGGCGCCGTCGACGAACTGCTTCTTGTACTTCGCGAGGACCTCGGGCTTCTTCTTTCCCATCGCCTTGCGCAGGTTGTCGGCGTCGTTGAGCGTGAACCCCGACAGGATGTTGGAGATCCGCATCACCTGCTCCTGGTAGAGGATGACGCCGAGGCTCTCTTCCAGGATGCCGGCGATCGACGGGTGCGGGTAGTTGATGGGCTCGCGCCCGTGCTTTCGGTCGACGTACGTGTCGACCATGCCGGACCCGAGCGGACCCGGACGATACAGCGCGAGCACGGCGACCAGGTCGTCGAACCGGTCCGGCTTCATGCGCTTCAGCAGGTCCCTCATGCCTTCGGATTCGAGCTGGAACACGCCGCTCGCGTCGCCGCGCTGAAGCAGCTCGTAGGTCTTCCCGTCGTCGAGTGGAATCTCCGAGATGTCGATCACTTCACCCGTGGTCTGACGGATGTTGTCGATGGCCTCCTTGATGATCGTCAGCGTGCGCAGACCCAGGAAATCGACCTTGAGCAGCCCGACCTCTTCGAGGATGTCCATGCTCCATTGCGTCGTGATGTCGTCGCCGGAGCGGTAGAGCGGGACCCGCTCCATCAGCGGACGGTCGGAGATGACGACGCCCGCCGCGTGGATGGACGCGTGCCGCGCGTTGCCCTCGAGCTTGAGCGCGACGTCGAACAGCCGCTTGGTCTGCTCGCTCTCGGCGTACAACCCCTGGACCTCGACGTCGCTCTTCATCGCGCTCGCGAGCGTGTCCTTCGGGCCGTTGGGGATCTTCTTCGCGATGCGGTCGACATCCCCCAGCGGAATGTCGAGGACGCGGCCGACGTCGCGGATGACCGCGCGCGCCTTCATCGTCCCGAAGGTGATGATCTGGGCGACGTGGTCGCGCCCGTATTTCTTCTCCACGTACTCGATGACTTCGCCACGGCGGTCCTTGCAGAAGTCGATGTCGATGTCCGGCATCGAGATCCGCTCGGAGTTCAGGAACCGTTCGAAGAGCAGGTCGTACTTGAGCGGGCAGAGCTGCGTGATCTCGAGCGCGTACGCGACGATCGAACCCGCTGCCGACCCGCGTCCGGGGCCGACCGGGATGTCCTGCTCCCGCGCGTAGCGGAGGAAGTCCCAGGTAATGAGGAAATAGTCGACGAACCCCATCGAGATGATGACATCCATCTCGTACTCGAGTCGCGCGGCGCCGGCCGGCGAGATCTCGCCGTACCGCTTCTTCATCCCTTCGTCGCAGAGCCGTCGGAAGTACGCTTCCGAATCGTAGGGGTCGGGGGTCGTGAATGCAGGGAGGAACCGGTTGCCGAAGTCGATGACCACGTCGCACCGGTCTGCAATCTCGCGCGTTGATGACACGGCGCCGGGCATGTCGCTGAACAGCTCCGACATCTGGGCCGTGTCTTTGAAGTAGAGCTCCCGCGTCGACATCTTGAAGCGGTTCGGGTCGGCTTCTGACTTCCCCGTGCCGATGCACAGCGCGACATCCTGCGCCTTCCAGTCTTCGGACAGGACGTAGTGGATGTCGTTGGTGCCGACGAGGGGGACGCCCGTGGTGGCGGACAGCTCCTTGAGCGCGGCGCGTGACTGGTCTTCCTCCGGGATGCCGTGGGACATCACCTCGAGGTAGAAGTTCTCCGACCCGAAGATCTCCTGGTCCTCCCGGATGATCTGCTCGGCGTCGTCCATGCGGTCGGCGAGGATCGCCTGGTTGACCTCGCCGGCGAGACAACCGGAGAGGCAGATGATGTCCCGGCCGAGCTCCTTCATCACCTCGCGGTCGATGCGGGGCTTGTAATAGAAGCCGTCGACGTACGCCGTCGAGGCCAGCTTCACGAGGTTCTGGAATCCCAGGTTGGTCGTGGCGATCAACGTGGCGTGGAACGTGCTCTTGCGGCGGCCGGGCAGGACGACCTTCTTCTTCTCGAAGCGGCTGCCCGAGGCGATGTACGCCTCCATCCCGAGGATGGGCTTCAAGTCGCGCTTCTTCGCCTCCTTGTAGAAGGCGACGGCTCCGAAGAGGTTGCCATGATCGGTGAGCGCGATGGCGTCCTGACCGGACTTCTGGACGGTGCTCAGGAGGTGGTCGAGCTGGCAGTTTCCGTCCAGCAGCGAGAAGTGAGAGTGGACGTGCAGGTGCACGAAGTCGTTCGGGCGCATCATGCCTCCCCAAGAATGATGCCACGACGATCCGACAAGTCGGGTCACGCCGTCCCAACAGTGGAAGACGGCACCTGACCCGCGCTCGGGGCAACTACATGCGGTTGTCGGATCGCGGTGTATCGCGCGCGGCCGATGGTACGTCCGCTGCGGTGCACGCGTCAAACGACGACGTCCGTCGCCATCGCCGTGCTTGACCGGTGGAATCCACCTTGGTAACTTCCGCAAACCTTGCCACTGTCCCGGTTTGCCGCGCATTGCCGTCGTCGTGTCGTGCGCGCGACGCGCGACGACGCGTCCTGATGCCGGAAGGTGTCGTCTCATGCCGCGAATCCTCTCTCTCCTTCTGGGCGTCCTCGTCCTCCTGTGCGCTTGCGAGTCGACGTCACCGAGGCGCGGTGGCAGCGATCCCGTCCGCGAACCGACCGGTGGTCAGCGTCGCGAATCGGGCGGAGGGTTCTGGAACCAACTCGACCAGAACCGGGGCCGTCACCGCGCTGGCGCGGACAAGCGCGAGAAGAACGAGGTCGCGGCGGGAGCGCTGCCGGCGGGCTGGAAGAAGCGCATCGATGAGTACTGGGCAGTCTGGCGACGACAGCCGCACGAGATCGACCCGACGTTGCACCCGCGTAACCGGTGGCCCGACCCCGAGCGACTGAAGGTCGTCCGCACGTTGCTCCGTCGCGACTGGGTGCTGGCGCGGACCCGATGGGTGGCGTTGGGGGAGGGTGCGTCCAACATCCTCGTCGAGAACCTGCTCATCTGGTACATCCGCGCGTTCGACGCCAACGCGGGCTACGAGGTCCAGCGCACGAAGGAGGAGCTCGGCCTCTTCAAGGACGAGACCATCCCCTACATCGTGCGGGGTCTGACGCAGGAGCTCGGTGACGCCGTGGTGCGGGGCCGATTGGGCGCGTTGCTCGCGACCTTTGGCGACGAGAGCGTCCCGGCGATCGAGGCCGCGTGGTCCGAGACCACCGACGCGGGGCGGCGCGAGCTGGCGCGCGCACTCAAGCAGATGCGGAGTCCGGCGTCTGTGCCGCTGCTGATGCGCATCGCCGGCGACACGGATCTCGACTACCAGGTCCGCATCGAAGCCATCGAAGCCCTCGGCCGCATGGAAGACAAACGGGCGGGCAAGACCTTCCGTCGCTGCCTCCGCGATGCCGACGTTTCGGTCCGCAAGTTCTCTGCGCTCTACATGCGTAACGTGTCGGACGGATCCCGCGCGGACCTGATCGCGCTCGTCGGCACCATGGAACGCTCCATCAACGACGGCGACTTCGCCATCGCCAACGCGTGTCGTAACTCCCTTGCCGCGCTGACCCGCAAGCGGCTCCCACTGGATCCGGGCGCCTGGCGTCAACTCATCTCGGGGATGTAGTTTCGTGGCCGACGATTGGGATCGCGTCGTCAAAAGGGCGCAAGAAACGTGTGCCGTCTGCGAGGAGGCCCTCGCGGCCGACGCCGAAGTCGTGACCGCCCTCGACCTCGGGGCCGACGGTTTCACGCGGCGGGATCTCCACCCCGACTGCTACGCGACGTGCGAAGGCGACGCGTTCTCGGTCTGGAAGTGGACCCGCGCCCGAGAGCTCCGCCCCAATCCCCGAAGGCTCGACCTCGGCTTCCTGACCGAGTTCTTCAAACGTCTCGAAGGCCGCGAGGAACACCACGCCCGCCGGGTCCAGTGGATCGTCTCCCTGCTCCTCCTCCGCAAGAAGATCTTGGAAGAAGTCGGGCGCAAGAGCGTCGACGAACGCGAGGTGCTCCTGCTCCGCATCAAGCGCACCGAGAAGGTCTATGAGGTCACGGACCCCCAGCTCGACATGGACGCTATGGGCGAGATCGAGGGGGATCTGTCGCGCATCTTCAACCTGGATCAGCCCGTGGAGGGGAGCGACGCGGTGAAGGATGAAGAGGAGGGCAATGAAGGTAGGGAGAACCCAGGAGCCCAGGAAACCAGAGCAGACAGATAGTCCTGATTCTGTTCCTGGGCTCCTGGGTTCTCCTTACCTTCCTCTCTTCTCGGGGGCGACTCACCCCCCGAACGCCAGGTCCCCCGCGTCGCCGAGCCCCGGGACGATGTAGCCCTTCTCGTTCAAGCCGTCGTCCGCTGCCGCGACGTAGACGTCGGCCGACAGTTCTTCGGCGAGCCGCGCGATCGCTCCGCGGTATGCGATCGCGCCCGCGATGATGACGCGGGCAGGTTCGCCGGCGTGCGCGATGACCTGGGGGTGGAGTTCGAGGAGGGTGGAGCCGGTGGCGAGCATGGGGTCGACGTAGATCAACGTGCGCTCGGTGCAATCGGCGCGGCTCTTGTAGTTGATCTCGATCTGCATGCGCCCGGTTTCGGGATCCGGGGCGCCTTCCAGCCGGGCGGCGCCGAGCACGAGGCTGTCGGCTTCGGGGAAGGCATCGAGCATGCCGTGCCACAGGGGGAGGCCGGCGCGAAGCACCGGAGCCAGGACCGGGGCGCCGTCGAGGACTGGCTCCGCGCGCGTGCCGAGTGGCGTGGTGACCTGGTGCTGGCGGCGGGGGAGGTCGCGCGCGATCTCATACCCGAGCCAGGCGCCGAGTCGGTGGAGTGCGCGCCGAAAAGCCTGGCGATCGCCCTGACGGCTCACGTCTCGCAGGACGCAGAGCTGCTCTCCGACCAACGGGTGCCCTTCCTCATCGAGGATCCGGATCATTTTTATCCCCCGGCTATCCCACCGTTCCGGGTGAGGAGGGCGCCCCCCTACCACATCTTGGGGCGCTCAAGGTGCGACGGCATTCGGCTTCTGTTTTGGCCTTGCAGAGGTCGAGGGACTCAGGTGGAATGCTGAGGCGCCGAGGGGCACTGAATCCCACTCATGCCCGTCTCGGTGTCGCTGGGAGGCACTCATGTGCTTCCCCACGCCGCATTGGTGGAAGCTGTGGTCGGCCGGCCCCCTCGGGGGAGAGACTCCCCGGGGGAGGCCGGTCGGTTTGAAAGCGAGCGCGGATTCTCATGCTGACCGTCGGATGCAAATCCCAGAGCCTCACTCTCGATGGCAAGCGCCGCGTCATGGTGCCGGCGCAGTTTCGCGAGGGCGAGTCCCAAGGACCCTGGCGATTCTACATCGGCCACGAGAAGGATCCCTGCCTCTATTTACATACGGAAGAACATCACAAGGTCTACGTCGAGCGCCTGCGCCGGATGTTCGGCGATGCCCACCCGGACGAGCGAGACGCGCTGCGCGCGATCGTCGGCAGCTGGGCCAAGGTGACGACCGACGGCCAGGGCCGTCTCACCCTGCAGCCCGAGCACGTGAGCAAGGCGGAGCTCGAGTCCGAGGTCACCATCGTGGCCGGCCATGACCGGATGGAGATCTGGAACCCGGCGCAGTACTCGGCGCGCCGCGAGGAGGCGCTGGACGAGGCGTGGGAGAAGCTCGAGTCGCACCGCATCGAGTATCGCGACGAGCTCGAGGCATCACATTCCGATCGCTCCGGCGATCGCGGAGAGGGCGATGGTCCTGCGGAGTGATCCCGTCCGCAGACCACCGCATGACGGTCCACTAGTGGTGGATCGGCAACGGTTGGGGAACGGGATGAAGGAAAGGTCCACCCATGGCGGACGAACGGCGCCACGAGCCCGTCTTGGAGGAGGCGGTCATCGACTGTCTGGCTCCGGCGCCTGGCGACGCGATGGTGGATCTGATGGTCGGCGCCGGGGGGCATTCTGCCCGAATCCTGGGGAGGGTCGGGCCCACGGGGAGGCTCCTCGGCGTCGATCTCGATTCCGTTGCTCTGGAGGTGGCGCGCGAGACCCTCGCGTCCTTCGGTGACCGGGCGGTACTCGTACAGGGACGCTCCGACGGTCTGCGCGCCATCCTCCGGCGGCATGGGTTCGACAGGGTTGCGGGAGTGCTCATGGATCTGGGGGTATCCAGCATGCAGCTGGATGACCCGTCGCGCGGCTTCTCGTTCCGGAACGAGGGGCCGCTGGACATGAGGATGAGCCCCGACGCGGGGCCAAGTGCGATGGAATTGCTGGTGGAAAGCACGACGGAAGAACTCGAGACGATCCTCCGCGAGTATGGCGAGGAACCCTCGGCCCGTCGCATCGCGCAGCGGTTGAAGGAGCTGTGCAGCCGGCGTCCGCCTCGCACCACTCGGGAGCTCGCGCACTTCATCGAGTCGCTCCATCCGCACCGTCCCAAGGGGCGACGACACCTCCACAGTGCGACCCGCGTCTTTCAGGCCTTGCGCATCGCGGTGAACGACGAGTTGGGCACGCTCGAACGAACGCTTCCCGTGGCAGTGGAAGCGCTCGCGCCGGGCGGGCGGCTTGCGGTGATCGCCTTTCACTCGCTCGAAGACCGCATCGTGAAGAACTTCTTTCGCGACGGCGTGAAGGACGGCACGTTCCAGCAGGTGACGAAGAAACCCATCCGACCGGACGACGACGAGATCGCCAGCAATCCGCGCGCACGCTCCGCGAGATTGCGTTGCGCTGTCCGTGCGGCGGGGGAGGAGGCCGCGTGAGCGCCACTCGTCGCCACCATCAGCGCGCTGCGGCGGGCTGGCTGTTCGCGATCCTCGGTCTGGCGGTCATCGCCGGCACCGCCATCAACCGTCGCGCCATGCGGCTGCGGGAAGCCTACGAGGCCCACCAGCTCCTCGAGGACCAAGGCCTCCTTCACAATGAGGTGCGCTGGCGTCAAGCCGACTACCAACGCCTCGCCCGCACCACGCGTGTCCTCGACCTCGCCGGCGCCAAAGGCCTGGCGGTCGAGCGGACGCGCAAGAACGTCGAATTCGCTCCGCAACCTCGCACGGAGGGGCCGGGGCAATGATCCGCGAGCCCGATGACCTGCTCCGTGACGATGACGAGCTCTGTGCGGAGGACGAGCCCTGTGCGGAGGACGAGCTCTGTGCGGAGGAGCCGGAGCAGGACGACGAGGTCTTCGTCGACGACGAACTGTTACACGATCCCGACACTGCGGACGGAAACGACGTCCACCGCCGGCGCTCTGCCCTGACGCTGGGGTTGGCGGTGGGCGTCGTGTTCCTCATCCTGCTCGGCAAGCTCTGGTGGCTTCAGATCCTGCCCCAGCCGGAGCGGTGGGAGCGCGTGCGGGCCAACACGCAGCGCGTCGTCGGCGATCAAATGGAGCACTACGCCGCGGAGCTTCCGGGCCGGGCGAGGATCGTCGACCGCCACGGGGTGGTGCTCGCGGAGAGCTGGTACTCGCACGATCTCGTGCTGAACGCCAAGGACCTCGTGCGCCCTCGCGACGAGGACGAACTCGAATTCGGCGCCCGGTTCGCGGCCTCCGTCGTGCTCGCCGCCCTCGGTGACGCCGGAGTCGCGCACCGGGTCGCCGATGTTCGCCGCGCCGTCTACGAGGGCGTGCTTCATCGCGACAAGTGGATCCGCGTCGTACGTGACCTCGATCCGCGACAGCGTCGCCGCGTCGGCGACTTTCTCTCCCGTGCATGCCGCCACGGGGCCGACCCGAATCGGAAGGCCCGGCTGTGGTCTAGCGGGATTCGCTTCGATGCCCGCCTGGAGCGCACCTATCCACAAGGGGCGGCGACTGCCCAGGTCGTGGGCATGGTCGGCGAGACTACCCGCGACGCCCCCGAAAGGGTCGCGGGCCGCTCCGGCATCGAGCTGCTCGCTGATCGCGTTCTGACCGGACGTCCCGGCGTGCTCCGCACGGAGCGCGACTCCGCCGGCACGGGGTTGATGCCGAGGTGGTTCGTCCAGCGGCCGGTCCGTACCGGCGCGGACGTCGTGTTGACGATCGACGCGCGTATCCAGGGCATCTGCGTCGATGCGCTGGCGAAGTCTACGCCGGAGCACCGGGCGAAGAGCGGCTCGGCCATCGTGCTGGACGCGCGCTCGGGCGACGTACTCGCCGCCGCGTCGTGGCCGACGGTTGATCCCGAAGCGCTGCGCTCGGGCCATGGCTCCGCGAAGGCGCTGCGCCTTCCCGCGCTCGTCGATCGGTACGAACCCGGGTCGATCATCAAGCCGGTCATCGTCGCCTGGGGCCTTCAGGAGAAGGCCATCAGTCTTCAGGAGACTTGGGACTGCGGCGGCAATCAGGGCTATCGCATGTTCGGTCGCCGGCGCGTGAGGGAGTTCCATACCAATCTGGAGCCGCTCTCGACCGAGCGCGTCCTCATCAGGTCGAGCAACATCGGGTCCGTGCGAATCGGTTGGGGACGCCTCGGCATCGACCGTCTGTGGGGCGCGTTTGCCGCGTGGGGGCTCGCCGGACGGATATCCGTCGCGTACCCGGGGGTGCCGCGGGCGAGCTACTTCACCCGTGCGCACATGAGCCGTCCCGGATACGACCGGCTGAACACGGGAATCTCGTTCTGCCAGGGCTACGCGTTGGTCCTCACTCCGCTGGGTATGGCGCGAATGTACCTGCCGTTCGCGAACGGTGGCGAGATCTCCGAGCCCACCCTGCTGCGCGAGATTCGCAACGGCTTGGACACGACGGAGCCCACACGTCGGCGTCGGGTTATCCGACCGGACGTCGCGCACGACGTCCTCCGCGTGCTCCAGCGTGTGGTCGAGGAGGGAACGGGGCGGGCTTTGAAAGACCTGCCTTGGACCGTTGCCGCCAAGACAGGAACGCCGGAGATCACGAAGGACCGTGCGTTGCACAACCCGGTGATCGCGGCCATCGCGCCCGTCACCGCTCCCGAGATCGTCGTCGTCGTCGTTCACCATGAGGTGCGCAAGCGAAGCGGCCGACCGTACACGGGCGGCAAGGTCTCAGGACCCGTCGCCAAGGAGATCATCGCGAAGACCCTCGAGTACCTGCGCGTGGAGCACGATCGATGAGCTCACCACAGGGGAAAGGCCTGACGCATGGTCGCGAAGATCGGAAAGGTCCTCGATCGCCTGGTGCGGTGGTTCACGGACTACTAGCGCCCGCGCACCCGGGTGGACCGCGCCACCACGCGCCCGTCCGCCCTCACCTCATGGGACACACATCGTGATACACGAACGGATCAGAACCTCGGCCGGTCCGCCGGGCACGCTACACCCCCGTCGCCCGCGCGGGGTGCTCGACGACATCCTCTCGCGCCTCATCGTCGATCCGGGGGCACCGGTGCCGTCGATCCCCGTCCACGCGATCGTGACGGATGCGGACCGTGTTGAGCCCGGCGACCTGTTCGTGGCGCTCGAAGGCCGGCAGCCGGGGTCCATCGGACGGGCGGTCGGTCGCGGCGCCGTCGCCGTCATCGCGGAATCGGGACCTTCGAGCGATGTCGGAGTCCCCGTCTGCCTCGTGCAGGACGCCATGCGTGCCCTCGGCCACATGGCGGACCGGCTCTTCGGCCATCCGTCGCGCGCGCTGCGGACGTGCGGTGTTGCGGGCTCAGTCGGCAAGCGGAGTGTGTCGGTGCTCAGTCAGGCTGCTTTGGACGCGGCCGGGCTCGCCGCCGGTCACATCACTCAGGCGGCGGGCCTCCCGCGCCCGCACCGGCTGCAGGAGCGACTGTCGCGCTTTTGCGACGAAGGTCACATGGCGTGCGTCGTCGAGACGGCCGCGCGCGAACTCGTGCTCGGTCGTTTCGAAGGCCTCCGGTTCGATAGCGCGGTGTTCGTCGGGCTCGGCGAGTGTGACGACGGGTTCTTCCCGTCCCGGCGCGAGCGACTCGATGCCACGGCCGATCTGTTCCGCGGTCTGAGCAGCGACGCCGTGTGCGCGCTGAACCGCGATGACCCTTCGTGGGAGTCGATCGCCGCTGAGACACGCGCGAAGGTGGTGACCTTCGGGCTGGAAGCGGGTGGCGAGGTGCGCGGCCAGATCTGTCGGATGGACCTTGGCGGGACGCGGATGGATGTCCGTTCGCCCGTGGGCACGATCCCGCTAGCGACGTCGCTGGTCGGGCGACTGCACGCGACGAACGCGCTGGCCGCGATCACCGGCGCGCTCGCGCTCGGCGCCGATCTCGATGACGCGGTACGGGGGATTTCGGCGGTTCGCAACGTCCCGGGTCGGATGGAGAAGTTGCCGCTTCCGTTGCCGTTCTCGGTCCTCATCGACGTCGCACCCGATGCGCCAGCGCTCGCGTCCGTCTTGACCGCGTTGCGTCCGTTGGTGCGCGGACGACTGATCGTGGTGTTCGGCGCGCCGGATACGCCTTCGGCCGGGTGGGCACGCATGGCCAACGCGGCCGAACGCGGCGCAGACGCGCTCGTGGTCACCGAAGGTCGCGACTCCGGGGAGAACCCACTTCGCACGATCGGCGAGCTGATGCGCGGGTTGACCCAACCGCGTCGGGCATGGCTCGAGCCTTCCCGGCCCGACGCGATCCGCATGGCGCTGGAGACGGCTCGGACGGACGACACCGTCCTTCTGGTGAGCCGGGGCAACGGTAGCGAGGAACGCACCGTGGTTCGGGATTGGTGTCTGAAGGACTTGGAGGCCGCTGCGGCGGCCGACCTGGCGGAGTGATTCCTTTGCGTGTGAGCGATGTCGGGCGAGCACTGGGCCTCGAAGGGCTCGGAACGGAGGCGATCACGGGGCTGTCCGTGGACAGCCGCGCGATCCGTCCTGGCGATTGCTTCGTCGCGCTCCACGGACCGAATCAGGACGCGTCTCGTTTCATCCCCGATGCGCTCGCGGCCGGAGCGGTATTCGCCATCGGCGGTCCGGACAGCCAGCCTGGCGACGGCGTCGCCATCGTCGACGATCCGCTGTTCGCACTGGGCACGTTCGGGCGTCTGGTGCGCGATCGATTCACGGGTCCCGTCGTGGGGATCACCGGATCCGCGGGCAAGACGACGGTCAAGGAGATGCTCCGCGCGCTGGTCGCGCCGCATCGCAACGCGGTATTCCCGGAAGCGTCGCACAACAACTTCGAAGGCGTTCCCCGCACCCTCGCGCGGATGACGGCCGATACCGAAGTCTGCGTCGTTGAACTCGGTACGAACGCCAAAGGAGAGATCGGTGCACTCTGCGCCATCGCACGTCCGACCATGGGGGTCCTCACGGCGATCGGTCCTGCGCATCTTGAAGGTCTGGGCTCCGTCGCGGGCGTTCTCGACGAGAAGCTCGCGCTCGTTCGCGCGTTACCTGAAGGCGCGTGCCTCATCGTGAATTCAGACGACCCGAAGTTGCGTGACGCACGACTGCCTGGTCACGTCGACGTTCGGTGGGTCGGCCTGGATGCGGCACCCGGAGTGGTCGCGCCGCCGGCGGAGCGCGCGCCGCGGACGCTGCCGCTTTCGGACGGAGTCGTGTTGTCGCACTCACTGGCAACGCGCGTTCTCGAACGCAACCTGTGGATCGCAGTCCAGATCGCCCGCGAGCTCGGCGTGGACGACGCCGCCATCGCGGCATCCGGAGCTGCCATCGCGCCCGCGCCGCTGCGCGGCGAAGTGACGACGCGTGGCGACACGACGTTCGTACTCGACTGTTACAACGCAAATCCGATGTCCATGACGGAGGCGGTGCGCGACCTCGCCACCCGATCCGGACGCCGGGCCGCGGTGCTGGGAGACATGCTGGAGCTCGGGGGGGCGTCCGACGTGTTCCACGAGCGGCTCGGCCAACTCGTTGCGGAGGTCCGTCTCGACCGCGTGTTGTTCGTCGGAGCGTCGGGGACGCCGTTCCGGGACGGATACGTGGCCGCGGGAGGGGCTCCCGACGCGCTCGAGCTTCGTCCCGACGTCGCGAGTGCGCGACCTGCGTTCGCTGACGTCCGGAGCGGCGGCGGCACCGTTCTGCTCAAGGCGTCGCGTGGCGTCGCTCTCGAGCGCCTCCTCGAACCGGAGCCGCACGATGGGTGAGCTCATCCTGCGCCGGGGCGGAGACGCCCGCCAATCGGCCACACGGTTCGGGCTGGCGGCGTTCGCGTTGACCTCCATCGGGCTGCTCGTGCAGCTCGCCGTGACGACGGCCAGCCCCGGCGATCCGTACGCGCTCGTCCGCCGGCAGATCATCTACGTGCTGCTCGGGCTGCTCGTGGCCGGCGCCTCGCTCGCGTTCGGCTACCGGCTCGCCATTCGATGGTCGCGGCCCCTGCTCGTGGTGAACTGGGTCTTGCTCGGCATCCTGCTCCTGCCCGGCGCGGCCATCAGCGGCGGCTCGGCGCGGTGGATCGAACTGGGATCGCTCGGGCACGTGCAGCCCTCCGAGGTCGCGAAGGTCGTCCTCATCCTGTTCTTCGCGGGGTTCGCTGCGGCTCGCGGCTCGAAGCTCGCGGACTTTCGCGAGGGCTTTCTGCCCGCCATCTCCTATCTCGGCATCACGGCCGGTCTCGTGGTTCTCGAACCGGACCTTGGACAGACCGTGTTTCTCGTCGCGTTGTCGGCGGCCGTACTGATGGTCAACGGGCTGCGCGTCCGGCACTTTCTGCCGGTCTTCGCTGCAGTGCTACCGGTCCTCTTCTTCGCCATGCGCGAGAAGTGGAACTACATCGGCGACCGCGTCGAAGGGTTCCTCGCGGGGAGCCACTACCAGGTGGAGCAAGGGCTCCATTTTCTCGCCTCCGGCGGCGCGGTCGGTCAGACGCTCGGCGATGGTCGTGCGCACCTCTTCGTGCCGGAGATCAAGAACGACTTCGCGCTCGTGGCGGTCGGAGAGCACGGGGGATTCCTCGGATGCGCTCTCGTCATCGGGCTGTTTCTCGTCCTCTTCCATCAAGGCATGCGCCTCGCGTTCATGGCGCGCGACCGCCTCGGTTTCACCGTGGCGTTCGGGTTGTCGTTCATGATCGCGCTGCAGGCGGCGGTGAATGTCGCGGTCGTGACCGCGCTGGTCCCGCCGAAGGGCATCGGACTGCCCTTCGTGTCCTTCGGAGGATCGTCTTTGCTGGTCAACGCCGTGGCCGTCGGACTCGTCCTGTCCGTCGCGCGTGACGCTCGGACGCCTGAGGAGGCGTTCGGCACCCCCGCCCGGCCCGCAACCGCAGGAGACGCCGCATGAGGACGCACAACGATCAACATGGGGATTCCCGGACCCGGGGGCCCCGCTCCCATCTTCACACCTGGAAAATCGCGCAAGAACTCTTTCCTACAATCACACCACTGCACCCCCGGGTCCGGGACACCTCTATTCCTATGAATCGAATCCTCGTCCATGGAGAACGACGAGGCGCGCCGATCCTGACGACGACCGGCCTTGGAGAACGTTCATGAACATGCCTCCAGAGAAAGTGGCCGTCTTGGTGATCACGGGCGTCATCGCGGTGCTCGTGTCCGTCACCCTTCTCAACAGCTCACCCGAAGGCGATTCCCGTGACCGGGACGCGGACTGGGCGGAGACTCAGGGCGACACGTCGTGGGAGGAGCAGGGCGGCCGCGAATACGACCGCGAGGACGTGATCGGTGGCGGAACGGGCACGGTGCTCAAGGAGCGTCCGGCTCCCGGGGGTACCGGCGGCACCACGTCCGGCTCCGGCGGCACCACCGCGCACGGTGCTGGCCTCGGACGCCCTTCCGGTCGCCCGGCCGCGACCAGGCTCCGGACCTGGACCATCAAACCCAGGGACACGTTCGAGAGCATCGCGATCGCGGTCTTCGGTTCGTCCAAGCACACCCGAGCCGTGCAGGATGCGAACCCGGGGGTGAAGCCCCGCCGGCTCCGCCTCGGGATGACGATCAAGTTGCCCGACCTCGCCGCCGAACGGCCTGTGCGGGGCGGGCGGAACCTGAGGAATCCTCCCGCGCAGCCGTCCGCTGCGCGCTGGTACACGGTGCGTCCGAACGACAGCCTCCAGAAGATCGCCCGCATCCGCTACGGCGACTACCGGGAGTGGAAGCGAATCTGGCGCGCGAACCGGTCGCGCATGAAGAAGCCGGGGATGATCCGCGAGGGACAGAAGCTCCTCCTCCCGGCGGGGTGATCGAAGCCCTAAGATGCGGGAGATGTGGCCAGACGCTTTCGCCGACATCCTGACCCGGGACGCGCCGCTCGCCCCGCTCACGAGCATAAGGATCGGGGGGACGGCGCGCCTGCTCGCGTCACCTCGGGAGGCTGACGAGACGGGGCGCCTCCTGCGCGCCCTTCGCGGAGTCGGTCTCGGTCATCGCGTCCTCGGCGGCGGTACCAACGTGCTCGTCTCCGACGGGATACTCGACGACGTCGTCATCCAGCCGACGGCGATGGACGGGTTCGAGGTCGATGGCCACTGCGTGCGGGTCGGCGCGGGCCTCGGCACCCCGACGCTCGTGGCGCGTGCGAGCAGCGCCGGACTCGCCGGCGTCCATGTCCTCGCCGGTGTTCCGGGCCAGGTCGGCGGCGCGCTCGCCATGAACGCCGGGACGCGCCACGGCGAGCTCGCGGAGGTCGTCGAGCGGGTGCTGGCTCGCGATCGTGACGGGGACGTCCTGGAGCTCGATCCGGGCGATCTCGCGTTCGGATACCGGCACGCTGCGATTCCGGAGGGCGCGGTCATCTGCGGCGCGGTCCTGAGGCTACGGGTGGCCGACGACGTCGGAGAACTCCGGCGCACCGTGGGGCGCTATCTCAAGGAGAAGAACGCGGCGCAGCCCACTCGGACCTGGAATTTCGGCTGCATGTTCAAGAACCCGCCGGGCGACCTCACGGCCGGGGTCCTGCTCGACCGGGCCGGCATGAAGGGGCTCGCCCGAGGCGGCGCCGTCATCTCGCCGGTCCACGCGAACTTCGTGGAGAACGTCGACGACGCCGCGGCGGCGGACGTGCAGTGGCTGCTGGAGCAGGCGGAGGAGCAGGTCTGGTCGCGATGCGCCGTCCGGCTGGAGCGTGAGGTCCGGGTCTGGGCAGCATCGCCCGGGGTGCCCCAGTAGCCCCGGTTCCCCGGACCTTCGAGGTCGCCTCTGGCTCCGTCGGGAGCGCGGACCTCCTGTACCGTTTCAGCGTCTCTTCGAGGGTGGGATTATCCTTCGCGGGAGACCCGGCTGATCCACCGAGAGGA
>NZBC01000182.1 GCA_002687715.1 Planctomycetota bacterium | reverse complement strand
AGGCGAAGCGAGCGGGGCAGTCCCCGTGAGCTGAGCCTGACGCAGTCCAGCGTCGCTCTGGGCCGAGCGCAGCCCGGATTGCGATTGACTCACAGCCTCGATAGCTCGGCGTTCTGGGCATCCCGCAGGTGACGATCGGGGCGTCCGGACACTGAGGACATCACCTGAAGGCGATGTCCTCGGTGTCAGAGCGGCGGGGGGGCGCATCATTGTGGAGCAGAGAGCATCTGAGCCGGGAATCTGGCGTAAGTCCTTTGCGTCGGTCGAGCGGGCGAAGCGGCGTAGCGACCTCGACTCGAACCTCCGGCTCTCTATCGACATCCCGTCCGCGCGATCCGGCGCAGACGCGTTGGCCCAACGGCGAAGTGCGGTGTACGGTCGTTCTCTCGTGGCGTCGTGACATCACGTCGGCGCGGTGGATGGACGTTCCGGGAGGCACAAGGACCTGAAGATACTCTTGGCGGTTTCGTTGCTGGTCGGGTTCGCCGCGTTCCTCGACCGCGCGGCTGGTCAGACCGGGCCCGAGGGGGGACCCGCGCGTATCGGGTTCCAGCGTGGCGCCTTCGCGTCCGGAGCGATGCTCTACGGCTCGGTGCTGGTCGATCGGGACGGCTTCTTGTGGTTGGGCACGACCGGCCTTGGCGCCTATCGTCACAACGGACGACGCGGTCACTTCTTCACCGAGGGCCGGGGTGGATTGTCGGGGACGATGGTCTGCGCCATGGCCGAAGACCAGGACGGCGTGATCTGGCTCGCGACCCTGAGCAACGGCCTGAACGCCTACGACAAGGCGACCGGACGTATCACGCATCACCGCCACGATCCGACCGACGAAAACAGCCTGAGCTCGGACAGCCTGACGTTCGGGCCGCAGGCGCTGTGCGTCGATCGCCGCAACCGGCTCTGGGTCGGGACGTCGGGCGGCGGGCTGAGCTGCTACGACAAGACCGTGAACCGGTGGACGCGGTTTCGCCACGATCCGGACGACGCCAACAGCCTCGCTGTCGACACGGTTCAGGCCGTCGCCGCCGACACCAGCGGACTGATCTGGGTCGGGACCAAGGGCGGGGGCCTCCACTCCCTCGACCCCGGGAGCGGTCTCTGGACCCGCCACCCTTTTGATCCCAAGGACCCACGCCGCGTGGCGGGTCCGTGGATCACCGCGCTCGATGTCGGCCGTGAGGCGGTCTGGATCGGCACCCACGACCATGGCGTGACCCGTCTCGACTTGAAGACCGGAGAGACGACGGACTACCGGCACGACGACACGAACCCAGAGAGTATCAGCGACGACGAGATCTGGCGTATCGACGTCGACAGCAAGGGCCGGGTCTGGGTCTGCCACCCCGCCGGCAACCATGCTGGTCTGGACATGGTCGACGAAGCCGGCGGCTCGGTCGTTCGCTACTCGCACGACCCTGCCGATTCTCACTCCGTGAGCTCGAAGAGCGTTGCGGCCGTCTGCGAGGACCCGGACGGAAGCGCTCTCTGGATCCTGAACTCCGGCGGGGTGGTAGACAGGCACGATCGCCACTCGCTCAACTTCGACTCGATCCGGGCTGGCGGAGACCCGAGATACAGCCTCGGAGCGCCGATGGTCCTCGCCCTGGTGGAGGACCCCGACGGGGTGATCTGGATCGGCAGCACGGAGGGGGGTCTCGACCGTTTCGACCCCAAGACGCGCACTGTCCGTCACTTCCTTCCACGCAGGAACGACGAGACGGCCATTCCCAACCGCCGCATCACCTCCCTGTTCGTCGACAGCCGTGGCTACCTTTGGATCGGTTCATGGGGCGGAACCCTCAGTGTGTTCGATCGCGCCAGAGGTGAGTGCATCCGGCACTATCGGCATGACTCCAGGCGCGCGTCCTCTACGCTGCCCTCTTGCGAGCGATTGAAAGGGATCGTCGAAGACAAGGACGACGAGTCGATTCTGTGGATCGGGACAGTTGGCGGCGGGCTGGCTCGCCTCGACACGCGTACGCATACCGTCGGGTGCTACCGACACCTCGACGACGACCCGAACAGCTTGAGTCACGATAGCGTCATCGGTCTCCACGATGACGGGGGCGGCATCCTCTGGCTGTCGACGTACGGCGGTGGACTGAACAGGCTGGACAAGCGCACGGGCCGGTTCAAACGATTCAACCACCGTCCCGGAGATCCGACGAGCGTGTCGTCAGACACGCAGTACGAGGTCACGCGCGACTCGAGAGGTGATCTATGGGTCACGAGCAAGGGAGGGTTCAGCCGTCTGGACGAGCGCACCGGGTCATTCCGGAACTTCGGGCGGGACGACGGTCTGCCGTCGAGCGTGATCTGCAGTTTGCTCGAAGACGACGAAGGCTCCCTCTGGATGAGCACCATCAACGTCGGGCTCGTCCGCTTCGACCCGAAGACCCACGAGGTCAAGAGCTACCGCCAGAGCGACGGCGTGCTCGGTGACACGTTCTTCTGGATCTCGCGACTCAAGACGAAGGGCGGCGAACTGTGGTTCGGCGGAGCTCACGGCGTGACCCACTTCGATCCGCTCAACATCGAGCCCGACCTGCGCGCACCTCGCATCGTGCTTACGTCGTTCACCCAGGGCGGAGAGCGCTTCGACCTGGGGTCGTCGCCCGAGCGGCTGCGGAAGGTGACGCTGGACTGGCGCCGCAATCACTTCGAGTTCGAGTTCGCCGCACTCAGCTTCACTCGGCCGATGAGCAACCGCTATGCGTACAAGCTCGAGGGTTGGGACAAGGAGTGGTACCAGAGCGGCGACGACCCGTCGGGTCGCTATAGTGGGCTGGACTCCGGCACGTATCGGCTGCGAATCAAGGGGGCGAACGGCGACGGCGTCTGGAATCACGACGGGACGACAATCGAGATCACGGTTACGACGCCCTTCTGGCGGAGCTTCGCGTTCCGCGGGCTACTCGTTGCGATCGCGCTGATCATCGCAGCCTCGGTCGCATTCTACGTCGTGCGGCTGCGCGTGGAGGTGAGACGTCGGCGTATTGCCGAGAGCGCACTACGCGAGAGCGAGGAGCACCTGCAGATCACGCTCAACTCGATCGGCGACGCGGTGATTGTCACGGACGTCCACGGCGTGGTGACCACGATGAACCCGGTCGCTGCGGAGTTGACGGCGTGGCCCGTGCCCGAGGCGGTGGGGCGTCACATCGAGGAGGTCTTCGCCACGTTCGCTGGCGACGCCCTGAACATCTCCCTCGTCGACGTGCAAACGACCGCACTCAGCATCGATGGGGATTCGATCACTTCCGCGAGTAACTCGTCGGCGGCAATCGTCTCCATCGACCTGGCCATCGACTCGGTGACGTCGTTCCGAGGCCAACTCGGCGCGGCGCAGAACCGGCTCGACACGGCCATCAACTCGCTGACCGTCAGAAGTGAGAACCTGTCCGCCGCCAACTCGCGCATCCTCGATGTCGACGTTGCTGCGGAGACGGCCATGCTCACCAAGAACAGCATTCTGCAGCAGGCGGCGCTGTCCGTCCTGGCACAGGCCAACCAACAGCCTCTCTCGGCGCTCTCCCTCCTCGGAGGGTAGGAGACGCGGGAACGATACGGGATGGGAGTATCCCGTCCCGGGGGTCAAGGAAACGCAAAGGGTCGGAGGCTCGCGAGGGCCTTCGGCCCGCCCTTAGTTTCGACGCACATGTCCGCCACGATCCCTGGCCACTCGTCGGACTCCCACGAGGACACCTCCGCCTCCGTGGGGCCGCAAAGCCCAATGGCCGCGCCAGGTCGCGGCGCGGCCCGCTCAGTTCTCCAGGCTGCCCTCGTCAGAGATACGAAGGCTGTCGATGCGCTGAATCGACGTACCGGATCCCGGCGTTCGTCGCACCGTCAAGAGGCCGTGCGACGAGGTCCTCAGTACCAAGGTGTAGGGAATGAACCCCATCTTCACGGAGGTCACATCGAAGTGCCCCGTCTTGTCTCCCGGTCCGGTCCACCCCGCAGCCTCGCCGACGATTCGGGCCCTGCAGCCGGAGCGCCCCACGAGATTCTCAAGGGCCTCGAATTGCTTCTCGTGCGTCATCTCAACTTCCCCGCTCACCCTGCACTCCAAGCCATCTCCCTGTGGGTCATCGCGCTTTCTCGGAGAAACGAGCCTGGGGAGCGCGGCACCCAATGGCCGCCGAAGCCAACTGCCACGCCCCCCGAAGGCACGAACCGGCAGCCTCGTGGTCAAGCCCGACATGCAGGGTTCCATACGAACCCACTCGGCGGCGCTTGGAGTCGCCGAACCGCGAAGCTGCCCGGTAACGGTGTCTCTAGCGCCGGCGGGAGGACGGCTTTTCCCCCGCGGGTCCTACCGGCGGTGGTCGTGATGCAACATCCAGGGCAGACCGCGCGCCCCGAGTGACGCGCGCCAGCACGACGGAGATCGCTGCCCGCGAAGTGCGGACCATTGACCCTCCCGAGAACTGGATCCAGCGACTCTCCCGCGAGAGCCCGCTGTGGGCTCACCCCACACTCGAGAAGGCACTCGCGCTGCTCGGTCACAGAGCACGGCAGACGACCATCGGGAAGTACATGGTGCGAGCTCCCAAAACGCCTGGCGACACCTGGCGCAACTTCGTCGCGCGCCACATGGATGTGACCGCAGCGTGCGCCCTCTTCGTGGTGTCCGCGCTGACCTGCAAACAACTCTACTGCTTCGTCGTCCTATCCCATGACCACCGCCGCATCGTCCACGTCAACGTGACTGAGCATCCGTCGGCGGAATGGACTTGCCAGCAGATCATCGAGGCCTTCACGACGGGCCCCTGCCCCGTTTCCTGGTGCGCGACCGCGACTGCATCTGCGGCGATGTCTTCCGGCGGACGGTCAAGGTATTCGGCGTCGAGGAGATGGTCGCCGGACCCAAGATGCCGATGCAGGAACCTACGTCGAGCGTGTCATCGGATCGATCCGTCGCGAGTGCACCGACCACATCATCGCGATGGGTGAGCGTCACCTGCCATGAAGACGCACCGGGACACGCTCGGCGCGACGGGTTTCTCCACCACCGAGGTGTGGACGCTCCCACGAACCCCGCGATCGATTCCGGAGAGATCTTCGTCTCGAGCGCGGGCTCTACGAGTTGCTGCTAGTGGCCTGGAGAGACGGATGGCGCAGGCGCGTGAGATCCGTCAAGTGCGACCGGCGACCGCCACGCCCGACACGTGACGCTCAAAGGTCCCTGCGGTACTGCCTGAGCCGTCGTTTTGCCCGCCATAGCTCCTTCTCCGACGTGGCCTTCCCCTCCTCAAGGGTGCTCACGAGCTCCTCCTGGACCGTGATGGCCTCTCTCACGTCACCGTCGCTGAAGTGGGCTTTCGCAAGAAGTCTCAGCATGTTGGGTGTTCGTCCGTCGATACCGATGGCCTCGCGGACCCAACCAACCGCTCGAGCCACGTCGAGTTCGGCGGTGCGCTCGGCCGCGAGCAAGTAGACCGACGCACACCGGAAGAGCACCTTCGGGTCGTCGGCGCTCGCTGTCGCCACCCAGTCAAACTGCTTGACGGCTTCCGGCACCCGACCCAGATGAGCCAGAGATAGCGCATGGGAGATGTACCCGAACGGGTTCGGGTGCGTTTCCAGGGTGATGCGGAGCTCGACCTCGGCCTCAACGTGGCGCTCCAGTCGCTGCAGCGCGCGCGCCTTCACATATCGACCGGCGGGCTTGGAGTCGAGACGCAGCCCACGCTCGACCAGCGCCAGCGCCTCTTCCGGATTGCCCTGCTCGATCAGAATCTTGGCCAGGGAAAAGGTCACCTCTACAGAGCATGATCTGCGATTGAGCAAGTCCCGACAGACTCTCTCCGCCTCATCGCCCTGACCGAGCTCCATCAGTGAGAACGCTACCTGGACGGCCAGCGGTTCGTTGCCCGGATAGCGGGCCATGGCCGTCCGACCCTCACGAATCGCCTCTTCTCGACGACCCGCCCGACGGAGGCAGGTGACCAGCATCTGGTGCATTTGCCCGCCCGGATCTCTACGCGCGAAGCTCGCGCGGAGCACTCGCTCGGCGTCGCCCAGCTCTCCCATCCTCATGTGCAGGACGGCAACATCGAACTGGAGGCGCTGCGCGAGAAAGCGCTCGCCCACGGACTCGCGCAGCTGCCGGGCCCTTTCGAGATCGGCGCGATCGCTCCGGGGATCGCAGATCAGGGCGTGGAACAGCGTGTACCTGGCCAGGGCCGAATCGGGCCACAGATGCACAGCCGAATGTGCGATCTCGAGCGCCTCTTTGTGACGCCGGGCGTTGGACGCCGTGGTGCAAGCGACGAAGTCATAGAGCGGGCGGGGGTGGGACGCATTTCGCAAGACCGCGCGACGCGCGTGAGCGTACGAGTCGGCCCCGTTGGAGAGCCGCTGCCGGGACCGCCGGGTCAGGGAATGACCAACTGCCATCAGGAAGTGGCTCTCCGCGTCGAGCATCGCTGCGGGCTCGGGGAGGGGACCCGGAGCACCGGCGCGGGCGCTCCGGCAGGCGGCGCGGATCGCCATCAGCGCCGGATGCCGTTTCACGACCATGGGTGCGTCGCCGAGGAGGAGCACAGCGCCCTCCGGGTCCCCCTGGTGTGCGAGCAGAAGCGCGAGTCCACCGATCGCTTCCCCACACTCGGGGTCCAGCGACAGGGCCTGCTCCAGGTGTGGGCGGGCACCCGCGAGATCGAGGGTCATCATCGGGACGAATGCGTCCTCGAGATGCCCTTCCACCTCGGCTCGCAGGCGCTGCTCGGCGATCGTGTCCAGGTCGTCGCGGGTGGTGGTGAAGTACCCATACCAACCCGAAAGCGCTCCGCACGCGACGCAGATCGCGATCATCGCGGCGGCAGCCGCCGGGTGCCGCCGCGACCAGCGGGTCACGCGGCCGACGAGCGCTGGCCTGCGCGCGCAAATGGGTCGCCCGTCCAGTACCGCGTCGAGCTCGTCGGCGACGATGGCGCACGTCTGGTAACGCCTTGCCGGGTCCTTTTGCAGCAGCGTCTCCAACACGACCGACAGATCGCGTCCGATCCCCGGAGCCAGCGCGCGCGGGTTGGGCGGCTGTCGCGTCTGAATGGCGTTGATCAACCTCTCCCCGGTGGGTGCTTCGAACGGCCTCTTGAGAGTCAGCGCTTCGAACAAGCACACCCCGAGCCCCCAGATATCGACGCTCGGGCTGCTGGATGGGACGGTTTCATCGAACCGCTCCGGCGCCATGTAGGACGGCGTGCCGAGGATCTGGCCGGGTCGGGTCAGCGTTGGGAGGTCACCATCCCGTAGTCGTGCGACTCCGAAGTCCACGATCACTGGCTCCTCGTCTTGCCCGATCATGATGTTCGCGGGCTTGACGTCTTGGTGCAGAATGCCGGCCTCGTGGGTGGCGTGGAGCGCCCGCGCCACTGACGCGAACTGCCTCAAGACTGCCTGACGGGGGGAGCTCGTCTCCGAGTCGGACTCGCGCGCCTTCTGGCGCTCCCTCTTCCAGCGTGCGACCCGCGTCGAGAGTGACTCTCCCTCCACCCACCGCATTGCAATGAAGGGCCTGCGGTCCTGGACCCCAGTCTCGAAGACCGTGCAGATCGCGGGGTGGTCGAGTCGGGACGCCAGAGCCGCTTCGCGGCCGAGCCGCACCACGGCCTCATCGGCGTCCCGACCAACGACGTCGAGCAGCTTCAGAGCTACTCTACGCCCCAGCCGGGTGTCCTCGGCACGGTAGACGATCGCCTGCCCGCCCTGCCCGATGATCTCCTGCAACAGATAGGGCCCAAACGTGCGAGGGAGGTCGGGGTCGCCGGTCTCGGGATGGGTCAGCGTCGTGAACTCGCGCTCGATGGTGTCTTCGTGACCCGGGTAGAGCGCCTGGTAGTCAGCCAGGGGCCGCACCTGCCCCGCCTCCAGGTCGCGGAGGTGGGTGTGCAGGAAATCCCCGACGGCCATGGCGGCTTCGTGGTCGAGCGGTTCGAGCATCGGCGACTCCAAGCGATCGGTCCGCAATCCTGTCCTCGCTAGTGTCTCCAGAGGACCTTCGAAGGCAGAAGATGTCGTCGACTCGGCCATCTTCTCGCTGAGCCTCCGATTCCGCGAAGGAACCGGGGGCGAGTCTGGTCACAGGCCAGAATTGCCGTGGAGATACGCCTTCCGTACTGTGAAGTGCCGGGAATCGGCAGAACCCTTACCGAAGTCCGAACAAACTTGGAGAGACCTCGGAATCTGACGACCGCCGGGGCTGCGGCTCGCCCAAGCCAGGAATCGGACCCGTTGGGAGAGCCAATGGAGAAGGGTGGACCCCCGACAATCGAACTCCTGAACCGCGCGGGTCTCGCGCTCGAGAACGTCGCGCTCCGACAACGACTCCTCGTCCTCGGGCGCACCGTCAAACGGCCGCGAATCAACGACCGCGACCCGCGTCCTGGCTCCTGATGCGACGGATGCTCGCCGCCTGACGTGGGCGTCGAACACAACATTTGCAAATACCTCGACTGTCGTTCGCTGCCACCGCCAGGGCCTCAGGTACTACTGGCGATGGTAGTCGCGATCGAAACCGGGTCGTTCGCCGATCGACCGCAAGGCGATCGCGCTGATCCAGCGACGCTCCAGCGAGAACCCGCTCTGGGGTTCACCCCACATCGAGAAGGAACTTGCGCTTCTCGGGCACGTCGTCGCTCAGTCGACGATCGACAAGTACATGATCCGCGCACAGAAGAGGCCGGGCGACTCGTGGCGGTCCTTCATCCATCGGCACAGCAGATCCTCGAGGCGTTCCCGGGTGACCAGCTCCTCCCCCGCTTGTTGATCCGCGACCGAGACGGCATCCACGGCGACGCCTCTCGACGCAAGGTCAAGGCACAAGGCACCGAGCCGGTCAGGACCGGGCGCGAGATGCCGATGCAGAACGCCTGCGTCGAGCGTGTCACCGGCACGATCCGTCGCGAGGCCTGATTCTCACGTGCACCGAGCGTCTCGATTCGGGGTCAACGTCCGTCTGCGTCGCCCTGGGCGCCGCGATTGCGTCTGGCTGCGGTCGATTGTCCTCTACGCTGTTCGTACGGACGGGGTCTTCGGGACCCACCGGGAGGGCTCGAACCTCCGACGTTACGGCGAGCGCTTCGCTGGCGTTGAAGACGAACGCCAGCGGGAACGATCACCTCCTCACTTCGCGCGTCAGCTCCTTGACGATGGCCGACGAGAGCTGCTCGGGCTTGAAGCCGAACGGACCGCGACCGCCGGAGTAGGCGATCTTGCCGTCCTTGCCGACGAGGAAGAGGCGGTCCGGCCACGCTGCGTAGGCGGCGCCCACTCCGTCGTCGATCTCGTCGATGATCGTGGGGAGATGCTCGATCTCCATCGCGGCGGCGCACTGCTTGGCGACGGCCTGGCGCTCGCCCCAGGTGACCGGTTCCTGGACCAGGGGAGCGCCCCGTCCCGTCATGGGACGTCTGGAGTCGAGCGCGTGGGCTTCCTTGATGTAGACGACGAGGAACTGGATGTCCTTACCGTGCTTCTCGTAGAGTTCGGCCAGCCGACCGGCTGAGCTGCGGAAGGGGGGTCACGTGTAGCTCCCGAAGATGAGGGCCACGGCCTTCTTGTTCTTGAACGAGGCCAGCGAGACCTCGCTCTTGCCGTCGAGCGTCTTGAGCGTGAAGCCGGGCGCGACCTCACCGACCGTCGGGGCGCGTTGAGCCGCCCTTCCCCCGCCGCCGCGTTGGCGGCCGCGGCGGGACCGTCCCATCTCGGCGGTCGAGAGCCGGCCGTTCTGGTCCTTGTCCGCGAGCGTGAACCCGGACTTGGCCTCCGCGAGGTCGATGTGTCCATCGTCGTTCTTGTCGAGGACGCGTACGGCCTGCTTGCGCCACACGTTGGAGACACAGGTGATCTCCTTGGCTGCCAGCTTGCCGTTCTTGTCTTCGTCGAGATTGGTGAACCACTGATCCAGTTCGGTGGCGGCGAGCTCGCCCTGCGCAGCGAGGAGTCGCGATAGACACCGCCCTGCTTTCAGCTCGGCGGAGAGCTGCGGGGCCGCTCGCCCACCAGCGCGACGGCCGCCACCGCTCCGACCGCCACCCATGTCGCTCTCCGTGATGAAGCCGTCACCGTTACGGTCAAGGCGCCCGAAGCGCACCTCGCCGCGCGTGTACTCCTTCGCGGAGACCTTGCCATCATGGTTCTTGTCGTGCTCACCGCGGAGTAGCTCCCACGGCGAGGAGTACTTGTTCCCCTGCGCACAGAGAGCCGTCGCGAGCGTGAGCAGCGCGAGTGCTGATCTCATTTCATACCTCAGAAATCTCGCCCCTTGAGGCGTTGGTCTTCGTCCTCGCCCATCCCTTCGAGTGCGGGGCGCGGCGGGGGCGTCTGGACGTGGAAGGCCACGGCGTACTCTTCCTCGCCTACTTTCAACACGGCCGCGTACGTCCCCGAGGGAACGGAGCGACCCTGAGTGCCGCGACCGCGACCGCGGCTCGATCGGCCGCCGCGTCCGCGCCCGCCCGCTGCGCCGCGCTGGTTGCCACGGCGTGTGACCTGGCGGAGATCCCACCGGGCCCGGTTCAATCCCTGCTTGGCAGTGATGCGCACCGTACGGATGCGCGTGCCTGCCGCGTCACGGATCTCGAGCTTGACGTCGTCCGCGTTCTCGGGCGCGTTGGCCAGCCAGAACGCGAGGTGGGCGCCCGAACGTGGGTTCGGCGCGCGCCAGACCCGCGCTCCACCGTCACCGGCGCCGGTCATGCCGGAGCGCAGCGTGATGACCCTGGCACCGCAGAGGTGGACGTCCTTGGCACGGTTCTTGGCCGTCAACTCGCGCAGCGGAGCGACGTCCAGCACGAAGAACCCGCGTCCGTGAGTGGCAGCGACGATATCGCTATCGCGTTGGTGGATCGCGAGGTCGTGGACCGGGTTCGTGGGCATGCCCTTGCTCAGTGGAGCCCAGGTGTCTCCGGCGTCGAGGGAGACCTGCACCCCGTGCTCGTTGCCGACGAAGAGGAGGTCCTCGTTCTTCGAGTCTTCGCGGACGACGTTGACCGAGGACTGGGGCAGTCCTTCCGAGAGTGACGTCCAGGTGCCACCGAAGTCGTCGGTCACGAACAGCTCCGGCTTGAAACGGTCCTCGCGGTAGCCCGTGAACGACACGTAGCACTTGCCCTTGTCGTGATGCGAAGCCTCGACCCGGCTGACCCAGAGCGCTTGCGTGGAGTCCGGGAACATGTCGGTGACGTCGCGCCAGTGCCGACCCGCATCCTGGGTGACCCACACGTTTCCGTCGTCGGTGCCGACCCAGATCACGCCCTTGCGGACCGGTGACTCCGAGACCGTCGTGATGGTGCAGTGCGGGACGTTGCCCTTCTTCTTCTCCGGATCGTCGGTCGTGAGGTCCGGACTGATCGCCTCCCACGAATCACCGCGATCGTAGGATCGGTGGAGCCGCTGGCTCGCGATGTAGATGGTCCGGGGGTTATGGGGCGAGATGACGATGGGCGTCATCCAGTTGTAGCGAGCGCCGGGCTCACCCCGCTTCCGCGGTGGGCGGATGCTCTTGCGCTCCATCGTGCGCAGGTCCAGGCGCGACGGCCGTCCGAACTGCGACTCGCTGTAGACGACGTCGGGGTCTTCGGGATCGACGGCGCAGTAGAACCCGTCACCCCCGTTCACGCGGTAGACGTCGCTCTCGTAGATGCCGCGGCTGGCCTTGCCGATGGACGGAATACCCCAGCTTCCGTTGTCCTGGGTGCCTCCATAGACGCGGTAGGGCTTCCGGTTGTCCAGGGCGACGGCGTAGAACTGCGCGAGTGGGAGGTTGTTGAAGATGTCCCACGTCTTGCCGCCGTCGTAGGTCTGGCACAGGCCGCCGTCGTTGCCGAGCAGCATGTGGTCCGGGTCTTCTGGATCGATCCAGAGCGCGTGGTGATCGACGTGGACGCCACGGGCGCCGTTGCGGCCCCAGGTCTTGCCGCCATTGGTCGAGTGGTAGACGGGGACGCCGAGGACCCACACGTCCTCCTTGTCGCGCGGGTTGGTCCGGATCTGACCGTAGTAGTAGGGCGGGCTGCCGCCGACGGTCCTCTCGTTGACCCGGCGCCACGACTCGCCGCCGTCGTCACTTCGGTAGATCTCGTTGCCGATGACGGGTGCCGCCGGGGCCGCGCCTGGAGCGGCGTCGCCCTCCGCGCCGTCACCCCAACGGTGACCGCCGATGTCCTCCTCTTCGGTCTCGTCGGTCCGCTCGTCGCGACCGGCGCCGTTACCACCGGTGGCGTCGGCGCGCGGGCGCTCCACACCCTTCGGGTTGCGGTTCTCGACGGTGGCATACAGGGTCTTGCCGTCGCCGAACATGCAGAGACCGATGCGACCGATTTCGCCCTTCGGAAGCCCGCCGCGGACGCGCTTCCAGGAGTCGCCGCCATTGGTCGAACGCCACACGGCGCTACCCGGCCCGGACTCGGAGAAGTGCCACGCCCGCCGCCGCCGCTGATAGCTCGCTGCGAAGACGGTGTCGGGGTTCGTCGGGTCGAGAACGACGTCCACGAATCCCGTGTCGGCGTCGATGAACTTGACCAGCTTCCACGTCTTTCCGCCGTCGCGGGTGCGATAGAGGCCGCGTTCCGGGTTCGCTGAGTACAGGTGACCCAGCGCCGCCACGTACACGATGTCGGGATTGGACGGGTGGATGACGATGCGGCCGATATGGTGCGACTCGGGCAGACCCATGTGGGTCCACGAGTCACCGCCGTCGGTGCTCTTGTAGACGCCGTCGCCCCAGTAGGACGATCGCTGGTTGTTGGCCTCGCCCGAGCCGATCCACAGAACGTCGGAATCGGACGGTGCGACCGCGACGTCGCCGATGGAGATCACCGGCAGATCATCGAAGACGGGCTTCCACTTCGTCCCACGGTTGGTGGTCTTCCACAGTCCGCCCGAGCCGGAGGCGACCCAGATCGTGCTGGGGTCGCCCGGCTTCACGGCGATGTCGACTACGCGTCCGCTGAACACCGCGGGGCCGATGCTGCGCCACGAGAAGCTGTCATAGTCCACGCCCTGTGCCGTCACCGACGTACCGGACGAAGTCAGGAAAACCGCCGCTCCGAGAATCGCGGTCGTGACCGTAGTTGCGCTCTTCATGATTCTCACCTCCGACCTCACGGCCGATTGTCCCCGTTGGATGGTGCGAGTTTCGGGTCGGCTACGACGTTCAACCCAGCCGACATCTCCTCCTCGCCGAAGCGAACGGTGACCCGGTAGGTCCCGGGCGAGACGGTGCCGCCGCCACGGGCGCCACGGCCGCCGCGACGTCCGCGTCCTCCTCCACCGCGGGGGCCGCGGCCCCGTGCGGAGCGCTTGCGCAGGTTCCACGTGACCTCGTTCATCCCCGCCTTCTTCTTGGCGCGGACGGTCGCGATCTGCTTGCCGGTCGCGTCGTGGATGGAGATGGTGACGTCCTCGTCCTTCTTGGGCTCGCGCCCGAGCCAGTACGAGATCGTCGCGCCCGTACTCTGCGCAATATGGAAACGACGCGCGCCGTAGCGCCCCGCGCTCCCGTCGCGAATCCACTGCACCGTTTCCTTGGGCGGCACGAGGTGCAGGTCCTGGGCGACGACCTCGGTCGTGAGCGCTTCGACAGCGGCGCAGTCGGCGATCCACACGCCGCGCCCGTGCGTTCCGATGACGACCTCCCGGTCGCGCGAGTGGATGAGGATGTCGTCGACGCGAACGGTCGGGAGGTTGCCTTGCATCCGGACCCAGCTTTCGCCGCCGTTGATGGACACCCAGACGCCGGTCTCGAGGCCCGCGTAGAGGACGCTCGAGTTGTGCGGATCCTGCCGCAGCACCTTCGTGGACACCACGGGCATCCCCTCGACCATGCGTTCGAAGGTCTTGCCGTAGTCGGACGTCTTCCAGATGTGGGGCCGGAAGTCGTGAGAACGGTGACCGTCGATGACGATCCAGGCGGTGCCGGCGTCCCCGCGGGAGCATTCGATGTGGGAGATCCACTTCGACGTCTTCAGCGTTGGGAGGTTGTCGTGGACTGCGGTCCACTCCTTCCCACCGTTACGCGTGACGTGGAGGGCCCCGTCGTCGGTGCCGACCCAGATCACGCCTTCTGCCCGCGGTGACTCGGCGAGTGCCGACGCGGTGCCGCGGCTCGACGCGGTGATGTCCTTGCTGATCTCCTTGGCGGAGTCACCCCGGTTGATCGAGCGGAAGACCTTGTTGCCGGCCCACAGCAGCGTGCGCGGGTTGTGAGGCGAAAGCAGGAACGGTGTCTCCCAGTTGAACCGGTAGCCGGAGCGTCCGCGTGCGCCACGCCCGCCTCCAAACCCGCGGCGTGCGCCGGTCTGGCCGGGCCGACGCACGCTCGACGTCGCCCCGGTTGCGACGTTGACGCGACGCAGGTTCCCGCCCTGGCTCTCGCAGTAGACGATGTCGTTGTTGCTCGGGTCGACGGCGCAGAGGAACCCGTCGCCGCTTCCGATGCGGAATACGTGCTCGTTGGTGATGCCGTAGGTCGACCGGACCCGGCTCGGGAAGCCCCAGCTTCCGTTGTCCTGCAAGCCGCCGTAGATCCGGTACGGCTTCCGGTCGTCGAGGGCGATGCCGTAGAACTGCGCCAGCGGCATCAGGTGCAGCGTTTCCCAGGACCCTCCCCGGTCCCACGTCACGTGCAGGCCACCATCGTTGCCGAGCAGCATGTGGCGCGGGTCCTTGGGGTCGATCCACATGGCGTGGTGGTCGACGTGGATGCCCCGAGCTCCCGTGGGGCGGAACCGCTTCCCTCCGTTGCGGGACACGTGGAGTTGCGTCCCGAGCACCCAGATGTTCTCGGGGTTGGTCGGGTCGACGCGGATCTGGCTGTAGTAGAACGGGCGGGGCGTGAGGCTGTTGATACGTTCCCACTTCTCGCCGCGGTTCTTGCTGAGGTACACGCCGCCGGTCTGGAACCCGGTCGGCCCCTGCTTCTCGACCGAGTTGGCACCCTGGCCTCCGAGCGTGCCCGGGATGCGCGGCGCCTGACGAGGGCCGAACGTGAGATCGAGTTCTTCGTTCTTGTCGCCCCGCTTGACCACCACGCGCGTGCGGTCACCCGCCTTGTGCGCGCCGATGGCCTCGATCATCGAGTCGTAACCCACGACCTTCTTGCCGCCGATCTCCAGCAGGATGTCGTTGCGCTTGATGCCGGCCTTCTTGGCACCCGTGGACGCCAGCACTTCGAGGACGAGGGCTCCATCGTTGCCATCGCGATCTTCGGCGCGGACGCCCAGGTACGCGGGGCCGCCCTTCACGTCAGGGCTGGTGGGCGCGGGCCGACCGGTGTACTCGGTCTCGACCACTGCGAAGACCCAGTTCGGCCGCGCGGTACAGGTTTCCAATCCGACGCGCCCGTACTTGCAGGTCGGCAACCCGCTCGTGAGCTTGCCCCAGGTCGTGCCACCGTCGGTCGACCGGTAGATGCCTGCACGCTCTCCGTACTTGACTGCGGGATCGTTGGTGTCGAATCCGTCGCGGCGAACCTGGTACGCCGCGCAGTAGACCACCTTCGAGTCCGTCGGGTGGAACGTAACGTCGATGCAGCCCGTGTCGTCGTCGATGGCCAGTACCTGCGACCACGTTTCGCCGCCGTCATTCGTGCGGTAGAGGCCGCGCATCGGGTTGCTGCCCCACACGTGCCCGAGCCCCGCGACGAACACCACGTCCGGGTCCACCGGGTGGACGGAGATGCTGCCGACGTGGCGGGTCTCCCGCAGCCCCATGTGCTTCCAGGAGTCGCCGCCATCAGTGCTCTTGTAGACCCCGTCACCGTACGATGCCGAGTTGCGGGCATTCGCCTCCCCGCTGCCGACCCAGACGATGTCCGGATCGGAGGGCGCGAGAGCCACGGCGCCGATGCTGCCGGTGCCGTACGTGTCGAAGACTGGTTCGAACGTCGTGCCGCCGTTGGTCGTCCGCCACACGCCGCCGGTGGCGGCGCCGAAGAAGAACACGGCCGGCTTGTCTTTCCTCACCGCGAGATCCGTGATGCGCCCGCCCATGGCTGCGGGGCCGACGGAGCGCCACGAGATGCCATCGAGGTGGCTCGCGACGAGCGCGGTCGATTGGCCGCGGACCGAGGAAACGGAGAGCAGGACACCCAGGATCAGGAGCGTCAGTGGTCGGTGCATTGGAGCGGGTCCGACGAGGGGTTGAGGAGGTGCGCCCGCTGGCTTCCGAGACCGCCTCGGGGCGCGAACAAAAGGTGGGTTCCGGTTTATCACAACCGCCGAAACCCGGTCCCCATTTCGGACTACGTTCCATCGGGAGCGGATTTGAGGCCCGCGGAGGATTGCCGTAACCTCTGTCCTGACCCGGGAGCCGGAATACGGCCCGCCATTCGATCGAAGAAGGAGCTTGATGGCCAAGGAAGAACCGATCGTTCTCGACGGAACCGTCCGCGAAGCGCTGGCTAATGCCCGCTTCAAGGTGGAACTGGAGAACGGACACATGGTGCTGGCGCACGTCTCGGGCAAGATGCGCAAGTACTTCATCCGGATCCTCCCCGGGGATACCGTGAAGGTGGAGATGTCGCCCTACGACCTCTCTCAGGGCCGCATCGTCTATCGCGGGCGGACCTGATTCTCCAACCTCCGCTCTGCCTTGGACTTGCGGGTCACGGGGCTCGCTTCGCCTCCGGGGTCCATCCCCCAGCCCGAGCCGGGGCCGGGCGCGAAAGATCGCCACGCCGCGATCGTTCGTAACTTGGCGTCATCTCGCTTGTTGACGCCGTGTCACTCAACCTCGACCGCGTAGACGGCCGGAGACGGCTATCGAGTCGGAGGGAATCCCGGATGTATCGTGCGCTCCTGCCGCTTCTCCTGATCTCGTTGACGGCCGCCCTGTCGGCCCAAGTCCTGCCCCCCGCCCCCGTCAAGGGCGAGATCGCTTCTCTGCAGCCGACCTGGATGGGTTCCGTCACCGGTGCCTATCGTCAGGCCAAGGCGGACAAGAAGGTCGTCGTCTGGGTCGTGATGATCGAACGCGAGGTGGCCTGCCGCCGCATGATGCGCGCGGTCTGGTCCGACCCCGACATCAAGGCCAAGGCGGGGAGCTCGTTCGTTCTCCTCCCGTGCAACCCCTATCCAAAGGCGGACGCGCGCCTCTTCGACGGCGTTTCTCTCGAAGAGGTCAAGTCGATCGAGAAGGAGATGCGGACTCGCTACGAGACCCGCACCGAGATCGTCGCACCGCAGCACATCTTCACCGACGCGGACGGCAAGGTCCTTGCGCGCAAGGACTGGGAGCTCGACAAGAAGGAGCTCGTCGGCCTGATGAACAAGGCCCTGGCGAAGGCGGGGCAGCCGACCGTCGGGCCCGTGGCCAAGGCCGGCGAGCCGGCTCCCGACGAGGAGCCGGGGAAGGCCGGTGAGGGCAAGCCTGCAGCCGCCGGCACCGTCTCCGCCGAGACCCAGCGGCTGATCAACCTCATCGTGAAGGCCCCCGCCAACGAGAAGGAGGACCTCACGGACGAGCTCCTCGAGACGGCGGAAGAGGCCGGGATCAAGATGTTCGTCGAGATGCTGGGCGCGAAGAAGATCCGCTCCGAGAAGAGCCGGGTCGCGGTCGTTCGCCGCGCGGGCTACGACAAGCACTCCGGCAAGGCGAAGGCCTTCTCCGCCCTGCTGAAGGAGAAGTCCAACCGCGTCCGCAACGCCGCCGTGGTCAATCTCGAGGAGATGAAGAACACGTCCGTGGTCAAGGAGCTTCTCGCCCTCTGGGAGAAAGAGAAGGATGCCGAGATCAAGAAGGACATCCTGCGCGCTCTCGGCCCCGTCGGCGCTGGCAACCAGGACGCCCGTGCGCTGCTGATCAAGTACGCCAAGAAGCGCCGTGGCAAGCTGGCCGTCGGCGCCTTCATGGCTCTCGGCGAGCACCTCAAGGACGACGAGGAGATCCGCAAGCTCTTCAAGGACACCTACCGGAAATCCGGCAAGGGCGACCTCAAGCTGGCGATCTTCTATGGCTACTACACCGCCAAGGACAAGGCGACGGTCGGGGACCTGGAGTGGATCCGCGACAAGGAGAAGTCTGGCGCCAACTTCACCCTCGCCGAGCAGATCGCCGCCAGCATCGACGGTCGTCGCGCCGACACGGGTCGTGGCGGCCGAGGTGGTCGCGGCGGCCGTGGCGGTCGCGGCCGCGGCGGCTTGGGTGGCGAGTGGCGCATCCTCATGTCGTTCCGACCCCTGTTCGAGAAGGACAAGGTCCAGCGGAACCTCGTGAGGGACTGGGCGGATCGCATGCGTGACTTCGGTCGCGGCGGTCGCGGTCGATAATCCGTCGCGACGCTCAGGGGGCGGGCTTCGCCATGCCTCGGGCCAAGAGCGGCACCGATACCAGAGGTGATGCGCCTCCGATCGGCGCGATCACGAGACCAGGGTCTTCGGCGTGGACGACGGTCCCACCAAGGAGGAGGCCCCCGGGGATGAGGATGCTCGCGACGCACGGCACGCCGACGCGACGCGGCGGCTGTACCCTCCGTCGCGGAGCGTCGTAGCCACCAAGGCGGAACCAGAGCCTGGATGATGACGCCGGCGGTCCAGGTCGCCTCGGCGGTCGAGCCGCGGTGTCTCGTGCGAGGCGAATCGGCCTTGGAGATGCAGAAAGCGCGGTGCGCGGCAGCCCTGTCTCACCACGGGAACGAGCGCCCGGATCTGGCCAGAGTCCCCCTTCTTGGTCCGCGACCGAGTTGGCTGGATTCTGTTTCCAATCGCTACGATTTCGGGGTAAAAAAACTAGTCGCTTCGGAAGTTCCCTCAATTCCCCAATCCAGAGGAATCACCCACCATGAGAGCACCTCTATGCTCTGCGCTAGCGCTGTTGGCGTTAGTCGGCCTCAGTTTTGGTCAGCCCGGTCTGCTCACCACCAATCACGGTGGCGACGGTACGGACGGACCGTTCAGCCCAACGGCCAACTGGACGCTCGATACCGACGCGCAGGCTGTCTACAACTACACGACCGTCAACATCGCGGCGGGTGTGACGGTCAGCGTCATCGGCTCCAATCCGATTGTGATCAAGAGCCAAGGCGCCGTCATCATCGACGGCACCATTGACTGCTCCGGTCAAGTCGGAGGAGGTTCGAACAACGGCACGCTCGGCGGCGCCGGTGGTGCGGCGGGCCCGGGCGGATTCGCTGGCGGTGCGGGTGCAGGCGGCATTGTCTGCGCCGGCACCAACGGCCAAGGCCCCGGCGGCGGCATCGGCGGTACCGATAGCATGTGCCTCGTCGGTGGTGGCTCGTTCACCGATCCGGTCGGCGGCGGCGGCGGCGGCGGCAATGGGACGGCGGGCTCGCCCGGCGGTGCGCCCAATGCCGGGACACTCCCCAACGTTTCCGGCGCAGGTGGCGCCGCACAAGGCTGCTGCCCCGCGCTCCCGGGCTCCGGAGGCGGCGGCGGTGGTAACGACATCGATGCCCTCACTGGCGCCGGCAACGACGGCGGTGCCGGCGGCGGAGGAGGTGGGGGCAAGTGCACCATTCTCTCCGATGGCGGGGTGAACATCTCCACCACGGGCGTTGTTCGCGCTGATGGTGGAGCTGGCGGCACCAGTGCCGGCAACGGCGGGGGCGGCGGCGGCGGCTCCGGCGGCTCGATCATGATCGCGGCACCGAATATCCTCATCGATGGTCTGGTCAGCGCCCTCGGTGGCGCTGCTGGTGCGGCGACGCAGGGCAACTGCGGCTGCTCTCCGGGCGGTGCCGGTGGTGACGGCTGCATCGAGCTGTGCGGCAACTTGGGTGGTGTCGGCGGGACTCTGCCGCCTGCCGCGGTCGGCGGCGAGTCCGTCGTGCTGACCCCGGAATGCCCGATTGCCTGCCTGTGGGTGAACGGCAACCCCGGTGAAGCGTACGGCGCCGCGTTGTCTTTGACCTGCGGCCCGCCGCTCCCCACTCCGTTCGGTCCGATCGTGCTCAATTTCGCGGATCCGATGTTCCAGCTGACCTTCCCGGTCAACGGGCTGGCTCCGACCGTCAGCGGCCTGTCGGGCGTCGTCGGGCCCAACGCGAAGATCGGCATCAACCTGACCAACATCATCCAGCCGGGCACGTGCGTCGACATCAAGATCCAGGCCTTCACCGCGGGTGCGGCCGGGCTGTCGGGCGTGTCACCGCCCATCCGGATCGCGTTGCGCTTCTAGCCCGACCTACTCATGAGCCGCTACTGCGAGCTCACGAGGCGGGCGCCGAGGAATAGAGCCGGGACCCGATGATCTACAATCATCGGGTCCCGCTCGCGTTCTCGAGCGGAGCAGGAGGCAATCGTTGAGACCGGTCATCTGGGTTCCCGTGGTATTGGGGCTGCTCGCCTTGGCGATCTGGCTGGCGTGGCCGGATCCCGACGGCGGTGGCGAACCACCAACTCGGACTGACGCCACCCCAAGCCCGGGTGGGACGGCCAACGGGGCGACCACGGGCCGCTCCGCCGCTCGAGCGATCGACTCCGACCGCTTCACGCAGAACGACCCGCCGCGAGGGTCGGACACCGAGCGAAGAGTTGATCTCGTCGTCACGGGCCGGGTCCTCGATCCGCTCGGGGCGCCCGTGACCGACGCTGAGGTCAGGCTATTCCGCGGCGGTCGGAGCCCCGGCCGCGACGTCCGCGGCGCGCCGCCGGTGACCGAGACGAAGACGGGTGCGGGGGGAAGGTTCCAGATCGCGACCACCGACCATCGGTGGCAGTATCGGCTCGAGGTCATCGCCGCTCCGTTCGCAAGGGCCGAGCGACGCGTCGATCCGGAACGTGCCGATACCCTCCATCACGTCATCCGGCTCCTGCAGGGCGCCTCGGTCGCCGGCACGGTGGTCGATGACACCGGTGCTCCCGTCGCCGCCGCCCGGGTTTCCGTGAGCGCCGCTCGTCCTGGCACCGGTCCCGAGCTGGAGGTGTCGGTCGAGACCAACCGGATCGGGCGCTACCGCGTCAACGGGCTCAGCGCTGGATCCAAGACACTGATCGTCCGGCATCCTGCCCACGCCATTGGCGGCAAGGCAGGGTTCCACCTCGCGGAAGTTGGCGAGACCACCATCGACGTCACCCTCACGGCGGCACATCGGATTCAGGGTGTGGTCATCGACCGACGCACCGGCGCGCCGATCGCGAACGCTTCGGCAACGGCGGAGCTCGTCGCGTTTCTCGCCCCCGGATTCGCGACCCCGGTCGTCCCTGGCGGAGGCAGCGATGGAGGTGGGGCGGCGCCGTCGCGCCCACGCCGTGCGATCAACAAGGAGAGCGTCAAGCTCCTCGGCTTTCTGGCCCAAACCGTGACGACCGATGCGCGCGGCGAGTTCGAGTGTATGGGGCTGCGAAACGCCAGATATCGGCTGCGGGTAACGGCTTCGGGCTACGCGGCCGTGGCGGTCATCGCGGACGTCGGCCCCGAACTCGTCACCGTGAAGCTGGAGGACAAGGCTCCCTGGACCGGCCGCGTCGTCGTCGCGGGAACCAACGCTTCGCCGCATACGTATCGGACGGCCTTTGCGAGGGGCGAGGATTCCCCGCCAGAGGAGTCCCAGGTGGAGACGGCAGCGGACGGCGCATTCGAGCGCGCCGACGCCGGCCTCCCCTACCTGGTGATCGCGGCGCCGGGCCATCCGCCAGAGCGAATCTCGCTTCAGGGGCGCGATCCACGCGTGCCGATCGTCGTTCGCCTTCGAGCCGGCGTCGAGCTCGTGGGTCGGGTCCTCGGCGGAGATGGGCGACCGGGCGCGGACGCGGTGGTTTCGCTGTACCGCGCGCCGCGCCCCGGGGGAGCCGAGCCATCGAATCCTCTCTCCAAGGCGGTCGCTGCCGCAACGCTCCGCAACCTCGAATGCCGGGTGCGCACGGACGACGAAGGGCGCTTCCAGATCTCGGGAATCGAACCCGGCCGGTGGCGCGTGGAGGCCGACCATGATCTCTGGGTCGCCGCCTCGCCCCCACCGTTTCGAGCCGAGGGCGGTCGCATGGAGCTGCCCGATCTGGCGTTGGGAATCGGGGGAACCGTGCGCGGACGGTTGACCCGTCCGGACGGCGGACCGGATGGGCGGGCCCAGGTTCTTCTGCGAGCGGTCGGCGGCACCAGGTCACGAACCGTGAGTACGGATCCGGATGGTAGGTGGAGCTGTCGCGGCGTCCATCCCGGCCGCTACCGGGTGTTCGTGGTGCGGCGAGCGGGCGTCGCGAATCCGGTCGCACTTCTCGGCGCGGGGTCTACCGTCACCGTGTCCGCAGGCGCAGTGGTCATCGTCCCCTAGAACGACCCCACCAGAAAAATCGACGGGACCGACCCTGCCTGCCGCACCTCCCCCGCAACGCACGGCGATGGTGCCACTAAGTCGATCCCGCCAACGATCTGTTTCTGATGAGGCGGGGCCCCCTTCGGGATCGCGCTTCGCCTGTAGCTACGGAGCGGGGGCAGAGGTTTCTCAGAAAAAGGGAGGTCCGGGGCAGATCACGAGGAGAGAAGAGAGAGGGCCGGCTGCTGCCGTGGGATCCGGGTGGCCACGAGCCATCCGGATCTCGAACCACCGGCCCTCTTCCTGATTGCCGGGTCCGCCGTCAGCCCACTCCATTACACGGATCAGCCGAATAGTGCGGGTCAGAGGACCTCGAGGCTGGCCAGGATCTCCTGGTCGCGGACCACGCCTTCCAGCGTTTCGACGGTGACCGTCTGACTCCCGTCGCTGTAGGCGGTGTTGGGGTCGGTGTGGGCTTCGATGATGAGACCCTGGGCGCCGCAGGCGAGGGCGGCCCGGGCCATGGGGCGGACGCGCTCGCGCTGGCCGACGCCGTGGGATGGGTCGACGATCACCGGGAGGTGGGAGAGCCGGCGGATCAGCGGGATCACGTTCAGGTCGAGCGTGTTGCGGGCGTGCTGGTTGTAGGTGCGGACCCCCCGTTCACAGAGGATCACGTCCTCGTTGCCTTCCGCGAGCAGGTACTCGGCAGCCTGGAGCCATTCGTCCACCGTGGCGCACAACCCCCGTTTGAGCAGCACGGGCTTCCTCGCGCGGCCGAGTCGGCGCAGCAGGGTGTAGTTCTGCATGTTGCGCGCGCCGACCTGCATGATGTCGCAGGTCTCCTCGACGAGGTCCGCGGACTCCGCGTCGAGGACTTCGGTGACGACGGGGAGCCCGGTCTCCTCCCGAACCGCGTGCAGCGTGTGGAGTCCCTCTGCTCCCAGGCCCTGGAACGAGTAGGGGTTGGTCCGGGGCTTGTAGGCACCCGCGCGAAACACCGTCGCGCCGGCCGCCTTGACGGCCCGCGCGATCGCCAGCGTGCGGGCTTCGGTCTCGACGCTGCATGGGCCGGCGATGATCACGGGCTCCGGGCCGCCAAACACCGCATCCCCGACGGCGACCGTCGTGTCGGATTCGGTGACCTCGCGGCTCACGAGCTTGTACGGCTTGGTGACGTGGACGACGGAGAGGACGCCGTCCAGGCGTTCCAGAGACGGTGCGGACACCCGGTCCTTGTTCCCGGTGACGCAGATGGCGATGCGGCCGGCGCCCGGAACGCGCACGGGTTGATAACCCAACGCACGGATGGCGTCCTCGACTCCGGTGCAATGATCCTCGGTCGCGTGATGGTCCATCAGGACGAGCATGGTCAGACTCCTTGGGTGCCGCTCCACCGTGAACGGTCGGCGACTTCTTGTTCGATGCGATCCGTGAGCGCAGTGACGTCCCTGGGCGATCCCGCGTCGTCGAGACACGAGGCGAGGACGTCGACCAGAGCGCTCCCGACGATGGCGATGCGAGCGCCGGCGCGGAAGACGTCGGCGAGATGGCGGCGCGTCTTCAGACCGAAGCCCACACAAACCGGGACGGTTGATGCGGCGGCAGCCGTGCGAATGGCGTGGAGCGTCTCGTCGGGCACTGCTTCCGAAGCGCCGGTGATTCCCTGCCGGCCCGCCAGGTAGAGGAACGCCGTGGCCGCGTCTCCGAGCGCGGTGATGCGGTCGGTCGTCGTGCGGGGTCCGGCGAGGTGGACGAGCCCGAGGCCGGCGTGGTGGCACGCGGCGCCCAGTTCCGTGCCCTCCTCCGGTGGGACGTCCGGCACGAGCAGCGACGACGCGCCCGCTGCGACGGCGTCAGCGACGAACGAGGCCGGGCCGCGACGGTGGACCAGGTTGGCGTACACGAGCAGGTTGAACGGGACATCGCTGGCGGACCGCAGAGTCCGCATGATCTCGAACGCCTGGTCGACGGTCATGCCGGCGCGAAGCGCCCGGCTGCACGCCGTCTGCACCGACGGGCCGTCCGCGCACGGGTCGCTGAACGGGAGACCGAACTCCAGCATGTCCGCACCGCCGCGGATCGCGGCCTGGGCGATGGCCAGGGACGTGTCCGGATCGGGATCGCCGAGCACGAAGAACGGCGAGAACGACGGGTCGGGCTGCGCGAGCCGCGCTTGCAGCGACGCGAGGCTCATGACGACGCCCGCCCAGTGCTCTCGGAGTCGCGGCCCAGCGCGAAATAGGTGTCGAGGTCCTTTTGCCCGCGGCCGGAGAGGTTCACGAGTACGCGGCTGCCGGCAGCTACGAGGCCATCCGCGACGGCCCGTCGTGCGAGCGCCAGCGCGTGGGCAGATTCGAATGCGGGCACGATGCCCTCGGTCCGTGAGAGGCGTTCGAACGCGTCGAGCGCTTCCTCGTCCGTGACGCCGAGGTACCTGGCGCGGCCGGACTCCTTCAAGTGCGCGTGCTCGGGGCCGACGCCTGGATAGTCGAGGCCGGCGGCGAGACTGTGGGCCTCCAGGATCTGGCCATCACCGTCCTGCAGGACGTAGGTTCGCGCGCCATGCAGCAGTCCGGGGTCGCCGCGAGAGAGCGTCAGTCCGTGGCGAGTCGACGACTCCCCCGCCGGCTCGGCCCCGAACAACGCGACGCCGTCGTCGTTCAGGAACCCGCTGAACAGTCCGATCGCGTTACTGCCGCCGCCGACGCACGCGAAGCAGGCGTCCGGGATGCCGCCGGCGTTCGCAGCGAACTGGTGGCGGGCCTCGGTGCCGATGACGGACTGAAACGTCCGCACCAGCCGTGGGAATGGGTCGGGGCCGCAGACCGTGCCGAGCAGATAGTGCGTCCGCCCGACGGAAGCAGTCCACTCCCGGAGCGCCTCGTTGATGGCCTCCTTGAGCGTCGCGGCGCCGCCCGTGACCGGGATGACGGTCGCGCCCATGAGCTCCATCGCCTTCACGTTGGGCTGCTGGCGGGCGATGTCGACCGCGCCCATGTAGATGACGGTCTCCATTCCGTGCCGGGCGCCGACGGACGCCGTCGCGAGCCCGTGCTGTCCGGCGCCGGTCTCCGCGATGAGGCGGGTCTTGCCCAGCCGTGCAGCGAGCAGCCCCTGCCCGACGACGTTGTTGGTCTTGTGGGCGCCGCCGTGAAGGAGGTCTTCGCGCTTCGCCCAGATCTCGATTCCCGTGCCCTCCGCGAAGCGCCCGAGTGAAGTGATCGGAGTCGGCCGTCCGGCCCAATCGGCGAGCTCCCGGGCGAAGGTCTCCTGGAAGCTCTTCGACGGGACGATGTCCTCCAGTGCTTGTGCGAGCTCATCCAGCGCTGGCAGCAGCAGCTCCGAGGTGTAGCGTCCGCCGAAGTCGCCGAACGCGCCGAGGGTCGGGGTCATGCCGTCGGTCATGGCGACTCCTCTCGGATGGGGGCGGCGCGGACGGCGGCGAAGAACGCCCGCAGTCGGTCGGTGTCCTTCACTCCCGGTGCGGTCTCGAGGCCGGACGAGACATCGACGCCGCCCGGGCGACAGACGAGCAGGTCGCTGACGTTCGCGGGCGTGATTCCGCCCGCGACGATGACGTGGGTGAGGTCGTGGCCGCCGAGCTCGCTCCACGGGAAGGTCCGGCCGGAGCCGCCGCCGCCGACATCGAGATGGATCGGGGCATCGGCTCGTGCGCGCGCGACCGCCTCGGCCACCGCTTCGGGTCGTGTGGCGTCGAGCACTCGGTGGACCTTCAGTCCCGCGGGTTCGCATCTCGCCGCGGTCTCTTCCGAGACGCGGTGCAGCTGGACTCGCGAGACGCCGCAGACCTCGACGGCGGACATGATCTCCGAGTAGCCGGCGTCCCGGAACACCAGGACACCACGGGACCGATGGGCGCCAAGGACGCTCGCCACATCCGCAGGACTCACCGCGCGCGGCGTCCCGGCCACGAGGACGCACCCGAGCCAGTGGGCGCCGAGGTCGGCGGCGAGGTCCGCGTCTGCGGCGCGGGTGAGCCCGCATACCTTCACGTGCATGACGTCACCTCGCGGATGAACGCCCCGGGATCATCGTGGGTCATGAGCGCCGAGCCGACGAGGACGGCGTCGCACCTTCCGACGAGTCCGGCACATTGCGCCGGCTGCAGATAGCCGCTTTCTGCGATCGCGACGCGATCGGCGGGCATCCGTTCGAGCAGGCGCGGCGCGCGGTCGAGATCGATCTCGAGTGAGTCCAGATCGCGGTTGTTGACGCCGATCACCGGAGCGCCCCGCGCGATCGCATCGTCGACCTCGTCTGAGTGGTGACATTCGAAGAGCGCCGCCACGCCGTAGGTGCGGCAGGCGTCGAGGATCTCGCCGGTTACGGAAGCGTCGAGCAGGCGTCGAAGCACGAGCACCGCGCGGGCCCCGAGCAACGCGCCGGCACGGACCTGCTCCGGATCGACCACGAAGTCCTTCATGAGCACCGGCGCCGACACTGCGTTCGCGACGGTTTCGAGGTCGTCGAGACTTCCGCCGAACCGGGTGGGCTCGGTGAGGACGGACACGGCGGCTGCACCGGCGTCAACGTAGCGGCGGGCTTGCGCAACGGCATCCGCGCGCGGCGCGAGGGCACCACGACTCGGGCTGCTCCGCTTCACCTCTGCGATGACGGACAGCCGGTCGCGACCGCGCAGCGCGTCGGCGAACACGTCGGAATCGCGTGGGGAGGGATCGCCGGCCGGCAGCGCCCTGATCCGCGAGCGGGCTGACGCGATCATGTCCTCCAGGAGCCCCATCAGCGGTCGTCCCCGTCCAGCGCCCGGGCGGTGCTCTCGCAGGCTCGCTCCAGGACGCGCAACGCGCCGCCGTTGGCCAGGGTCTCGCGCGCGAGCGCCACGCCGTCGGCCAGCGTGCCGGCGAGTCCGCCGACCCAGCAGGCTGCGCCCGCATTCAACGCGACCACGTCCGCGCGCGGCCCCGACTCCCCTTCGAGGACCTTGCGGAGGATCGCGGCGTTCTCGTCGGCCTCACCCCCCAGGAGGTCCTCGATCGGCGCGCGCGCGATCCCGACGTCCTCCGGGGACACGGACCACGGTTCGATGCGGTCTTCGAGGAGTCGATGCCCGTGGGTCACGTCGTGGATGCCGATTTCGTCGAGCCCGCCGCAGTGAACGACGAGCGCCCCGCGGGTACCGAGGATCTTCAGCGCGCCGGCCATGACCTCGGTCAGCCCGGCGTCGAAGACGCCGAGGACCTGGAACTCGGCGAGTGCGGGGTTGGAGAGCGGCCCCACCATGTTGAACAGGGTGCGGATCCCGAGCGCGCGCCGCACGGGCATGACGTGGGCCATGACCGGGTGGTAGAGCGGCGCGAAGAGGAACGCGAAACCGGTGGCGTCGATGATGCGCGCAGCCTGGTTGGGCGGCACCTCGAGGCGGACGCCCAGGGTCTCGAGGACGTCGGCGCTCCCGGTCTTCGACGACACGCTGCGGTTGCCGTGCTTGGCGACCGCGCCGCCCGCCGCCGCGACGGCGAGCGCGGCTCCCGTCGAGATGTTGAAGGTCCCAGACCCGTCGCCGCCGGTACCGCAGGTGTCGATGAGCGGCCGCACCTGGCAGCGCACCGCGCGCCGGTGCTGGCGCAGGACGCTCGCGCAGGCGGCGAGGGTCTCCGAGTCCAGAGGGATGGACCGCAACGCGACGAGGAGGCCGCTGACCTGAATGGGGTCGGCCTGGCCGCCGAGGATGCGTTGGAAGACGTCTTCGAGCGCGCTGGGGTCGGGGCGCTCACCGGCGAGAAGCCGGTCGATCAGGGCGGGAATCATGGCAGGCTCCCGAGGACGTTGCGGAGGATTCGTGGGCCCTCCGGACTCAAGACGGACTCCGGATGGAACTGCAGTCCCACCCAGGGCAGCGAGCGATGGCGAACCGCCATCACGAGGGGGGTGGCGCCGGCGGCGTCGTGAGTCCATGCCGTCGCGCGTAGCTCGTCGGGCATCCGGGTGGCGACCAGCGAATGGTAGCGTCCGGCCGGGAACGGCGAGAGCACGCCGTCAAACGCGGGGTCGTCATGGTGGATCATCGACGTCGCCCGTCCGTGGACCGGCGTCGGGGCGCGACCGACACGGCCGCCGAGCGCGCAGACCATCGCCTGCATGCCGAGGCAGACGCCGAGGACCGGCAGCTCGGGTCGATCCTGCAAGAACGGGATCATCACCCCCGAGTCTTCCGGGTGACCGGGACCGGGCGACAGGAGCAGCAGGTCCGGTCGACGGTCCGCGACCCGCGCCTCGAGTGCCTCCAGGGGCAGGTCGCCTCGAACCACCGTGGACACGACGCCGAGCCGGGCCAGGTCCTCGACCAGGTTGAACACGAACGAATCCCGGTTGTCGATCACGAGGACTTCGCGCGCGGTCACGATGACCTCCTCTCGGCGAGAGCCACCGCGACCAGCGGTGCGCGTGCCTTGTGGATCGTCTCCAGCAGCTCCTTCTTCGGGAGACTCGCCGCGACGATCCCGGCTCCGGCGCGAGCGACGTAGAGCCCGTTCATCCAGCGCAGAGCGCGGATGACGATGCATGAGTCAAAGTCCCCCTGGGACGTGAGGTAGCCGAACGCCCCACCGTAGAAGCCGCGGGCGGTTCCCTCGTGCTCCCGAATCAGCTCCATCGCGCGCAGCTTCGGCGCGCCGGTGAGGGTGCCCATGTTGGCGCACGCGCGGTAGGCATCGAGCGAATCGAGCCCTTCGTCGAGGCGCCCGCGGACCCGGCTGACCAGGTGCTGGACGTGGCTGAATCGCTCCACGGTGAAGGGACCTTCGACTTCGCGCGTCCCGGGCCGGGCGATCCGCGCGACGTCGTTGCGCGCGAGGTCGATGAGCATCGCGTGCTCGGCTTGCTCCTTCGGGTCGAGGAGGAGTCCGATCGCGAGCCGTACGTCGCGGTCGAAGTCAGCGGTCCCATCGGGGCGGAATCCCCGCGGCACGGTGCCGGCGATCGGCGACAACATGATCTCGCCCCGCTCGACCCGGACGCAGGTCTCCGGCGAGGCCCCGAGCAGGACACCGTCGTCCAAGCGGGCGAAGAACATGTAGGGCGACGGATTGCGGGCGCGCAGGCAACGGTAGACGTCGAGCGGGTCGGCACTGCTCTCGACGGAGAGGCTCCGTGAGAGGACGCCCTGGAAGATGTCGCCGGCGGCCACGTGCTCCAGGAAGCGGTGGACGCACTCTTCGTAGCGGGCGTCGTCGAGGTCGGGGGTGGCAGCCGGCGGCGTGGGATCGACCGGGGGCAGGACGACGGGGTCGTCCGCGGGGGCGTCCAGCGCACGCGTGAACGTCGTGAGCCGCGTCAAGGCGTCGTCGTCCTGATTCAGGGAACGGGTGACGGCGAGAGCCAGGTCGCGTTCGTGGTCCCACACCACGCCGTCGAGCGCGAGGACGAGGTCGAGGTCCGGTTCGTTCTGCGGATCGTCGCGCCGGGGCGGGAGGTCTTCGAAGCGGTCCACGAGTTCGTAGCCGAATCCTCCGTACAGCGCCGGCAGCAGCGGGGCGCCCTCCGTCGTCGCACCATCCTCCAGGGTGTCACCGACGCAGGTGGCGACGAGGCGGAGCACGTCGAGGCATGACGGCTCCGTCAGGCGGTCGCGGTCGGTGGCCGCGGGGTCGTGGGCGCTCCGGGGGGTCGCGACCTCGAGCACCCGGCGGTCGCCGGATGCCGACCTCGCCGCGCGGACGTCGTATCCCCGCTCGCGGAGGACGGACACGAGTGCGTCGACGACGAGGTCGCCGCGAGGGTCGAGTGCGCGCAACTGCGTCTCGTCGCCGCGCAGCAGGAGTCGCAGCACCGGAACCGGCAGGACGAGACTGCGTCGGCCTTCGGGAGCGTGGACGTCGGCGCTTTCGAGCAGCAGGGCACCCGTGCGCCGCCCGCCGTCAGCGAGCCGGGCGAGTACGCCGACCGAGTCCGCGGCGTTCGCCAACGGACGCTCCGCGACGTGCACCGTGCACCGGAGTGCCGGCTCCGGCACTCCGCGTAACGGATTCGATGAACTCGTTGCCACGTACCCAGGACTCCAGTGAGCGCCCCTGCGTGGCTACCTCCCCATACGAAGAAAGGCAGCCCATCGCCGGGGCTGCCTTCTCATCGTCACACGACCGACTCCAGGCAGACCCGCTAGGTGCGGGGCCACCACCAGCCGTTGCTGGCCGCAAAGAGGAGCTCGTTCGCGAACGTCATGGCGACATGATGACGGAGTCCAGCGAGGGAATCAACTCGAGATCTGATCAGCCGCGGCGAGCAGCCCTTCGATGACCTGGATGCCGCGAAGGTACTCGTCGAGCACCATGTGCTCGTCCGGGGTGTGATCGAGGGCCGCGTCGCCGGGACCATAGGCGAGCGCTGGGCAGCCCCACGCGGGCGCGACGATGTTGAGATCTGCGGTGCCCGTCTTGAGCTGGTACCGGGCGCGACCACCGACCTTCCGGATGCTGCGGAAGAGGTGGCGATGGAGCAAGGTCGTCCTGGGGCCGGACCAGGCGGGCAGCCCGCCGAGGATCTCCACGTCGACGTCAGGGACCTGCGCCGTCAGCCAGGTGGCGGCGTGATCGGGCGAAAGGTCGGGGGGCAGGCGGAGGTTCATGCGCAGCTCCGCTACGTCCGTACTCTCGACGGCCTGGCTCTCCATGCCGACGAGCGCCGGCAGGAGTTGATCGAACAGGCGTTCGCGCCCTTCGTTGAAGTCACGGACCGCCGATTCGATGCGACTCCACCCGCGAACGGCGCGCTCGCAGACGGTGCGAGCGGCGTGAGCCGAGTGGGCTGAGCCCTGTGACCATCGAAGGTGGGCGCGCAGGAAGCCCTTGTAGCCGAGGGTGATGCCGTCCCAACCGCTGGGCTCCCCGTTCACGCACCAGTCGGGGTTGAGGTGGGGCGTGACATGGCGTGCACCCTTCGAGGACGGCGCTTCCTCTTCGACGCAGCCGACGACGACGATCCGCGCCGCGAGCGTTCCCGCCGCGTGCGCGCGCGTCGCACCCGCGATGAAGGCGGCTAGCGGCCCCTTCGCGTCGACCGATCCACGGCCGTAGAGCTTGCCGTCCTCGACGCGGACGGGGATCTCTCCGGCGACCGTGTCCATGTGCCCGAGCAGGACGCCCGTGGTCGGACCGTCGCCGATCACACCCACGGCGTTGCCGGCCTCGTCGATGCGAGCGTCGAAGCCCAGGCGCTCCATCGTCGAGACGAGGAACGTCGCGATGGACCGCTCGTCGCCCGACAGGCTCGGGATCTCGACCATCCGGCGCAGCAGGGCGATGGCATCCTGGTCGTTCACGACGCCAGCACCTCGTCGATGGCATCGATGACCTGGCCGAGCTCATCCCGGGTGATGACGAGGGGCGGAAGGAGCCGCAAGGCCGTCGGGCCCGCTCCGAGTACCAGGACCCCGCGTTCCTGGAGCGCGCGTTGGAACGGGGCGGAGCGCTCCTTCAGCTCGATGGCGATCATCAGGCCACGTCCGCGGACCTCCCGGATGCGTGCGTGGTCGAGCGACCGTAGCCGGTCGAGCGCCCATGCACCGAGCTCCGTGGCGCACGCGGGGAGTCGATCGCGTCGTATGATCTCGAGCGTCGCCACCGCTGCGGCGCACGCCAGCGGGTTGCCGCCGAACGT
>NZBC01000181.1 GCA_002687715.1 Planctomycetota bacterium | reverse complement strand
TCGGTGGATCAGCCGGGTCTCCCGCGAAGGATAATCCCACCCTCGAAGAGACGCTGAAACGGTACAGGAGAGGCTGTGAGTCAATCGCCATCCGGGCTGCGCTCGGCCCAGAGCGACGCTGGACTCACAGCCTCTGGAGGTCCGCGCTCCCATGCAGACCAGACTGCTTCACACGGCTCGGGGACTAGAACAGTGTGTAGATGAACGGCGAGATCGCGGAGCTACCGCCGAGGACCACGAGCGCGCCCAGGCCAAGGATGGCGAGGACGATGGGGAGGAGCCACCACTTCTTGTTCTGGCCGAGCCAGTCGAAGGTCTCGCGGAGGAGGCCGCGGCGCTTCTTCTGGGACTCGGCCTCGAAGGAGTAGGGGTTGTCTTCGATCTTGAGATCGTCGCTCATGGCGAGCCTCAGAACTGCTTGAAGTAGCTCTCGGTGCTGCGGGGTTCGTCCCGGGTCGTCCAGTAGGTGGATGCGTCGGGATCGAGCCTGCGGTTCATGGGGTCCTTGCCAAGGAGCTTGAAGATCAAGGCCACGGGCGTGACGACCCCGAAGAACAGTACCACCATGAGGATCGACGAGACGACCAGTCCGATCGGGTAGGTGATGAGGGTCAAACCCGCATAGATGGGCTGGTTCAACTCGGGCTTAACGAAGGAGAAGATCCCGGACAGGGCCGCGAAGCCCCATAGGACCCACGAGACGACCGGCGCGGCGGCGCCGAAGTCGAGGCCGAAGAGGCCATTCCAGCGCAGGCAGAGCCAGCCGATCAGGCCGAACATGACCAGGCCGACCAGGCCGAACTGGAACAGCACCTTCTTGCCCGGATTCAGGTTGAGCTTCATCAACGCCATGGTCAGTCGAGCTCGAACTTGGCCAGGTAGGACTCGCGGTCGACTTCGGACTGCGGTTGCTCGGTCTTGAGGAGCAGGCAGTTCTCCACCACAAGTGCGTCCATGTTGGTGCCCATGAAACAACGGTATGCGTCTTGTGGCGTGCAGACGATGGGCTCGCCGCGCACGTTGAAGCTCGTGTTGATGATGACCGGACAGCCGGTCTTCTCCTTGAAGCGCTTCATCACGCCGTGCAGGCGCGGGTGGCGGTCGGAATCGATGGTCTGGACACGCGCGGAGCAGTCGACGTGGGTGACCGCGGGGATTTGCGATCGCACGGCCTTGAGCTTGTCGAGCCCCTGCAGGTTCCCGTTCTCGACGGTGGTCAGGCGGTCGTCCTTGACCGGTGCCACGATGAGCATGTACGGGCTGTCGTAGCCCGCTTCCATGTCGAACCACTCGCCGACGTCCTCGCGCAGTACGCACGGCGCGAACGGCCGGAACGACTCGCGGAACTTGATCTTCAGGTTCATCACCGACTGCATCGCGGACGAGCGCGCGTCGCCGATGATCGATCGGTTGCCGAGTGCACGCGGTCCGAACTCCATCGGCCCCTGCATGTGGCCGACCACGTTCTCCGTCGCGATCAGCTCGGCGATGGCCTCGACCATCTCCTGCTCGTCATCGTACTGGTGGTACTTCGCGCCGATGCCGTCGAGGATGGAGCAGACGTCGTCCACCTCGAAACCCGGGCCCAGAAGCGACCCACGCTGACTGTCACGTTGCGCCACCTCGCGCGGCTTCTTCAAGAGCTGGTGCCACACGAAGAGCGCGGCTCCGAGCGCGCCGCCCGCATCGCCGGCCGCGGGTTGGATCCAGATCTCCTCGAACGGCCCCTCCCGCAGGATACGGCCATTGCCCACGCAGTTGAGCGCGACGCCGCCGGCGAGGACCAGGTTCTTCGACCCCGTGACCTCCCGCGCGTGCTCGGCGATCTTGAGCATCACGTGCTCGGTCACCTTCTGGATGGACGCGGCGATGTCCATCTCGCGCTGGGTGAGGTCGGTCTCCGGTCGCCGGGGCGGGCCGCCGAAGAGCGTGTCCATCTTCGACGACGTCATCCGGTCGCGAACGAGGAAGTCGAAGTACGACATGTCCATGCGGAAGCTGCCGTCGTCCTTCAGGTCGATCAGCTTCCTCATCATGTCGTCGTAGTAGATCGGCTCGCCGTACGGAGCGAGGCCCATCAGCTTGTACTCGCCGGAGTTCACCCGGAACCCGGTGAAGTACGTGAACGCCGAGTAGAGGAGCCCGAGGGAGTGCGGGAAACGCAGCTCCTTCTTGATGCGGATGGTGTTGCCCTGGCCGTGTCCGATGGACGCGGTCGCCCACTCGCCGACGCCGTCCATGGTGAGGATGGCCGCGTCCTCGAACGGCGATGGGAAGAACGCGCTGGCGGCATGTGATTCGTGGTGCTCGGTGAAGACGTAGCGACCCTTGAACTTCTTGGCGAGGCCCTGGTCCATCTCCCGGGGAGTGTGCAGCTTCTGCTTGAGCCAGAGCGGCAGCCCCATCCAGAACAGCTTGAACCCCCGCGGCGCGATCGCGACGTAGGTCTCGAGGATGCGCTCGAACTTCAGCAGCGGCTTGTCGTAGAACGCCACGTGGTCGAGCTGCGATCCATCGAGGCCCGCCTTCTCGAGGCAGGATTCGACGGCGAGGGTCGGGAACGCGCTGTCGTGCTTCTTGCGGGTAAACCGCTCCTCCTGGGCAGCCGCCACGATCTCCCCGTCGCAGACGAGGCATGCGGCGCTGTCGTGATAGAAGGCGGAGATGCCCAGGATGTTCATGGAGTGAGTTCGGTAGAGACCGCGGGGCAGGTTGGAAGGGCCAGGAGGATACCCGACCTTTCTCGGCACTCTGAAGCACGTATGTTATGCCTCGTCCGATGAGCCAAGAGAAGGGAAAGACGCGGACCAGGAAGCGATTGGGATTCGTCCTTTACGCCTTGATCTGCGGCTTTCTGCTCATCGAAGTCGCCCTACGCGTCGTGACCGACGATCGGAACGGCGATCACGTGCTCTTCAACCTCACGCAGGTCCCCCTCCCAATCGTGTCGGAGTCGCATCTGCGCATCCTGGCGATGGCCCCCGAGGAGTTGCCCTACGTCGTCCCCGACCCCGACCTCGGATGGACGATCCGGCCGGACGGGAAGACCGCCGACGGGCTGTTCGCCTCCAACGGCATGGGATTGCGGTCCGCGCCCACACCCGTGAACGTCACGAAGGCGCCGGGCGTCACCCGTATCTTGCTCGTCGGCGACTCCTACACCCACGGAGACGAGATCCCGTGGCCGGAGACGTGGGCGGCGCAGCTCCAGAGCACTCTTGGCGAGTCCTACGAGGTCCTCAACGGCGGCGTCGGCGGCTACGGAACCGACCAGGCCCTGCTACGCGGACGCCGGCTCGGCGCCCGGCTCGACCCCGACGTGGTCGTGCTCGGTATCTACCGGCAGGACCTCCTCCGCAACCTGACCCTGTTCCGGGCGGTCAAGCACCCGTGGACCCACTACCCGTGGTCCAAGCCGCGATTCGTCCTCGACGGCGAGGGGCTGCGGCTCGTGAACTCTCCCGTCGTACCACCCACGCAAGTCGAGAGCACCCTCACTGACTGGGACGCGTTCCCGCTGCGAATGCACGACACGCTGTGGTGCGCTCCGCTCCATGAGGATCCCTGGACGTACACGTCGCGCATCTGGCGCTATCTCGCGTCACGACGCATTCACCGCGAACGATACGAGCACCGGCAGGCGCTGCTGACCGGGCGCAACGAAGGCGTCGTCGTCACGGCGCGCCTCGCGAAGCGGTTCCGGGACGAGACCGCGGAATCGAAGGCCCGGGCCGTCGTGCTGCTGCTCCCTGGAGTCGAGGGCGTCCCCGGCTACCACGACGGCGGTCACCCGCCGCTGCGCTGGCTTCACGCAGAGCTGGACCGACTGAACGTACCGTATGTCGACGTCGGGGCGACGCTCTACGGCGACTTGAAACCCGGTGAGAAGCCAGGCGCCCTCTTCGTGCGCGGCGTCGGCCATCCCAACGCGCGAGCGTGCGGCATCATCGCGAAGACTCTCGCACCCCATGTCCGCTGACCCCGGCCACGACCTCGGACGATTCCATCTCGCCTACTGGGGCTTCTTCGCGTACCTCGGCGCGACCGGACCGTTCCTGACCGTCTTCTTCAAGGAGGATCTCCACCTCGGCCCGGAGGACTCCGGGGCGCTCATGGCGCTGCTGACCTCGACGACCATCGTCGGAGGACTCCTGGCTGCCCGCATGGCCGACGCGTGGCGAGCGCGCCACCTGTTGCGGCGCGTCATGTCGCTCGCGGCAGCGCTCCTGTGCCTCGCATGGTTCGTGGTCGGCCCCGACGACTTCGCGCTCGCGGCAGTGGTGATCGCCCTGCAGGGGTTGTGCATCGGCCCCCAGATCCCGTTCCTCGACGCGGCCACCGTCGACGCCCTCGGTAGGGACGATCGCCGATACGGCAGCATCCGCATCTGGGGCACGATCTCGTGGGGTTGCACCGCCATCATCGTCGGCGCCGCGCGGCAGTGGCTGTCGGTCGCGCGCCTGATCCCGATGATCATGGTGGCGGCGTTGGCCCTGTTCCACTATTCATCCTGGCGTATCCCGGACGCCCAGGCTGCGTCCGCCACGACGCGGCCCCGCCTGGATCTCCGCGCCGCCCGGCGGTCGGCGCCCCTGATGGCGCTGCTGGCCGCGTGCTTCCTGCACGGCGTGACGTTCGGCAACTACGAGTACTTCTCCGCGCTGACGTTCGAGGAGCTCGGCGCGACCAAGCTGGAAGTCTCGATGATCCTCGTGGTCGGGATCGTGTGCGAGGCGCTCGTGTTCGCCTTCTCCTCGAAGCTCCTTGCCCGGTTCGGCCCGCGCCGACTGTGCCTCGCCGCGACGTTGGTCACCGGCGTCCGGTGGCTCCTGATGCCGATCGTCTCGACGATCCCCGAGCTGGTCGCGCTGCAGACGACCCACGCGTTCACATTCGCACTCTGGTACGCACCGGCGCTCCACCTGACGTCGCGACTCGTCGAGCCGGAGGTCCGGACCAGCGGTCAGTCGCTGCTCTTCCTCTCACTCGCAGCCGGCTCCGCCACCGGTGCGTTCGTCGGTGGCAACATGCGCGGAGAGTTCGGCATGACGCCCGCGTTCCTCGGCGCAGCGGTGATCAACGGGCTGGCAGCGCTCGTACTCCTCGCAGCCTGGCGGACGTTCGACGACGCGACACCCGTGGGCGCGCGGCGGTAGTCGTCGTTACTTCGCCATCTCGGCGATGATGTGGTCGGGCAGGCCTTTGATCCTCTCGCGGAACCGTCGCAACGCCTCTTCCTCGTCTTCGAGCGTGGGGTCAACGTTCTTCGCCTGATGCCACTTCTTCTTGAAGCGCACACTGAACCACTCCGCGAGCATGGGGTCCTTGAGGAGTCTGTCCGTCAGCATGGACTTCCTGTGGGCTTCCTTGGCCTGGCGTTGCGCGGTGACGAGCTGATCGCTGGCGAGGTAGGAGAACCCCACGCCACCCGCGGCGAGGACGAGGACGATCACCACGAAGATCCAGAAGGTGTGCTTCGGCTCCATCGGACTTCTCAGTTCTTCTTTCCGGACTCTTGCTTGTCGTCCGGCTTCTTATCCGGCTTCTTGTCCGGCTTCTTGTCGGGAGGAGGAGGAGGTGGCTTGATGACCGCATCCTTGGAAGATATCTCGGGTGACGCGTACACCCGCTTCTTCAGGGGACCGCTCTCGAGCACCTCGCGAGCGAACGCAATCGGGAGCCCGTAGTTTGCGCCGGTGAACTGGCGGCTGATCGCCGTGTTCACGCCGATGACGGTTCCGCCCTCGTCAAAGACCGGTCCGCCGCTGCCGCCCGCGAACGTCACGGCGTCGTAGACGAGCTGCTCCGCGTTCGCATCGGAGAGCACGCCCTGGGTCATCGTGGGACGGATCCCGCTGCGGCGCGCCAGGGCCTTCACGATTCCGAGGCGACGATCGCCCTTCGCCTCCCCGATCGCCGCTTTCGCTACCTTCGATTCGAGCTTGTTGAGCATCCCACGAACGGCCTCGGGGTATCCGAGCAGGAGGATGGTCGAACCCGATGTGATCCGGTGGTCGTCGCTCGCGAGCTTCATCACGGGCAACGTCGGGTCGGCTTTGCTCAGGCGGGCGCACGCGATGTCCATGGTGGGATGCGCCGCAACACGCCGGAGTGCGACCGGCTCGTCCCGACCGGGGAAGCAGGCGATGAATGCCTCCCGCACCGTCTTGTAGTCACGCTGCAGAAGCCCGCCTCCGAAGTTCTTGTCCTCGAACCACGGGTCGATGACGTGACGGTTCGAGATGATCAGACCATCCTTCGACACCAGGAAGCCCGACCCCGACACCCACTCCGTGAACTTCCGTCCCGTCCCACCGAGCGTGAGCGGTTGCTTGGGGTCGCTGCTGGCACGGCCTGAGGCCGCACCCTTGAAGCGGACGAACTGCTTCGTCCGCGGGTTGTAGAACGAGATGCCGACATAGACGAAACAGACACCAGGGTGGTAGTCGGCGTGGATACGGCGCGCAGCCGTCACCATCGACCGCATCGCGGTGATGTCGTCGGTCGCCTTCTTGGTGCGGGAGGCGAGGTCGCGGAGTGATGAGTCTCGGGTTTGTTCGCGTGCGACCATCTCTCCGAGTGCTTCACGAAGGTCTTCCAGGTCCTTGCGGCCCTTCGCCTCGGCAAGCATCGCGTCCTCGAGCCGGTTCCGCAGCTGGTCGTTCTCCGTCTTCATGCGCCCGGTCTCGTCGTCGAGCCGGCCTTGGAGACGATCGGCCTCGTCCTTCAAACGATCCTTGGAGCGCTCGCTCTCGATCGTGTTGCGGATGAGGACGGCGGCCAGAAGGAGGATGAGCCCGCCCATGATCGCGAAGCCGACCCGGAACCGGCGCGTTCCATTGGCCACCGCTTCCTTGACGAGCTGACGTGCGAACGACGTCATGCGGGACACCCGCGTGGATTGACGGCCGCCCTCCACGGCGAAGCTCCGGCTGTCCGAGACCATCTGGTGGAAGGTCTTGGTGACGCGCCGCGTCGTCGACACGCGGAATCGCAGGACCGGCCCCCGCTCTCCCAGGCGGATGAGGTCGTTCTGATGCAGCGGCGCTTCCATGACCGGCGCCTCGTTCACGAGGATCGGTTCCTCGGACAGGCTGCGGATCTTGAAACTGCCCTCGGTCTCCTCGATCACGGCGTGCTCGGCATGGACGGGCCGGCTCTCGGAGGGCGGAAACCGGACCGAACAGCCGGACCCGGTGCCAATCGTGACCGGGGTCTCCCGCGGCGAAATCGTGGCGCCCTTGAGGCTTCCGCTCAGGCAGAAGAGCATTGGTCGAGGTGCGGTCATGGAGAGCGCATCATACGAGCCGCGCTCTCTCCGCCCATCCTCGGGTGGGGAGCGGAGACGAAAAAAGGGCCGTCCGCGGCGCCGAGCGCCGGACCGGACGGCCCTTTTCGACGACCTGGGCGATGGTTCGCCCGAGGTCGGAGCTTCGAGATCAGAAGTTCACGGAACCGCCAGTGGCGCCAAACGCCGCGAGGGCGGTGGGGCCGACAGTGACGGTGCCGCCAGCGCCGTCGTCGAACACGACGGTCACCAACGCACCCACGAGGAGGTTGCCGTTGTGGAACCCCGCACCCGAAGTCTGGCAGTCGATCGCCATGATCTCACCCGGGTTGAAGTCGGTGAAGTTGAACTGCAACGCTTCCTCCGCGATCGCGCCCACGCTGACGTCCATGTAGCCGGTGTAGGTGGTGTGGAGGTCGGTGAGCCAGCGGTTCGAGGTGTTGAGCGAGAGCGTACCACCGGAATTGATGGCCCCGCCCGAGACGAACGCCAGGCCGGTCGGCGCCAAGTCGATGGTCACGCTCTGGATGTCGAGCGCTCCGAGGTTGTGGAACTCCCAGAAGCCGGTGGTCTGGCCACTGTTGCCATCGCACTCGACGCGGCAGTGACCACCGGTGCCACTCGTGTCCGGATCTTCGTAGATGAAGGTCGCCCGGTTCGTCACGCTGAGGAAGCCCGACAAGAGCTCGACACCCACGGACTGGATCTGCACCTTGTCACCGCTCGCGAACGTCGCACCCGGCGTCGCGAAGATCGGGTGCGCCCCGCCGCTGGTCGGCGGCGTCTCGAACATGTAGAGCGGCGGGATGTTGAGGATGATCCCCCCGACACCGCCCGCAAGGGGGCCGACGTTCAGACCATCCGGCCAGATGATGGGGAACGGGTTCACCGGTGTGGACAGAGCGTGCCCAAGCTCGAACGACGCGAGCTGAGCGCCCAGCGCCGAGCTGTCGTACGCAACCGCAGTGGCCGTCGGAGGACGGTTGCAGACAGCGTAGCCGCCGCCCGCACCGCCGATGCCGAGCTCGAGGTTGAGGAACGTCGAGGCGAGGATCATGCCGCCCGGATCGGTCCGACCGGCCCACTCGATGGTGTCGCCACCCTGGAGAATCCGGGTCGTGGTGTCGAAGGTCGCACTCTTGTTGAGGCTGTTGAGCTCCTGGACCATCGTCGGGGTTTGGAGCTCGAACTCGTACCCGCCCTGCGTCGGCGTGAAGGCGCCGCCCACTGCGACGTTGTACTCGGCTGCGATCTCTCCCGCAGTACGGGCGTGATTGTAGAGACGGTAGTCGTCGGTGTTTCCCTGCGGCCCCGCAGACGCCGAGCCGTTGTAGCCAACGATCGTCAGGTTCGAACCCGTGGCCGGAGGACCAATCGCGGTGACGAGACTGTTGCTGAGCACGCCGTTGACGTACCAGGTGAGAGTGTTGGTCGTGGAGTCGAACGTGAGCGCGTAGTGGATGAAGCCGTTGAGGCCGGCCTGCAGCAGAGACCCGCCAGTTGTCGCGACCTGGGTCAGCGGGCCGCGAATGATGATCTCGTTCGCACCGGCAGCACCATTCTGGAAGCAACGGAACGCACCGTTCGATCCGACCCAGGTCGCATCACCGAACAGGTACGCGAACGCGGCCGGGGTCGCCGGCTTGTACGCGAACATGATCGTGAAGCCGGCATTGTGGATGCCGCCGTCGTCGCTCACCGTCGGGTCGATGCCCCACCCGGTCGGGAAGTAGCAGGTGTTCGCGCCCACGCCGGTGCGCGAAACGCTGGCCACGCCAGTGAAGATGTTGGCGGCAGTAGTATCGATGGCGTGGCACGTGCCGGACGACGTGATGGCCGGCGGGCCACCGAAGCCCGTGTTGGGGGTGGTCACGGCCTGACCCGACACGAGGGTCGCGAGTAGGGCAAGCATGGCCACGACAGCAAAGCTGCGACTCATATCAGCTCCTGTGGAGATTGGGAACAGCATCCGCAGGGTGGACGCATCGACAACGATTGGCGCTACGTCATAGTTGGGGAACCTGCGGCGAGGCTCCACTGTACCGCAGTCCCGTTCGATCGTTGATGCACAAAATCCGATCTTCGCGGCGAGGGCAGAAGAGGCGTGTTCGCGGTCAATCAAGTGTCAGTTGCAGGCGAGACTGGTACACACTTGCAGCGGGTTCAGCGCCGCCGGAAATACAACGCGTAGAGGACCAGTCCCACGATGATCCAGACGCCGCCGATCACCGCGGCGTCGCGGTAGCGGGGATCCTGGAACGCTCCATAGATCACGGCGCATTCGCCAGCAACGAACATCCCTGGCACCCAGGGGTAGAACGGGACGCGCACCGGACGCTCGGCATCCGCGTTGACCCGGCGGAGCACGAACAACGCGAGCCCGGTCAGGACGAAGAAGATCGCGTCGATGAACACGACACCAGTCATGATCTTCCCGACCCCTTTCTCGCCCGCGGCGACTGCGAGGCCGATCGCGATGGCCCCCATGAGGGCGATGGCGAGCACGGGCGTCGCGAACCGGTCGTGCACCCTTCCGAACGGTGCAAAGAAGCGACCATCGCGCGCCATGCCCCACAGGAGTCGTGGGCCGGAGAGGAGCTGCGCATTGAGGACACCGAACGCGGACAGCGCCACCGCTCCGGCGATCAGCCGCCGGCCCGGTCCTGGCCACACGACCTTGACCGCATCCGCAGCCAGCGCCTCCGAGGCAACGACTCCTTCGTACCCGAGCAGCCTCAGGTAGGCCCAGTTGGCGAGCAAGTACACGACGACGACGATCGAGATCCCGACCACGATCGCGAACGGAACGGTGCGCGCGGGGTTCTTCACCTCCCCGCCGATCCACAGAGCATGTTGCCACCCGCCGAACGAGAAGAGCGTCGGGACAAGGCCCGCGAACAGGAGCGCGTACCAGACGGACGGCTGGGGGTCGGGGGGTGATGCCGATGAAGCGTCCGGAGCAGCACCAGTCACCGCGTCCGGAGCAGCACCAGTCACCGCGTCCGGAGCAGCACCAGTCACCGCGTCCGGAGCAGCACCAGCCACCGCGTCCGGAGCCATGAAGAACGCAAGCCCGGTCACGACCAGCAACGTCGCGACCTTCGCGAACACCGTCACGTTCTGGATGGACGAGCCCCATTTCACGCCGACGAAGTTGGCCACCATCAGGCTGACGATGAGGCTGGCCGCGAGACCCCGGGTGGCGAGGTCGCCCAGCGGGTCACCGCTGACCACCGTCGCGAGGTTCTGCGCGCAGACGATGCCGATGATCGCTGCAGCGCCCGCCGCGATTGCCGTCGAGTTGCAGAACACCATCAGGAACCCGACCAGGGGCCCGAAGGCGTCCCGCAGGATCTGGTAGTGCGCACCGGTCCGCGGGTAGAGGCCACCGAGCTCCGCGAACGTGAGCGCTCCGAGCAGCGCCAGCACGCCGCCAACGCCCCACGTGAGCATGGCGAGGTCAGCAGAGCCCGCAGCCTCGGCCACCTCGGACGGAGTGAAGAAGATGCCGACGCCGATGATTGCCCCGACGACGATGCAGGTGGTGCTCAAGGGTCCGAGGACCCTCCGCAGGCCGCCGTCGTCGCCGGACGTCATCATCTCACCAACCGCACGCCGGTCAGGTTCTCGGGGTACCCGGTGAACCCGACGGTGAGCATCGATGTCCCGGCCGTTCCAGGCGGCAGCTCGAAGGAGGCGGCGTCGCCCGTGCGCGCCAGCTCCTGATCTTCGAGCCGCACCGAAATCGAGCCCGGCGACACTCCCTCGACGAGCACGGCGCGAGCGTCGGCGGGGACATCGACGTCGGCCGCGATCTCGAAACCCCCTTCGGGTTCGGGGAACGTAGCGGCGAGGGCGCCGGCGTCTACCGCATCGGGCAACGGCGCTGGTCGCCCGCCGGCAGAGGCAACGAACGGCCCACAGATCCGGGGTGGGATCAGCGTCACGCCGTCGGCGGCGGGGTCGCCCGAACCGTCCTTCGGGGGGTTCCAGACATACGACCAATCGAGGCGGTGCTCGCCGGCCGGCAACGGAGACGGGAGCTTGTATCGCTCGCAGCCCTCGTTCTCTTCGCCTTTCGCGGGAGTGCAGTAGGTGCCGTCGACCTCCAACGTCCGCAGCCCGACCTCATTGACCTCCACCCGCAGCTCGGAGAGCTCTGCCTCCGTGGAAAAGGTGGTGCCGAGCTGGAGGATCGCGAAGTCATCGAGCTCCTCCAGCTTCGCTTGCGCGTCGACGATCGCCATCTCGCCCCAGTCGTCCCCGTCCGATTCGACGCTGGCGCTCGAAAGACGCATCACATTGCAGCCGCCAAGGACGGGACGAAACGAGGTGAGAGGGATGCTTGCCGCGGTGTCCATCATGCTCTCCGAACGGGGTCGATCTCCCGTGAGGCGCGGAGTCTAACAGCTCATCCGACGAGGTCCCGTAGCGCGGGCTCCGCGTCCGGAAACTCGAATTCGAACCCCGCGGCGAGAGCCGCCTCCGGGATCACGCGGCTGCTCTCGAGCAGGACGTCCCCGACCTCCCCGAAGCGAAGCCGCACCCCGAACGCCGGCACGGGAAGCCACGACGGACGTCCCAGCGCCCGTCCGAGCGCCGAGCAAAACCCCTTCATGGTCTCGGGTTGGGGCGCGGTGCCGTTGACGGGTCCGCGCAGACCCTCGTCGTCGATGGCAAGGAGCGCCAGCCGCGCCAGGTCCTTGCCGTGGACCCAGCTCATCCACTGCCGGCCGTGGCCCACCGGACCGCCCACGAAGAGCCTGAACGGCAGGAGCATCTGCGAGAGCGCGCCCCCTTCTGGACCCATGACGACGCCGATGCGCAGGCGCACGGTGCGCACCCCGTGGTCCTCGGCGGCGCTCGCCGCGTTTTCCCAGTCGACGCACATCTTTGCGAGGAAGTGGTCACTCGGTCCGGGCGCGGAACTCTCCCGCAGCTCCTCGTCCCCCCGGTCACCGTAGTACCCGATAGCCGACGCCTGGACGAGCACGGAAGGTCGCTCCGTCGAGCCCGCCTCGCCGATCCGCCGCACCAGGTCTCGCGTCGTCTCGATGCGACTATCCCGCATCACCGCCTTCTGCCGCTCGTTCCATCGTCGAGCGAACAGGTTCTCACCGGTCAGATTGACGATGGCATCCCACGCAACGTCGTAGGCGTCCGTTCCGAGCCAGGTCACCCCGGACCGGGAGGGACGATCCGGGTTGCGGGTGACGATCCCGACCTCGTCGCCACGCGTCACGAGCAGGTCCGCGATCCGGCTCCCGACAAACCCGCTACCGCCGAGGATGAGTACCCGTCGCCTCATGCTTCGCACCCTACGAGACGCGCACCGCCGGTGCTACCATTCGCGCACCATGGACGACGCCGAACGCCCTCCGATGCACGGACTTCGCCATGTCGCGCTCCTCGTCGGCGACGTGGACCGATCCGTCGCGTTCTACCGCGACGTCTTCGGAATGAAGGAGGAGTGGCGGCCGGACCCGGACAGCGCCTATCTCACCGGCGGGTCCGACAACCTCGCCCTCCACCGTGGCCACGTCGAACCCGGTAAGAACCTCGACCACATCGGGTTCGTCGTCCCCAACCCCGACGACGTGGACGCCTGGGAAGCCCACCTGCGCGCGCTCGGACACTCCCCCGAAGCCGCCTCCCGCACCCACCGCGACGGCGCCCGCTCCTTCTACGTCCAGGACCCGGACGGCCACACGATCCAGGTCCTCTTCCACCCGCCGATCTCTTAGGCCTCGTGGTTGCGGCGTCGGTGGCCTCTCTTCAGGCGGAACCCAGGAGCCCGGGAACCCCAGGATTCAGAGCAGGCTCCGTCCGGGGCCGCACGGGAGCGCGGACCTTGGAGGTCCGCGCTCCCGAAAACACCCGGCTTCGGGGCGTTAGACTTCCCGCATGATCCTACGGTCGCTGGGCATCGTCATTGTCGTCGTCTCGACCGCCGTCGCGCAGGGCGCGTTCAGTCAGGTCGCCGGGACGCCCGCGCGGACGGGCTGGCACGCCGGGTGGGGGCCGCTCGCCGCCGGGGCCGACACGGTCTGGCATGCTTCGACGGGACGGTGCGAGACGAGCTCGCCCGTCGTCGCCCATGGTCGGGTCGTGATCGTCGAGCGTCACGCGCGCGGGGCGCGGGTCGTGGCCCGCGATACCGTCACCGGCGCGCTCGCTTGGAGGGCACCCGTGCGCAGCGTGCGCACTCCGGCAATCGACGGCGGCCGCGTGGTAGCGGCCGATGGTGATGCCCTCGCGGTCTTCGACCTCGCCACCGGCGCGAGGATCGCGACCGAACGCCTCGACGGAGACGTGTCCGCGCCGGTGATCGACGCCGGCGTGGTGTGGGTCCACGCGGGACGCCGGGTCGTGGCCTACGGGCTCGCCGAACGGAAGATCCGATGGAGCGTGAACCTCCGAGCCCCAAGCAAGACTCCCGCCGGTCCCGACGCCGGTCCCGCACTCCACGGTCAGGTCCTCGCGGTCCCGCACCAGACGGGGCTGCGGTTGCTGGACGCTCACACCGGCGAGACGCTGTGGCAGCACCCGCACCCGTGCGACGTGGTCGCATTCGACGACGACGGTACGCTGTGGACGGTAGTCGACGAACGGCTGACCGCGTTCGCGCGACCGCTCGCCAACGGGCAGATCTGGACACCGCGCTTTTCGGACCGCGCACCCGTCGGCAAGCAGACGTCGCGACCGGCGATCGCACCCGGGCTCGTCGTCGTCGCCACGGCATTCGGTGATCTGCGGGGCTATGCGACCGTTGATGGCGGCCTGCGCTGGTCGCGGCGGGGTGGGAAAACGATTCGGCCTGGAAGCGCGGTCGCCGCGCCGTCAGTGGTCGGCGACGCCGTGCTGTGGACCGATCCCCTCGGGCGGCTGCATTGTCTCGATCTCGCAACGGGCGCAGCGCGGTGGACCCGGGCGCTCGGATCGGGCGTCAGCGCCTCGGCTTCGATCGCCGGCAACACGGCGTTCGTCGCGGCTAGCGGCGTGCTGGCAATGCGCGGCTCCTGGCGACGCCCGACGCCCGTCGCCCCGCTGCCCTCCCCCACCGCGCGTCCGCTCGTGATCGCTCACCGGGGCGGCGCCATGGAGGCGCCCGAGAACACGATGGCCGCGTTCCGCCTGGCTATCGAGGCCGGGTTCGACGTCGTCGAGCTCGACGTCAAGCTCACGAAGGACGACCGCGCCGTCGTGTTCCACGACGACACACTCGACCGGCTCGCCGCCGTCACGGACGGCCGCCCGGTGCGAACGCTCACTCTCACCGAGGTCCAGAGCTTCGACGTCGGCCACCGGTTCCACGAGAAGTTCCGCGGCGAGCACCCGCCGGTACTGGAGGACGTGCTCGCCCTCGACTGGTCTCGCACGCGCCTCATGATCGAGGTGAAGGCCGAGAAATCGGCCGCGAATCGCCGACGGCTCGCGGACGCCGTCGCGCGCGCGATCCGATCCGCAAAGAGCCGGGCGGGCCTCGAGCTGGCGAGCTTCGACCACCGGCTGCTGCGCCTGCTCCACACCCGGCTCCCGGCTTTACCTCTGATCGGGATCGCCGGCAACGACAGCGAGATCCGCGACCATCTCGACCTGCCCATCGAAACCCTGGCGTTGAGCCGCAAGCTCGCGAGTCGGGCGCTTAGGGACGACCTGACCCGACGCGGAATCCGGCTCTGGTGCTGGACCGTCCGCGACCTCAAACACCTCGCGGCTCTTCAGAAGGCCGGCGTGGACGGGTTCATCACGGATATCCCCACCGGCGTGCGCCGGAAGCGGGAATAGAGCCACCGCCGCGGTCGTCTGTCTTCGCGTCGCCGGAAACCCAGCAATCGACCACCCCCCGGAGCCCGCACCATGTCCAAGCTCAGCTTCGTCCTGCTCTCGATCCTCGCCGTCCTCGCCCTGCTCGTATTCGTACCGAGCCTCACCGCCCAGGCCCGCCCCGGCGTTCGCGGCGTGCCCGCGGGTGCGGACGTCGCCGACCCCGGCGCCGAGATGATCGTCACCATCCTGGCCCTCCAGTACGCCGTCGCCCACGAGACCCAGCCTGCGATCATGGAGCTCTGCCGACACCTGCCGCGTAAGTTCTCGGTCATCGCCGACGGGCGTACGAACTCGCTGCTGATCCAGGCCAATGCCAAGGACACGGAGCGGATCAAGGGCATGGTGGCCGCGCTGGACCGGCAGGTGAAGAAGGCAGCTCCGAAGCGGGAAGCCGAGATCCAGGTCAACGTGATGATACTCGAGCATCGCCGCGCCGAGAACGTGGGCGGCGTCATCCGCGAAATCCTGCAGTCGAACGTCCCGCAGCGCATGGGCCGCGGCGCGCGGGTGTCGAGAAACAGCAGCATCCGCGTCGTCATCGATCGGGAGCTGAACGCGCTCGTCACGTATACGACGGCCAAGAACACGGCACGCGTCCGCGACCTGGTCGCCGCCCTCGACCGTCCGATCAAGCAGAAGAAGTCGGACGGCAAGAACAAGTAGCGCGGGAGACGCTACGTTTACCGGCGATCGTCTTTCGCGCGGGGCCCCGCGACGTCGCGGCGGCCCCGTTTTCCGTCGACACGCCGGTGGCTCGACCTGGCTCCTTCGAAGCCCGGGCGTCGCCCGGGCACGACTGGCGTTTCTGAGCCCGTGCCGAGCCTCTGTTAACCTTGGGGAATAACGTGTGGGCGACGGCGTCCAACGCGCGGGAGCGGAAGCCGGCGCTGATCGCGCTGCCCAGGAGAGCACCCCATGGTTCGGACCCTCGTCGTCCTTCTTTGTCTCGGCTTGCCCGCCGCCGCCCAACCCGACGGCAAGCCCGTCAAGAAGCCGACCGCACCCGTCTTGCTCCCGTCCACGGACGGCGAGTCGTTCCAGATCATGGCCCCGGCCGACGGGCTCAGCCTCGAGGACTTCCTCGGAGTCTGGTCCGAAGCGACCGGTCAGAGGTTCTCCTGGCGCCACCAGGAATTCCGGGGGCGCGGCAACGTGATCTTCTCGGGTCTCGTCCCGGTCAGGAAAGAGGAGCTGGACTTCCTCTTCCAGGGCATTCTCGTGACCCAGGGTTTCGCGCTGATCCCGACCGGCCCGCCGAGCTCCCAGCTCTACAAGGTGGAGTCTTTCGAGAGCTCCCGCATCCTCAAACAACGGGCGCCCTTCGTCTCGCGCGACAAGATCCAGAGCCTGAAGGAGCAGCCGGCGCGCGTCTACATGACGTCGTTCGCCCTCGATCAGGTCGACGTACAGAGCGTCCGCAGTGCCGTTCAGCAACTCGTGACGAATCGCGCGGCTGAACACATCGCCGAGATCCGCGACAGCAACACCATCGTCGCGGTCGCGTTCGGCCCGACGCTCGCGGCAATCGATGATCTGCTGAAGTCCGTCGACCGCGCGTTGCCCAAGAAGATCCAGGCAGATCGCGAGGCCGAAAAGAAGCGCCGGGGCAAGTAGGACGAGGACGCCATGATCAGCATCAGAATCGCGACCCTCGTTGCCGTCCTCTCCGCGATCTCCCTCGCACAGGACCCGCCC
>NZBC01000180.1 GCA_002687715.1 Planctomycetota bacterium | reverse complement strand
CTGACGCAGTCCAGCGTCGCTCTGGGCCGAGCGCAGCCCGGATTGCGATTGATTCACAGCCTCTCCAGGTCGGCTCGGGGTCCGGCTCCGGCTTGGCCACCAGAGCGGACCTGGAGGTCCGCGCTCCCGGGACCTGGAGGTTCACGCTCCCGGGACCTGGAGGCCCGCGCCGCGGTCAGTGGATGTCGTCGGGGATCGTTTCGGCGGCGTACCCCGCGGCCTGCTTTCGCGTGGTGACGAGCAGCCCGTAGGGCCGGATCACGAACGCGAGACCGCACTGGTCGGCGATCGCGGTGAGCGCGTCGCGGCGGGTGCCCGAGATGCGGGCGGTCACGGTGTGATTCGAGACCGTGTTCCCATAGACGACCCGGATGTTCCGAGCCCCCGGGCCCTCCTGGGCGCCCGACGTACTCACCGTTCCCCTGGTCGCGGCCATGGCCTTGTCGATGGCCTCAGCCAAGTCCATGCTCGTGGCGTTCAGCTCGACCTTGGCCTCGAGGTAGCTGTGCAGCTCGTCCGTGGCGCGGCTGCGACCGGAGATCGCATCGATCCCGATCGTGGGCCCCCGCGCCTTCGAGACGCCCGGCGCGACGTCCAATCCCGGGATGCCTTGGCGAAGGACCCGCTCCTCGATGCCGAGCCCGAGCAGCTCGGATTCGACCTGGACCACGAGGCCTTCTTCCTTGGTGACTTCGGACGGTCCGACGAGACCCTTCCGGTGAAGTCCATGGGCGTGGGTGAGTCGCTGCTTCGCGGTTTTGAGCCGGGCGGTGAGCGTGCTCTTCTGACGATGGAGGGCGATCACTCTCTGGGTCACGAGCAGGCGGGCCTGCATCACCTCCGCCTCGGCCTGTGCCACCTTCGCCTGCGCGAGCAGGATCTCGGGACTCATCTTCAGCGCGCGTTCGATCTCCCGCAGGAGCGAGGTGTCGACTCCCCGAGTCGGGCCGCCGACGCGAGGTTTGTTCGGCTTCGCGGCGGGACCCGGCGTCGGCGGGCCTTGCGCGACCGCCATCACCGCCAAAAGGACCATCCAGCCACCCATCATCGTCAGGTTCCGCATCGTTCTTCCTCTGCTGATCATTGCGCCGTTCGCCGAAGCGAAGCGAGCAGCCAGGTGTCGACATTCAAGTTTGGCGTGACCGCCCCGCCGAGTTCGAAATGGCGTGTGTAGCAACGCAGCGCACCGCGAACGTCGCCCAGGTCCGAGAGATACCGATCGCCCGCTTCGCGGTAGAGCCGGGCCCGATCGATCGACGTCGGATCCTCGGCGCGCGCCTCGATGAGTACGGGGTCGGTGGGGTATGAAGCTCGGACCTCGTCGGGACCCGGCGGCGCCGAATCGGATGGCGCGTCTTTCCCACCGGCCGGAATCGTCGCGATGACGTCGTGTCCGAACCAACCCCCGGAGACGAGCAGTCCCGCAGTCACGACCGCTAGCGCGCGCCGGAGGATTCGCCGCCGCCGCAACACCGGCTGCGACCCCAGGAGCACCCGCGTCCGCATCGAACCGCCCTCAGGCAGGCGCAGCGCATCTGTGGGGAGATCGACTCCTTCGATGAGGGGTTCGTCGTTGGTGTCGGTCATATCAAAGCTCCGAGAACGCGCGGCGGAACGCCAATCGCGCCCGTGAAAGTCGCGACTCCACCGCCTTGCGCGTCGCGCCCACCCGCCGGGAGATCTCGTCGACGGTCAACCGATCGAGGTACTTCGCACGGATCACCTCCTGGTACGCGACGGGGAGCCCGGCCATGGCGAGGCTGATGCGCTCCGACACGTCGGCGGCAACCATGGGCTCCGCGACCGCGTCGGGCTCGACGGATGCGATCGGGAGTTCGGCGGGTGCGCGCTCCTTGACCCGGCGCCGCGCGATCCCGCGCACCCACGCCGTGAACGGGGCGCGGTCGGGATCGAAGTCGCGCATGCGTCGGACAGCCACCATCCAGGTCTCCTGAACCACCTCGTCGACGACGTGGTCGTCGCCGTGGCACACTGCGCGGACGGTGGCCAGCACGGCATCGAAGGCGCGGTTGACCAGCACCTCCCACGCCGTGTCGTCTCCGGCGAGGACCGCCGCCCGCAGGCGCCGTTCCAGCCAGAGCCGCTCCTGATTGCCGTCCGTTTCGGAGCTCACGGTTCATTCCCGGGTTGGGATCCGCGGCCGCGATCCTTCGCGGGACTCCTTGCTTTTCCCTATCTGTGCCGTTGGTTAGCCTTGCGGGACCCACTCATCTTCCGGGAGACTCCCGTGTTACGTAACACCCTCGTTGTCTTGGCCATCCTGATGATCCTCCCCGCTGCCTTGGCTCAGGGCGAGGAGAAGAAGCCCCCGCAGATCCCCGCGGACAAGGATCCGATCACGACCGAATCGGGTCTGATCATCAGCGTGCTACGCGAGGGCACGGGCAAGGTCCATCCGAAGATGTGGGATGAAGTGACCTGCCACTACACGGGCTGGCTCAAGGCCACGGGCAAGGTCTTCGATTCATCCGTTCAGCGCGGCCAGCCGCTGAACTTCCGCCTCGGGCAGGTCATCGAGGGTTGGAACGAGGGCCTCAAGCGGATGGTCGTCGGGTCCAAGGTGAAGCTCACTATTCCGCCCGCTATCGGCTACGGCGCGCGCGGCTCACCGCCCGCGATCCCGCCCGGTTCAACCCTCATCTTCGAGGTCGAGCTCCTCAAGGTGGAGCCCGGTGGCGTTCCCGTTTGGAGCAACGCCGACGAGAAAACCCAGAAGAAGACCGAATCGGGGATCGTGTACGAGGTCATCAAGACCGGCGAGGGCGACGCCCCGAAGACGACCGACAACGTCGTCATCAAGTACACGTGCTGGGGCCTGGACAAGAAGATGGTCGATTGCAGCGCGCTGCGAGGCGAAGAGACCAAGTTCAAGATCGACTCGGTGCGCCTGGCGTTCCTGAAGGAGGTCCTGCCGATGATGGCGCCGGGTGGCGTGTGGCGCTGCGAGGTGCCGTCCAAGCTCGCGTTCGGCGCCCGCAAGGTGCGGACGCTCGAGGGCGGCAGTGACAGCGTCTGGCAGGTCGAGCTCATTCGGATCGTGAGGCCCATGACCATCCCCAAGTTCGTCGTTCCCACCGCCGAGCAACTCACGACCAAGGAGTCGGGGTTGCAGATCCAGGTCCTGACCCCCGGCACCGGCAAGTCGCCCAAGATGGGGCAGAAGGTCGTCTGCCACTACGCCGGCTGGCTGAAGAAGGACGGCAAGCTCTTCGATTCGTCCTACGGTCGAGGCGACCCCGCCACGTTTGGCGTCGGTCGTCTCATCGAAGGTTGGAACGAGGCGCTGCTCGGGATGAAGGAAGGGGAAGAGGTCATTCTGGTGATCCCCGCAAAGCTCGGGTACGGCTCGCGCGGCTCCCCGCCGGTCATTGGCCCCGATGCGGATCTGGTGTTCCGGATGCACCTCATCGAGGTCAAGTGACGAACGGCAGTGCGGCGATCGTCGCCACCCCGTGACTCTCCGCGCCCGCCACGACGTCTGCGTGTACCACGACATACTCCGTGCCGGGTGCGTGTTCGTCGCCCTTGAGGACGGCAAGCGCGATGTCCCGCTCGAGCGTCGGTGATCGGTGAACGGTTCCGAGCTCGCCGATCTCCTTGCCGTCCCTGGTGACGATGTCGCCCGCGCGAGCCGCAGCATCGACCAACAGTCCGACGAGTCGCTTGCGTGGCGTCCCCGCTTGGTTCTGGTGGGCCACGACCTCCTGGCCGCAGTAGCACCCCTTGGTGAACGACACGGCCCGTTCAGCCTGTCCCGACTCCAGCGGCAGGACGTTCTCGGCCAGCTCTCCGCCGAACTCGGGACGTCCGGCCTCGGTGCGCAGGATGTCGAAGGCGGTTGCGCATATGGGACGGACCCCCGCCTCGACGATCGCGCGCGCGACCGTGGCCGCGTCGGTCGCGGCGCACCGTAGCGCGAGCCCGGCAGTACCGGTGATCCGATCCCGGCGTGCGATGATGGGCACGCCGGCGATCTGGAGGTCGACCGCCGCGTACTCATCGTCCGGTACCGCCACGTCGAACCCGGACGCCGTAGAGAGCGCCGCGTCGGCGGCAGGGCCGGCGATCGCGAGGTCCGCCGTGTCGGCGGTCACGTTGATGAGCTCGCTGTCGGTCAGCATGGCGTACCGCGAGAGCCACGTGGTCAGGCGCTCGCTTCGCGAGGCGGGGAGATCGAGCAGCAGGCGGTCCTCCCGGGCGAGGAACGTCAGGTCGGTGACGAGCTTGCCCTTGGGCTCGAGGACGAACCCATACCCGCCCTCTCCGTTCCCGCAGGGGGCGACGTGCTGCGTGCACTGACCGTCGAAGAAGGCGACGCGATCCGGCCCGACGAGCTCCATCCGCGCCCGTTGCTCGGAGCGGTTCGCGAGCCCGGTGGTGGCGCGGGCGTGGCGGGCCTCGCCCTGCGGATCGTTGCAATCGGCGAAGAACGGGGAGAGACCTGCGGGCGTGATGGGTTCGGTCATGGTTGCCGGGCCTGGGGTTCGTAGGATCGGAGACGAAGCACGACCTGAGTCTATCCATGCCCGAAGACGTCATCTACATGGACCACCATGCCACGACGCCGTGCGCTCGCACCGTCGTCGAGGCGATGCTGCCGTGGTTCTCGGAGCGCTGTGGTAACGCGGCGAGCCGAACCCACGCCTACGGCTGGGAGGCCGAGCGGGCGGTGGATGCGTCGCGACGCAGCGTACGGGATGCGGTGGGCGGCGATGAGGTCGTGTTCACGTCCGGTGCGACGGAAGCGATCAACCTCGCGTTGTTCGGCCTCTTCGAGGCGGAGCGGGACCGGGGCGGTAAGCGCAATCGGCTCGTGATCCAGGCGACCGAGCACAAGGCCGTGCTCGACGTGGCGCGCGCCCTGGAGCGTCGCGGCGTCGAGGTGGTGCAGTTGCCCGTTGATGCGCATGGGCGAGTCGAGGTCGACGCGGTGGACGCAGCACTCGCTGGTGCGTGGTGTGTGTCGGTGATGGCCGCGAACAACGAGATCGGCACCGTGCAACCGGTCGCGGAGATCGGCGCGAAGTGCCGCGAGGCAGGAGTCCCGTTTCACGTCGACGCCGCGCAGGCGGTCGGTCGCCTGCCGGTGGACGTCGGCGCGTGGTCCGCAGACCTCCTCTCGATGTCCGCGCACAAGGTCTATGGCCCCAAGGGCGTCGGCGCGCTCGTGCTCCGTCGCGGCGGCTTGCGCCCCAAGGCCCGGATGCTGGGCGGTGGCCACGAGAGTGGCCTGCGTTCGGGGACCCTCAACGTCCCCGGTATCGTCGGTCTGGGCTGCGCGCTCGAGCTCGCGAAGTCGATGCTCGAGTCCGAGGCCGAGCGGTTGACCGCGCTCCGCACGCGTCTGTGGAGTGGGCTCCAGTCGTCGATTCGCAATGTCGTCCTGAACGGGCACCCGACGGAGCGGCTCCCCGGAAACCTCAGCGTCTCGTTCCGAGGCGTCGAGGGAGAAGCGTTGTTGCTGTCGCTGCAAGACGTGGTCGCGCTGTCGTCCGGGTCCGCCTGTACGAGCGCCACCGTCGAGCCGAGCCATGTCCTGCGGGCGCTCGGCCATTCGACCGATCTCGCGCTGGCGACCCTCCGGTTCGGCCTCGGCCGGGGCAATACCGAGGCCCACGTCGACCGCACGTTGCAGGCCGTGGTCGAGCAGGTGGGGCGATTGCGGGCCCGAGGCTAGGCACCGGCTCGCCGATTGCTAATATGGACACACCGGCGTGCTGAACGTCTCATCCCCTGGACGATGAAGGGAGGAGCCCGATCAGTCACGCAGCGGAGACCTGAAGATGCTCACGATCAGCGACAAGGCTGCCGAGAAGATCCAATCGATCCTGCAGGGGCAGGAGAAGGACCCCGGCGTCTGGGCGTTGAAGGTCGGAGTGGACCCGGGCGGCTGCTCCGGGTTCGAATACCGCATGGACTTCGCCGAGGCTCCCACCGAGCCCGTCGAGGGTCAGAACGTCTTTGAGCACAATGGCTCCCGCGTCCTCATCGACTCCAAGTCGCTGCTCTTCGTCGGCGGCTCTACCCTTGACTACAACGATGGGCTCACCGGCGCCGGGTTCGTGATCAAGAACCCCAACGCCACCGGGACCTGCGGCTGCGGCCAGTCCTTCTCCGTCTGACTCGATCAGAAGGACTTCGCCAGGAAGTCGGCGACGCCCGCCCACATCGACTCGTAGGCCGCAGACGGCCCCGCGAACGGGTGCTTGCAGTCCATGACGTGGTCGGCGCCGTCGATCACCAGCAGCTCGGAGGTCGCGCTCGCCAACCCGCTGAGGCGATGCGCCGCTCGCACCGGGACGGTCGGGTCGGCGGACCCGTGAATGACGAGCCAGGGTTTGCCGTGGAGCCTGGCCGCCGCATCGAGGTCGTACTCGTCGGCGTGGGCTTCCAGGTCGCGGAGCGCGGCGATGCCCACGGGCATCATCTGACCCGTGCGGGCGTTGGGAATGAGCAGGCGGCCCTCCCGTCGCAGGAGCGCTTCATGCTCCTTCGGGAACCGAACGGTGTCGACGGAGGCCAGCGTCACCACTGCGCTGGCGGCGAGGCTCTTCATCGCGAGGATCACCGCCGCGCCGCCGAGGCTGTGTCCGAAGAGCGCGAGCCGGTCGTCGATCCGAGGCTCGTGGTCTCTCGCCGCGCGTACCGCAGCCAGTAGATCAAGAAGGCGATAGCTCATCCGGTCCTGCTCGAAGAGGTCGAGTCGCGAGAACGTCTCCGAGTCGGCGCCCAGGCCGGTGCCGTTGTGCGAGAAGTTGATGCGCAACGCGGCCCAACCGGCGGCGGCACAGCGCTCCGAAAGATCGGGGAAGAACCCCCAGTCCTTGAATCCCTTGAACCCGTGGGCGATCACGACGAGTGGGCAGGGCCCGTCACCGGCGGGGAGTACCAGGGTCGTCGCGACAGGCCGTTCGGAGGACCCGGTCGCGATCAGATCGATCGCGTGCGGCATCAGGTGTTGTGGAAGGGGAGGTCGAGAAGCTCGACCACACCGGTTGCGGGGTCGAATACGCGGGCCTTGGTGCCCGGGTCGCCGTACGTGTGGAGGGTGACGGTGGCCGGATGGCCAGCGTTCGCCATCACGTGGATGTTGGAACTCGGCGGAGGCGCCAGCGCGACGATGCCGCCCGGGGCGTGCAGCGCTGTCTTGCGCATGCGCAACTCGGCGTGCCACGGGTCGGACTCGTCGTCCACCCGGTCGTACTCGACCTCGTGGACGAGACCCTCCAGCACCGAGACCACGCCCCAGTTCAGATGATCGTGGACCCGGGTCTGCTGGAACGGTCCCCAGCAGATGGCGATGACCGACATCCGCTTGTCCGGGTCCTGATAGACCAGGTTGCGGGTGTACGGAACCGTTGCGTCGATCCTGCGGAACTGCTCCGGGAGCCGGAACCCGGGGGAGACGAGCTCCCGGTTCAAGGCGGCCACCCGTTCCACCAGCTCGTCCATGCGGAGGTCGCGGGCAACCAGGGCGCAAACGTCATCGACGTACGCATCGAGGTGGGCCGCATCAGTTTCTGGTTCGGTCAGGGTCTCGCTCATCGAAAGGGGTCCGGGGTTCGGGGCAGACGCGGTGGATTGGGGACAGATCGAACCGGAGTCTATCGAGCCCGATTGTCAGGATCCACCAGCTCGGAGGCTTCTGAGGGCAGACGTGAAGGCCGCGGCGGCTTCCGGCGCGACGGGGCGGTCCGGATCCCGGTCCTCCTTGCACGAGCTTCCGACGATGAACCCGTCCGCCGTTTGGAACATCGAAGCGAGGTTTTCGGGGTCGGCGCCGCTTCCGACGAAGACCGGGCCGCGTCCCGCTACGGCCGCGTGGACGGCGGCCAGCTCTTGAACATTGGGCGGGGCGCCGGTCCGGGCTCCCGTCACGATGACCCCGTCTGCACCTCCGCGCGTCAGTGCCGTCACCGCGGTCTCCGCCGCCGTGGCGTCGTACAACGGGGTGCCGAACTTCACGTGGACGTCGGCGAGGATGCGGACTCGCGATCCCAGCTGCGACCGATAGCGCAGTAGCGTGTCGGCGCATCCCTCGAGGATGCCCTGATCGGTCGCGACGGCGCCGATCAGGACGTTGACGCGGATATAGGCGGCATCCGCCGCGACGGCGGCTCCGAGCGCGGTCTCTGCGTCGTTGCGCAGACAATTCACGCCAAGCGGAACGTCGACCTGGGCATCGATTGCTACCAGGACGCGCGCGAGCGCCGCTGCGACGTGCGGCTCGCAGCGCTCCTTGCGGAACGGGGCGTCGCCGTGATTCTCGACGATGAGCCCGTCGAACCCGGCGTCAGCGTAGCGGCGGGCGTCGCGGACGGCTGCCTCGACGACGGCGCTCATGCCTCCGTCGGCGCGCGGCGACCCCGGCAGCGGCGCCAGGTGGACGACTCCGATGGCGGGCCGATCGGCGCGAAACAGGTCGAGTGGCATGGGCCGATCGTAACCGGCGGCGCCCGCCTACAGCCGTGGTGCCTCCGTCCGAGAATCGGGAGGAGGAGTCGCACACCATGAGTTCAGCCATCAAAGCCGCCCTGGTCGCCACCTTTCTCGTCCTGGTCTCCGTCCCGTCCGCCGCTCAGGCCAAGACCTTGACCGTGGACGAAGTCCTGACGCTCCTGAAAGCGGGCGTGCCGTCGACGGACGTCCTCGCGCTGCTGGAACGCCGCGGGGGACCGACCGGTGTGGTCGAGGGCGACCTCGACGCCGCCCGTTCGGCCGGCGCCAAGGATCCGTTGATCTCGCACCTGGGTGACCGCCTGAAGAGCCTCGTGAAGCTGCGCGCACTGGCCGCGGCGTACGACGTCTTCGAGAACCGCAAGTGGGGCGTGAGCTTGCTCCACCCGAAGGGCTGGGTGCTCTCGCCCTTGCAGCAGAGCGAAGACAGCTGGTTCTTGTCCATCCAGCGCGAAGCCGCGCCGGCGAGCGCGTGGTTCAAGACGGCCCGGCTCTTCGTGTGGATCCAGAAGGGAACGTCGCTGCCGGCCCGGGCGCAGCCCGAGATCGCTCGCAAGATGGTCGCCGTGATCTCGCGCCGGCTCCGGGCGGCGGGGATGGAGCCTGGCGATCCTCGGACGTCGCTGGCGATGCTCGGGCGCCAGGCTGCGCCGGAGTACCAGCTCCGCGCGACGATGCCGCACCAGCGTTTCAAGGGAACGCTGACCCTGCGCACCCGCGTTCTTGCCGACGGGACGGTCGTGTGCGCCGGGTTCGCGTGCTCGGACGGCGAATTGCCCACGACGCGTCCCCTGTTCGAGGAGCTGGCGCGGTCGCTGTCCCTCTGATCCGACCGCGCAACCCCCGCCCGGGGCCGGTACGCTCTTCCGCATGCCGTCCTCGAACGAGCGATATCACGACCGGATCGCGGCGCGCTACGACGACGTCTACAAGAAGGACGCGTACTGGGCGTACTACCACGAGGTGTCGTGGCAGGACCTGAAGCCCAGCCTGCCGAGGGACCTGTCGCGTCCAGTACTGGACGTCGGCTGCGGCACGGGCCTCTTCGGCCTCCGCCTCATGAAGTCCGGGTACACCGTCGTGTTCTCGGACCTCTCGCGCAAGATGCTCGACGTCGCGCTCCGCAAGGCCGGAGAGCAGTTCCCGTCGCGCGAGGCCGACGCGGCCGTCGCAGATATCACGGACCTCGAACCATTCGAGGACGAACGGTTCTCCTTCGTCGTCGCGCAGGGCGACCCGCTGTCGTTCTCGACCGATCGTCGACGTGCGTGGCGGAATCTGCATCGGGTACTCGCGCCGAACGGCTGCGCGGTGGTGTCCGTCGATTCACGCTTCGGGGGCTGCCAGCCGTTCGTCGGGCGTAACGACTTGGAAGGCCTCGAGGACTTCCTCGCCAAGGGAGCCGGCACGTGGCTCGCCGACCGCGCCGAGGAGCGTTTCCCGTTCCACGCGTTCACGCCGACGAGCCTGCGTCAGGAAGCGGAGCGAGCGGGGTTCGACGTCGTGCGCGTCATTGGCAAGACGATGTTCGATCTCCGCGGTGGCCACCCGTGGATCGACGATCTCAAGACCCGGCGTCGTCTGCTCGCGATGGAGAAGCGCTACGGCGCGACGGAACTGGCGCTCGGCCGGGCGCACCACCTCCAGATCACGGTGCGCAAGCGAGACGCCGAAGCACCGCAGCGAGCGGAGCCTCGAACGGAGCGCGTCAGGCGGGGAGGGAGAAGACGGAAGAAGGGGGCCAGGTGAGGTTTCTGGTGTGCTTGAGTGAATGAAGAGTCAAATGAAACCCTTTGACTTTGCCAATTCGAAGAGGTGTGGTGTGCGGCCCCCTCTTCCCTCGATTGCGTTCGAAGGTGCCGGAACGAAGGAAGCGCCGCTCATCAAAGCCGGGTTTCCCTGCCCCTTCACCAATTCCCAGCCTACGCAGGGCAGGGTCGCGCGCAAGAAGCAAGTGATTGGTATCGCTCGGCTTACCGGGGTCGTTCCGAGCATGCTCCCCCTGATCGGACACGAGTGCGTGACGATGAGTCTCGTCGCAGCTGGATTCGTGTCGAAGAAGAGGTCATGGGCGTTGCGTTGGAACCCCAGGCGGCCCGACCCTACGCCGCAGAACTCGAAGCGGCGATGGCGCGCCTGCGCGTCGAAGGATCGTCCCCATGGCTCTACGTGGCCGCCGGCGAGCTGCTGGCGTGGAACGGTGAGTGGCCGCTGGCCCTGGAGTGTCTCAAGCGCCTCGATCCGCTCGGCCGCGAGGCTGCGGACCTCCGCGAGCGACTCGCCGCGGCAGATCCGTCGCGACTCATTCCCGACGTCCCGGTGACGTATCCGGGAGATCCGGGGGAGTTGGTGGCGAGCGTCTTTCTCGATGCCGTGGCGCCGGCGCACGTCGGCGAGCGTCTCGGCCGATCCGTCCTCGAGCTGTTGGGATTCGCCGGGCTCTGCGTCCTCGGCGCGGTCCTCCCTGGATCCTGGCCCTGGCTGGTGTGGGGCGCGGTGAGCTGTGCGTTCCTCGTGTGGCTCGTGCCGCTGGGGATCTGCGCTCGAGAGGACGCGTGGTGCCATCCGGACGCCCGCTCGGGACCGATCACGAACATGCGTTCGCGTCTCCAGCCACGGTCCTACGGGATGGAGTCGATCGCGCTTCTCACCGTGGTCGGCCCGCTGACGCTCGGGTTCACAGCCGGACTAGGTTGGTTCCTGGTCCTGGCGGCGCCGGCCGGCCTCATTGGCCTGCTGGTGCTGATGAGCGAGCCGCTCCACTCCATCGGCTCGGGATTCCCCTTCGCGACGACTCCGAAACCCCGCGAGTGGGGCGCCATGGCGATCGCGGCGCTGATCATCGCCGCCGGCGGCATCCTGTCGGCGTTCCTGGCCTTTACGGGCCTGTTGGCGTTCATCCCGTTCCTCCTCTGCGCGTTGGCGACGTGGGTGTTCACCAACCGGACCGCCGGGTTGCTTGCCCACCGCATCCACCTGCGCGTCTCGGCTGAGCTGCGAGCGGAGGAGCCGCTCCCGGCGCGAAACGTCGCGCTGGTGGCCGCGTCCGAGGTCACCGCGGCCCACGACGTCACGCCCGTCGTGGTGTAGAGCTTTCCGAACTCTCGGCGAAGATCCGTCCGGGAGGGCGTATGCGGTCGTGTGAACCGTCGGCTACACTCCCGCCCGACGAGCCTGCACGCCGACGATGAGCCACCCGGACCTCTCCAACCCGATCGACTCGACCGCGCCGATCATCAGCGCCAAGGGGCTCACCCTCACCTACGGGAAGAGCTTGCGGGCACTGGACGGACTCGATGTCTCCATACCGGCCGGGTGCCACGGCCTGCTCGGGCCCAACGGCGCCGGCAAGAGCACGCTGATCAAGGTGCTGCTCGGGCTGCTCGCGCCGGATGACGGATCGGGAACGGTCCTCGGGCGCGACGTCCGCAAGGAGCGCACCGAGGTGAGGCGCCGCGTCGGCTACATGCCGGAACGCGACGCTCATGTCCCGTCCATGCTCGCGCTCGACTACGTCGCGATGATGGGCAACCTGTCCGGCATGAGATCCGTCGCGGCGACCAAGCGCGCCCACGAGGTCCTGCATTACGTCGACCTCGGCGAGGCCCGATACCGTCCGGTCGATGGTTTCAGCGCCGGCATGCGGCAGCGCCTGAAGCTGGCGGCTGCGATCGTTCACGACCCGGACCTGCTCTTCCTCGACGAGCCTACCAACGGTCTCGATCCGCAGGGTCGGCGCTACATGCTCGACCTGATCGGTGAGCTGTCCCGCTCCAACATCAGCATCCTGGTCTCGACCCACCTGCTCCCGGATGTGCAGGAGGTGTGTTCGCGCGTGGTCGTGGTGAACAAGGGCCGCGTCACCAACGAGGGGTTGGTCTCGGAGCTCACCCGCGGACTCGACCGGCAGTACGACGTCCGGTTCGTTGGCGACTCCGGGCCGTTCCTCCAGGCGTTGGAGACGCGCGGCGTCGAATGCCACTTCGACCCGACGGCGGGTTCGTTGCGCATCATGGTTCCCGATGGGGGTACGCGGCCGGTGCTGGAAGCCGCCGCCGAGACCGGCACCGGCCTCAAGCACCTCGCGCAGGGCTCGCGGTCGTTGGAAGAGGTGTTCCTGGAGAGCATCGAGGAGGGCGCCGATGGCCATTCATGAGCGCCTGTATTCCCGACTGGCCGATCCACCCCGAGCGCGCGGACAGAGCCCCGCGCTGGCCATCTCGAGGTACGGTGCGCGCTACGCGACGCGCGGCTGGTTCACCAAGCTCGTGCTCTTCGGGTCCTACGCGCCGGCCCTCGTCTTCTGCTTCATCATCTACCTGGCGAATCAGAACCCGGATCAGGTGCCTCAAGCGGTGAGCATGCTGAGCCAGGGGCAGCACGTTTTTGACGATGTCGCTTCGATCACCGACGAGGCGTGGTACCGAATCTGCGGCATCATGCTGTGGTCGCTTCTGAGCATCCAAGGGTGGCTGGCGCTGTTCCTCACGCCGCTGGTCGGTGCGCACCAGATCGCCGACGATCTCCGCAGCCACGCGTTCGAGGTCTACCTCGCGCGGCCGATCTCGTCTTGGGACTACCTGTTCGGGAAGCTGCTCGTAGTCATGCGGCCCGTGCTCCAGGTCATGCTCGTCCCGACCTTTCTCGTGATGATCATGGCGAGCGCATTCCTCGAAGGTTCGTTCGGTGCCTGCTGGACCATGTTCCCCCGGGTGCTCGTCGCGGTCCTGATCTGGAGCCTGGTGAATGCGATGGTCATCCTGGGCATCTCGTCCATGGGGAAGAGTTCCCGGTACGCCACGATCATCTGGTTCGTGGCGTCGTTCGGGACGTTCCTTCTGTCGGTTCTCCTGGGGCAGACGACCGGACAGCCCCTGTTTGACCTCATCGGCCTCCAGCAGAACCTGTACTTCGTGTTGTGGGAGTTCATCGAGTTCCAGCCCTTCGAGATCAGGGAGCTTCCGGTACTGGACGTTCAGCGGGAGGTCTGGCCCAGCGTCGTGATTCTCGCGTCGCTGACCACGCTGAGCGGCTGGCTGGTCATGCGCCGCATAGCATCGGGGAGGTTGCCGTGACGCCGGAAGCAGTCCCGGTCGAAGACGTCGTGGTTCAGGAGACGAAGAACGCTCCCATCATCCAGGCCCGCGACCTCGCGCGCTGGTACGGACCCGTCGTCGGTCTCACGGATCTGACGGTCGACATCCGGCCGGGCATCACCGGGTTGCTCGGGCCGAACGGAGCGGGCAAGAGCACGTTCTTGCGTCTGCTCACAGGCCAGATCCACCCGTCGTCGGGTGCCGTGTGGGTCCTCGGCCGCAGCCCGGTGTGGGATCCCGGCGTGTTCACCGAGATCGGCTTCTGTTCGGAGGACGATGCGCTCTACGACGACATGACGCCCGTCGACATGGTCTCGTTCCTGGCGCGCTGCTCCGGCTACGGCGCCGCGGACGCGAAGGACCGGACGATGGCAGCGCTCGAGCGCTGCGGCATCGCCTATGCGAAGGACCGGCGGTGCGGTGGCTTCTCGAAGGGCATGCGTCAGCGCACCCGGCTCGCGGCGGCGCTCGTCCACGATCCGAAGCTGCTCCTCCTCGACGAGCCGATGACGGGACTCGATCCGGTCGGGCGCAAGGCCGTCGCCGATCTGATCGCGGGCCTGGCGGAGGAGGGGCGGTCGATCCTCTTCTCCAGCCACATCCTCCACGAGGTCGAGTCGGTCGCGACCAACGTCGCGATCATGAACAAGGGCATGCTCCTCGCGGAAGGGACCCTCGAGGAGATCCAGGGCGACTTGCGCGACTACGCATTCACCCTCGTGGTGGAGTCCAGCGGCCCGCGGAAACTCGCGCGGGAGTTGACCGGGCATCCCCACGTCGTGTCGCTCGTCTTCCAGGGGGACCACGGGCTCTCCATCTCCACCGAGTCGTCCCAGCAGCTCATCACGGAATTCCCCCAGCTGATGCTCGACCTCGGGCTCGAGGTCTACGGGATCTCCTGTCCGGACGAGAACCTCGAGACCCTGTTCCAGAGGCTGCTGCGATGAGCGCAGGACGCCTGGGATGGTTCCGCTCGCTCACCCTGGTGAGTGCATTCACCGCGCGCCAGATCTCGTGGTCGCGCCGCACCGCGTTCATGGTGTTCCTGCTCCTCGTGCCGACGGGCATCGCGATCCTGATTCGCCATCAGGCGCCGCCGGGCACGATCGCGGAGTTCATGAAAGAAGGACTGCCGAGCATCCTGCTCGGCATCATCCAGCTCATGTGTCTCTTCCACGGCGCCGGGCTCGTCCGCGACGGAATGGAGGACAAGACCCTCCAGTACCTGTTGACGCGACCCATCGGACGGAGCCGCGTCGTCTTCGGCCTGTACTCCGGGATGCTCTCGTACATCCTGCCGCTGGGCCTGGTCTCCGCCGCCGCCGGCTTCGTCGCCTGCCGGGCAGGGTTGCCCATGGGCATCTTCGCGGGTCCGGACCAGACGGCTATGTTCATCCGGCTCTTGGCGATCACCGCGCTGGTCATCGTCTTCTACGGTGCGCTCTACACGCTGTTCGGGCTCGTCTTCCGGATGCCCACGATCATCGCGCTCATCTCCCTGGTCGTGGTCGACGGCATCCTGGGCTCGATGCCCGGCCCACCGCGCCTGATCTCGCCGCTGGCGTACTTCGAGGTCCTGCTCACGCGCGCACCTGACCCCGCCGCGACGGACGACGCACGCGACTTCGTGTTCGAGACCCGCGCCAGCGCGAGCCGTATCCACGAG